>JAFQUP010000127.1 GCA_017408405.1 Thermoguttaceae bacterium
ATGACAGTTCCTCTGATAGCGACAGCGGAGGAAATACCGGCGACAACATCAACGGTACGATCATCTCCGGGAGCAGCAGCAACAGTGATTCGAGCAGCGGCGGAAGTATCGAAGACGCCATTAAAGACGGCTACACGGAAATGACGCTTCCGGAATTCATCGACTACACGGCTGACAAATACGGACCATGCGGAGTTTTGAGTTACACGACGCAGCACAATGACTGGAATACGAATCAGTTGAGCACGAAATTCCATGTTGGTCAGCGGTACAATTTCGGATTCATGTCCGGACATAACGGTTGGGAATGCCAGATCTTTACGATTGACGGTAAAACCGCGGAAGCGGGACGCGGAGTCCAGGTCGGTTTCGCGGACACGAACAACAATAACGATGGTTTGGGGAGCAATTACCTTGCCGGTATTATCATGGGCCAGAAAAAGGAGGAGAACTGGCAGGACTGCACCGAAACGGAAGAAGGCAATTTGAAAGTAGACCGACTTCTGGTCCAGTTTGACAAAGCCAGAATGTGGAACGATATTAGCACCTGGGGTGTTGAGTTGAACTACCTCCGCCGTGCCCACCAGACTCGACTGGGACGTTTTGAACTCGGACTTGGTGTCCGCTACATGAAATGGGACGAAGACTTTGGATTCTGGGGCGGCAGTGAACGTTACGGAACTGGCGAGATCTACTCACCGAACTTCCTGGACGACACGACGATCGAAACGAATGCCGACAATAACCTGGTTGGTCCGCAGATTGGAATCAAATGGTCTCGTCAGACTGGACGCTTTGGAATGGAAGTCCTCGCGAAGTTCACCGCGGCGTACAACGCGCAGCAGGTCACCATGGAATCCACGATTGCCAGCAATGGTTACGCCAGCGGTCTGTACGGTTTCGATTCCATCTACAGCGGAAAAGTTGACACGGCCAGCGATACCACTGTCGAAGACAGCAATGGCAACAAATACCTCCAGTACATTGCTCCGAACATCCGTGCGAACGGTATGACGGGCTGGGATAAAAAAGACTACGATGTCTTCACGCCTATTGCGGAAATTGGTGTCAAGTTCAATATCGAACTCACCAGCAAGATCAAGATGAACCTTGGATGGTCCGGAATCTACGCAGGCAATATCGCCCGCCCCACCGGAATGGCTGACTTCACCCTCGACATGGCTGGTCAGGGAGTCATGGGACTGGTTGACGGCAAAAATAAAAGCGATGTGTTTATGCACGGGTTTGTCTTCGGCTTGACCATCAACAGATAAGGTATTCAATGTGAGGGGTGTCCCAATCCCCCTGGTTTCCCGGGCTGCGTTCCTCAGCCCGGGTTTTTCAGCGTCTTGCTTTTACGCGTGAAAAACCATGGAAACCAATTACTGACTGTGTTCTGTCAGGAAAATGTTTGGGAAAATCGGCAACGCGCGGACTTCCCTGGGAAAAACGGGTGATGACTGCTGCCTCTGAAAAGAACAATACGGGAAAAGAAGGGTTTACCTCAAAAGTAAAACGTTCGCTGCCCGAAATGGGACAGGAGGCTGAAGAAGATTTCTCAAAACGGAATGAAAGCCTGGCGCGGATAGTGACTGTTGGTATCACGGGAATGGAAAACGGACTTAATTAAAGCTGAACACAGGGACGAACGAATTCGGTGCTGATTCTGATCCTGGATTAAAGATGGAACGGGAAAAGCGGAAGCGAATTGTCTGAAATGAAAAGAAGGCTTAAAGAATTGCCTCAATGATGGACAGCAGGCCAAATCCCTCCTTGAATATCTCTTCTGGCGTGCTTTGCTGGTGACGGTGAAAAACGCGTACTTTGAAAGAAGGTAAAAAGTAAAAAGGTTAAATTGACATGAGAATGAAAAAATGGGACATATGTCCTGAATGCGGCGCGCGGCGTGTGGCATACTGTCGATTCTGCAATACGCTCGGAGATCAGTTTCCGCTGGCGGATTTGGATTTAATTTTACCGCCGGAACACGCGGAGAGTGTCGTGTTTCAATACAATTCAAAAGATGATCGATTCGACGACGGAGAAGAAGATACCTCCGGCGCCGTTCAGCCATTTCTTGCCGCCGCTTTGGGCGGTTCCGCTTTTGCCGGGGCGGGTATCAGCCTGGAAGGAGTGATTCCGCGCGCGGCTGTCATGAATGCCGCGGCGATTGATACTTTGGAGGCAATGAAGACTGTCGCGAACAGGGAAGAGGAGCATCAGTGCCGCTGCCATGGTGAAGGTCACGGCGAGGGAGATCATCAGTGCCGCTGCCATGGTGAAGGTCACGGCGAGGGAGATCATCAGTGCCGCTGCCATGGTGAGGGGCACGGCGAGGGAGATCATCAGTGCCGCTGCCATGGTGAGGGGCACGGCGAGGGAGGTCATCAGTGCCGCTGCCATGGTGAAGGTCACGGTGAGGGAGGTCATCAGTGCCGCTGCCATGGAAAAGACACAGAAGGCGGTGGTGAGAGGAAAACAGTTAAACGTCAGGTCGCGTCCTGCCACCGGAGCATGGTGGATCTTTCCCAGCCGCTGGACGAAGATCCTGAGGTTGGGGATGACGCGGAAGAATATCCCCTGGCCGTAATGTGTCCCTGCTGCGATGAGCTGCTTTATCCGCAGTTTCTGAAGGTCTGCCGCCAATGCGGTCATGAATTTCCGGACGGGATTGATTCCGAAACGGCAAGTCAGGGAACTTATTATGTGCCGCGCGAGGATGATTGGGATGATGAAGACGAAGAGGAGGGTAACTCTTCCAAACGTTCCGGCAAACCAGAGCCGGCCGGCTGTTGCCTGATGCTGATTGGACTTTTTATTGGCATTCTTGGAATTTTAGCTTAAATTTGGAATTTTAGCTTAAATCATGAAAGAGACTCCTGTTTTCAGGAGTCTTTACTTTTGATATGCCGCGGGGATTAATGTGCCTTTACTGAAAATCAGCTGGAAATTTCGGAAGAAAAGGACGATAATCCGTATTTTGGTGTTTGCGGGATTTCTTGAACAATTGGAGCCGTTTTTGAAACTGTTTGGTGAAAATTTTTGGCCAGGTGAGAATTTATGACTGATTTTTTCGCATTCTTTAGTTGAATCATATTGAGTATCGTGCCGATTTTTACGGGAATTACGGCTTTTTCAAAAAAGATAAATCAGGAAAATCCGCTCCCCCCCTTGCGTGATGAAAAATTTTTTGTATAATATGTATTCATTTACTCATATGGATTTAAGTAACATTACCATAACCAATTACTTTAGCTGAGGAAAACAATGTACGCGATTATTCGAGATGGTGGTCGTCAGTTCAAAGTCGAAGTCGGAACAGAAATCCAGATCGACTATCGTGAAGGCCTGAATAAAGACGACGAAATCGTTTTTGACGATGTGCTGGCTTGCCGCACGGATGATGAGCTGCTCATCGGTCAGCCCACTCTCAATGTGAAAGTCAAGGGCTCCGTTTACGAAGCTCTGACGAAAGGTCCGAAACTGACCATTCAGAAATTTACCCGCCGTTCCACGTTCCGTAAACGCACGGGTCATCGCCAGAAGTATGTTACGGTCAAAGTGACCGCTATCGAAATTGGCTGATCAAAATTTTTGATTCGTTCATTAAAAAAAGCAGAGATCTTCGGATTATCTGCTTTTTTTTATGGGATTGGGAGGTTTTGTCATTTTATCTCCCCAATCCCGGTCACTGGTTTTGAAAAGGGAATTTAGTATCTCGGCGTTGGTGGTCGATAATCGCTTATTTTGATGGAACGGAACCAGTCAATTGTTTTCTGAAGACCTTCACGAAGTTCGATCGTTGGTTTCCAGTTCAGATGTTTCCGTGCCAGGGTAATGTCCGGCCGACGTTGAGTTGGGTCATCCATAGGGAGCGGTCGGTAAACCAGTTTGGATTTCGTGTCAATCATTTCAAGGATGAGTTCAGCCAGTTGCCGGATCGTGAATTCATGAGGATTTCCGATATTGATTGGGCCAGTGAGTCCCTTTTCTTCACTGTTCATCATTCGGATCATGCCTTCTACCAGGTCATCCCGGTAGCAGAAAGAACGGGTTTGGGAACCATCACCGAAAATCGTGATGTCTTCTCCCAAAAGAGCCTGCCGGATGAAATTCGAAATGACTCGGCCATCATACGGATGCATTCGCGGTCCGTAGGTATTGAAGATTCGGATAATGCGAATATCCACCCCGTTATGGCGGTGATAGTCCATAAAAAGTGTTTCCGCCGCTCGTTTTCCCTCATCGTAGCAGGCCCGAATTCCCAGCGTATTGACGCAGCCGCGATAGGTTTCGGGTTGAGGGTGAATTTCAGGATCGCCATAGATTTCGCTCGTGGAGGCCTGAAGGATTCTTGCCCGGCACCGTTTTGCCATTCCGAGCATATTGATTGCTCCCATTACGGAAGTTTTCATTGTCTTGATAGGGTTAAACTGGTAATGTCCCGGCGCGGCGGGACAGGCGAGATTGAAGATTTCGTCCACCTCAAGAAAAATCGGGACAGTCACGTCATGGCGAATCAGTTCAAAATTCGGATTGTCGAGAAGATGAAGGACGTTTGATTTTTGGCTCGTGAAAAAATTATCCAGGCAGATTACGTCGTGTCCCATATCCAGAAGTCGTTCGCAGAGATGAGACCCTAAAAAACCGGCACCGCCAGTGACGAGAATTCGTTTGAGTGAAGACATTATTTTCTTTCCCTATTAATTAATACTGTCTAAAAACTCGAAAAATTACGTTTTTAAATCGTCTTTTTGGGTGAAAAACTTCAGGTTTTTCTCATAGCAGATCGCAGTCAGTCGCGATGTCGCTGAAATCAAAAGCCAATGGAGTGGCGGGAGAATGTGAGATTTCAGATTGCTGGTAGTGATTCAGCAGACTAATTGTCAGCCGATTCAGCAAAAGACTCGCGCGGTTCATCAGATGGTGAGGGCTTTTCCTTCCTGGTGACCGGAGAATCGTTTCGAGTGCGTTCAGGTGCATCGTGAAAAGTTCCGCCGCGGTTATTTTTTTCGCAAGGAGTTCCCTGACGAAAGGAGCCGCGAGATCCGCGTAATTTTCCAGCGTCATCGGAATGCAGTTTTTCAGCAGTTCCAGATACTGGTTTTCGAGGTACGGTGTCAGGCCGTTCAAAGTCGGCGCGGCGGATTCCGCGAGCATTTTTCTTTGGCGTTCAATGAATACTTCATTTTCTTTGGATTTGCGCAGAGCTTCCTGTTGAAGACGGCCGCGAAGTTCGATGTTTTGTTCCGAGTTTCGATGTTCACGGACGGCGAGGAGGATTTTCCACAGCAGATCAGAAACGGTGGTTCCTTCAAGCGAAATGACTCCGTTTCCGCCTCGTTCGCAACATTGAGTCAGGAGATTTGAGTCTTTTTTTCTTCCGAGAATCATCATTGGGGCCGTCACGCCGCCAGTTCGGCACCCATCGATGAAGTCCAGGCTCTGTTCAACGGGACGAATGCTGACCAGAATGAAGTCGAAAGCCTGAGTCTGAAGAGCTTTCATTCCATCGAATGAACCCTGAACTTCCCGAAATTGGAGCTTCAGTTCGGGAACTTCGAGCAGTACCTTTTCCAGCCAGCTTTCGCGTGAAACGCGGTTGGTTACGTGAAGAATCCGAAGACCTTGAAGAAATTGAAGGGAATGTGTCATGGGTTTCTCATGGGAATGGAATAAGGAAAAAGGAAAACAGGGATATTTTACCGAAAATAAAAAATTTCGTCAATGGCAGATAAAAAATTCCAAATGTCGATTGCGTAATTTTAAAAAAGATTCTATACTTTAGAAAACTTGGGAGATTTAGTGATCCATTATTGAAATTTTGATTTGATTCATGCCGCCATTAAATGATGAAGCTATCGTTCTTCGAACGACTGATTTCAGTGAAACCAGTATGGTCGTGACGTTCTTTACTCGTGAAAACGGAAAGGTTACCTGTTTGGCGAAGGGGGCGCGTCGACTCAAAAATCCATTTGATACGTCGCTCGACGCGATGAATATTTGCCGGATTCTCTATTATCCCAAAATCGGCGACGTACTCCAGCTTGTTACGGAAGCAAAATTAACAGAGAGATTCAGAGTTGACTCAACTACCGCAATTTACGCAGGTTTCCACGTGGTTCAGCTTTTAAATCATTTTACTGAAAATTTTAACCCGCAAAGTGCATTATTCGACTTGACGAAAAATGTTTTAAAAGATATTCTATTGCTGGATTCGATATGCAGAACTTCAAGTCTGGATAATCCGCCCGAAAAACTTTCCCGATGCCTTTTTCATTATGAGCTGCGTCTCATGAGTTTGTCCGGCCTGGCTCCGTCATTTCATGAGTGCGTTGGATGCTCGGAAAAAGTTGAGATTCGCCGGGGGGCACGGCGCGTTGCGTTTGGGATGAGAGATGGAGGAGTTCTCTGCCCTCGGTGTCGTCCTGGCCGGATGAATGTGGTTTCTCTGTCGCCGGAGGCACTTGGAGCGTTTCAGCTTTTGGCTTCCGCGGATGAGCGCTATTGGCGGAGGCTTCAGCTTTCCCAAAAGACACTGGGAGAGATTCGAGGGCTTTGGAACCAGTACCTGGCGTATCAGATGGAACGTCCGGTACCGATACTTCACTGGCTTAAACGTTGAGTGCAAACTGTTAAATAATTATTAAGAATTGATAACTGATTTTCCGGGATTGAAAAATAACAATTTGTTTTTGGGAATTATTTCTCGTTTTTTGCCGGAAGCATTTTTCGATTTTGTTCCATAAAAACTTTATCCCGGATATTCCGGAAAGTTTATCGTATGAAACGACCTGTTCCTGATTCATTCCGCCTGTTTCGCCCATTGAGTGCCGTATTGCCGGGCATTTCACTGATGCTGGGTATTTTGTGGGTTTCTCTGTGCGTTAGCGGATGTGCCGTGAAGAAACAGTCGGTGAATCTGACAGAGTTGAATCAGTATGAGCAGCAGCTTAACGCGGAGCCGAATCCTCAGGTGAATATGGAGGAGGTAAAAGAGGCCGCGCAGTATTTCGAGGAAGAGGATCAGTCGCTTAAAGCGATGACGGCAGAGAAGTTTGGAAAGCGTTTCAAGCTGGCGTGCCTGAAGCTGGTACGGCTGGAACCGAACGAAGAGATTGCTGTTGCGCTGTTTGAGGAAGGAGTTCAGTTTTTTGAGGACGGGAATTACGAAGAGGCCGCGAAGAAGCTAGGGATGGCGGGATTTCGGTGGCCGGACACTCCGCTTCAGGAAGACGCGCTTTTTCTCCGGGCTGAATCTTACTTTTTCGCGAATCGCTATTCCAAGGCGCAGCGCGCGTACGAGAAACTCCTGAAAAAATTTGAGTCGACGCGATATATGGATCGCGTTTCACCCCGTTTGTTCGCGATTGCGCAATACTGGGAGAAATTGGATCAGATTCATGATTATTCGGAGCTGGTTCCGAACTTTTCAGATAAAACGCGCCCAATGTTCAGCACGTTCGGAAACAGTATCAAGGCGTATCGAACGATCACCATGCACGATCCAAATGGTTTGTGGGCGGAACACGCGGCAATGGCCGCGGGAAACGCAAGCTATATTCGGGGAGAGTATTTCGACGCGGCTGATTTTTACGATGATCTGATTAGAAACTATCCGCAGTCACGGCATTTGCTGCCTGCGTGCGAGTTAAATCTTTCGGCAAAATTGCTGATGTACCAGGGGCCGGAATATGATGGAAAAGCATTGGAAGACGCGGAAATTCTGACAGAGCGTCTCTTAACGCAGTTTGGTCCGCAGATCAAGGACCGGCGGCAGGCTCTGGCGGAAACACAGAACAAAATTATCGAGGCAAAAGCTGAGCGTGATATGCACATCGCGGAATTTTATGAAACAAAACGCTGCTATGCCGCGGCGCGTCAGTACTACCAGTACGTGATGGAAGAGTTTCCGCAGACGGAATGTGCTATTCGGGCAAAGAAGCGATATGACGAAATTCGGGATTATCGCGCGGAGCCGCCGGATTATTTTGCCTGGTTGAATAAAATTTTCCCGGAACGGTAGGAGGTTAAGATGCGGACACTCCTTTTGCCGCTTCTGGTTTTAGCTGTTTTGCTTTTTGGTGGATGCGGTACCTATCAGCTGGGAAACCAGGGTCTTTTTCCGAGTGACATTCGCACTGTCGGCGTGGATATCGCGGGGAATGAAACATGGCGGCGCGGATATGGAGAAAGGCTTACGGAGGTTCTGGTACGGGAAATTGAGCAGAGGACGCCGTACAAAGTGGTTCCCTCGTCCCGAGCGGATACGGTTCTTAAGGTCAATATTATCGGGGAGAACAAGTCGGTCACTTTTCAAAATGACTGGGCGGATCCGCGTGAACTTGCTTTGGGGATGACGATTGAGGCGCAGTGGATTGACCGAAGAACGCAAAATTTGAGGCAATCGCAGCACATCGACATGGCCCAGGAAGCATTGAAAATTTCCGCCACGACCCCGTTGATAACAGAATTCGGGCAGTCGAACGCTACTTCGTCGCAGATTCTTATGCAGAAAATCGCGCAGCATATTGTCGGGATGATGGAAAATCCGTGGTGAGTTCCCGATAGGATGTCTTTTGATGAAAAACGGCGCTTTCAAAGTGAAAACTCTGAAAACGCCGTTTTGGATTATTTCAGGATAAATCCCGATAAGAATGAGAAAAGTTCAGCTTCCCTGCTGAGTCTCGCGTCCTTGTGCATGATAGTATGGCTGATTTCTGGAATTTTGCACGAGGGAGGGATGAACTTTTTTGGTTTTTTTTTCTGATTTGGGATGGCGGGGGGCTTTTGCTTTTGAGGAAAATCGACTATAATGTGACATATTTATTTATGTGAAGTAAAGATTTTTGATTATCGAACGTTCAAAATGCTCTTCAAAAAATTTTTTTATTTTTTTTCCAATATCCAAAATTTTTCCTTCAGAAAGAAGACTTTAGGGAATTTTTTGATTGATTTTGGATTCAACGTGTTTCTGGGAATGCTTCTGGCTCGAAGATTTTCCGGGGCCTTTACCGCTCCGTGTCTGACGTTGGGAATCATTTTTTTTGCTCTGATCGCTGGGGGAATTTTTCTGTTTATTGATTTTATCCGTTGGAAATCTTTTGTTCTTTCGCGTTCTGAAGAACGTGGAAAACATTTATTTGGCGCGGTGTTTAGACTTCTGCTCTTTCTGACCGCTTTTTACGCGATTTTAACGCCGGAGTCATCTGGAATTGCCAAAATCACTGCTTTCCTGGGAATGGCAACCGTTTGCTGTTTGTGGTGGGCTATTGAATTTTCGGATAGAATGAGGACTTTATTCCTGATTCCTTCTGTTTCGGATTCTGTTTCGGATTCTGTTTCGGATTCTGTTTCGGATTCTGTTTCGGATTCTGTTTCGGATTCTGTTTCGGATTCTGTTTCGGATTCTGTTTCGGCGGCAGTGGAAGGAATGGATGAGTATGAAGAGTTTGAGGAAGATCCAGAGGAGCTTTTACCGTTCGATGTTTCACAGAAGCTGGAACGTTCGCAAACGGAGCAGGGGGAGAAAGTTTCGGGGCTTTTACGTGGAAATTTTGGTTCAGGTCAGACGAAAATTACCCTTTTTGCCGCTTTTTGTCCGCCGCTGACGCGAGTTCCGGCTATCGAAGCGTTTATTGTGGAGGGAGAAGGGGTTATTGAGACGGTCAGAGCGTTGCCGCATGGGGCGGAGTTTGTTCTTCGGAAGAATCAGCGTGTTCCGATGGAGGATTCTGTCATTCTGAATTTCACGGCTTTGGAGTTTGGAGATTTGAAACATGAGTGAAAATTTGAGGAAGTCAGAAGATACGCGAAATACTTCGGAATCATTTTCCGCGTTTTCATCATCGGAAACTGTTTTGGATGGATGGAGTCCGGAGGAAACTTCATTCAGCGGTCAGCCAGTTGTCACGGGCCGAGATATTTCCACGGCCGAAGTTCTCTCGGAAGAAGAGCTTTGCGCGGAAATCATGTCGCCGGAACAGCTTGCGGAAAGCCGTGAGTATGGCCGAATCAGCCTTCGCTATTCACTTTTGGATCGAGCGGTTGATCTTCTTTTTCTTGGGCTGATGGCGTTTCTTTTCACGAAACCGCTTATTGGATGGCTTGTTCAGGTTTTTCCGTTTCTTTCCGGTTCAGGAGTTTTTCCGACGATTGGTTTAACTGCGGCCTTGATGACGTGTCTGACGTTCCTTCACGCGGTCATTTCTTTCCCGCTTTCCTTTTTTAACGGCTGGGTCATTGAGAAACGGTTTGGTTTGTCCAATCTTACTCCATTTCACTGGTTCAGGCGTTACCTGCTTCAGCTTTTGCTGGTATTTGTTTTGAATCTTTTTCTCATGACGGCCTTTCTTTTTCTCATTCGGCTCAGCGGTTCCTTATGGTGGGCGGTCGTTTCGGTTCTTTTTTTTCTCTTTTCAATGGTTCTCGGCTGTCTTGTTCCGGTACTGGTGATGCCGCTTTTTTACCGGGTGGAAAAGTTGGAGAATGAATCCCTGATGGAGCGATTTCTTGAATTGACCCGTTCCACGACACTCAGACTGACTGGAATTTACCGTCTGGACCTTTCCATTGAAACTTCCAAAGCAAACGCCATGCTTGCCGGTTTGGGCACGACGCGCCGCGTTCTTTTGGGGGATACGCTTCTGAAAAACTTCACGGACGATGAAATTATCGCAGTTTTTGCTCATGAAGTGGGGCATCATGTTCACCGCCATATTTTGAAACTTATGTCTGGCATGTTTTTTGCCAGTTTCGCGATATTCTGGCTGGCGGATCTCGCGCTGCGTTTCTGGCTTGGCGGCTCCGCGTTCGTGGTGCCGGATTACGCGCATCTTCCCGTCTGGACGATACCTTTTTTCCTGTTTGTGATGAGTATTATCGGAATGTTCCTCGAACCGTTCCAGAACGCGGTTAGCAGAAAGTTTGAGCGCCAGGCGGACACTTACGCGCTTAAACATTGCGGTTCTGCCGGGGCCATGCGTTCGGCGTTTATCAAACTGGCCGTCCAAAATAAAGCGGATCCGTTTCCTTCAAAGTGGGAAGTTTTCTGGCTTCATTCACATCCGGCGATTGGAGAGCGAATTCAGAGCATTCGCTGATTCCGTTTCTGCCTGAAAAATCTTGAAATTTTACCAATTTTTTGAAGTTTTTTTGAAAAATTTGAGAAATTTAAGGAAAGAACGCTTGCGTAAATGCGAAAATGAATTAAAATAAAGTTTAAGATAATATTTACTTTTACGTCAGTTACCCTAGACAATTAAAGGTTGGTGGTCATGTCGCAGGAAAACGTTACCCCTGAACAGGAAGCTGTTGAGTATATTGAAAGCAGCGGAGGTTTTCTCGATCGCGTTCCGAGCTGGCTTCTCAGTATGGTTATCCATACTGTCCTTCTCATCGTGATGATGTTTCTTCAGGTTGATCAGGGCTCGAAAAAAGCCGCTGTCATCTTTCAGGCAACTGCGGATGAAGAGATCGTTGAAGAAGAAATTATTGAAGAAGAGGAAGAAGAACTTGAAATGGACCTCGAGGTCGAGGACATGGAAGAGGTTGAAACGGAAGTCACTGTGGATACTCCCCAGGATGTTCCGGTTGAAGTTGAAGTCGCGAACGACACAATGGACGATGAGCCGCCGCCGGCGGTGGTTGAGTTCACGCCTACGGCCGATGTTCGCGCTAATTCCTCGGATAATAACGCGACGCTTAACGCGTATACGAGCGGAGGCGGTTTGGATGCCCGAAAGCACGCGGATGCAGTTGCCATGACGGGGGGTGGAACTCGCGCTTCCCAGAATGCCGTGAAAATGGGGCTTGAATGGATCGCGCGCCACCAGCTCGCCAATGGAAGCTGGAACTATAATCACTGCCTGGTTGGGAACTGCAATTGCGGAAATCCCGGTTCGTTGGTGAACTGCACCAGTGGTGCGACCGCGATGGGAATTTTGCCCTTCCTCGGGTGCGGGATGACTCACCGCGAAGGTACGTACAAAAGACAGATCGGCGCTGGTTTGAAGTTCCTTGTTTCCATCATGAAGAAGGATCCCAAGTGCCCTGGAGGCGGTTCACTTCATCAGAAGGAAGGCACCATGTACGCGCACGGTCTGGCGACTATCTGTCTGACCGAAGCGTATGCCATGACAAAGGAAAAGAGCCTCAAGGTTCCGGCTCAGGCTGCCGTCAACTTCATCATGTACGCGCAGGATCCTACCGGCGGCGGCTGGAGATATTCTCCGCGTCAGGCTGGCGACACCTCTGTGGTGGGCTGGCAGCTGATGGCTCTCAAGAGCGGATACATGGGGTATCTTCAGGTTAATCCGCAGGTCCCGGCAAAGGCCATGAACTTCCTTAATTCCGTACAGACGGAAAATGGTGCCGGATACGGTTACGTGACTCCGGGAAAAACACCGGCCTGTACCGCCATTGCGCTCCTTTGCCGTATGTACTACGGATGGAAGCAGGATCATCCTGCCCTTCAGAAAGGCGTTCAGTATATTGGGAATATGGGACCGAGCGGCGATATGTACTATAATTACTACGCGACGCAGGTCATGCGTCACTACGGCGGCGACCAGTGGACCAAGTGGAATGAGAAAATGCGCGAACAGCTTGTCAAGAAACAGGACAAATCAGACGGTCACTCCAAAGGAAGCTGGACGCCGGGAGGTGGACATTCCGGGAGTGGTGGACGTCTTTACGAAACGGCTCTTTCCATCATGACGCTGGAAGTTTATTATCGTCACCAGCCGATTTACCAGACGCAGACGATGGACAAACCCGCTGCTCTGGAATAATCTAAAAAGTTTAGGTTAAATCGAAAATACCGCGGTTTTCTTGACCGCGGTTTTTTTATTGCGGTTTTCTTTACGGAAGGAGTTTCCGGATGGTATTCACTGGAATTGGAGGTTCAGTGGTGAACCGGATTTTGGTGAGGGATTCTCTGATTCGAGGGGTCTTTAGTTTGGAGAGAGTGTTTTACGAAAATAGTCTGCTTGGGCGGAGTATTTCTGTCGATGAAAGTTTTTCAGGGTAAAAGCAGTAAATTTGGGCGTAATTCAGTCAAAGGATGGAAGATCTTGGGGAGACCTGAATAAGGAGCGTATTATCAAAAAAAAAGTCCCGCCTGGCGGGACTTTCGAGAAGGTTTTTTTAACGCTGAATACTCATTCCGGCCCGAAGTTTTTGAGCCACCGAGAAACAGATTTCGGAATAATTCCGTTCTTTTTTGTCGAGACTTCCGTAGAATTTTCGTCCCATGACTTCCTGCTGTTTGATGATGGCTTTGACGGCATTTGAAGTCAAAGCCGTTTCAGGCAGTTCCTGCATATCCTTGAAAGGATTCAGAATGAGAATTACTTCTTTTACGGTTCGATTTCCATGGAAAGCGTAGATTGGATTTTTCCGAGTCTCTTTATTTTCCAAGGCAAACTCACCCATATTCAGCTGAAAAACCAGTGAATTTCCGCTTGATGAAGGCATTGGCATGGTGAAGTGAATCGTCTTGGGTTTAGATTTTGGATTCAGTTCGCCTTTTGGCCGGCAATCAACTTCAGCCAGGATTGGACTTTCACCGTTCTGGGCCGCTTCAGGATTTTCGCGGAATGTGACGGAGATAAGGTAAGGAACCTGAACTTCGTTTACTTTGATTCCGAATTCGAAAACTAAAGGTTTATTCAGCTCAAGAGCCTCTGAACGCGGATTCGGCATCCAGGCTGGTTCCACTTTAAGTTGATCTTTTACGGCAATCATGAATGAATCCGCGCGGTGTGAAATGGAATAGGCGATAATATCCGGAACCTCCTCTTTCTTGCTGAAAAGCGGTTTTTTGGTTTTTTGGGCAAGTTCAGGAATCGTCATTCTCTGAAGGACCAGACCGCGTCCTTCCGCGATCGAGAGCAGGTCCAGCGGCTGATTTGCCGCGCCATTGAGTTCATGCTGGAACGCGAAGGCGTTCATGCTGTTTTGAGCCTCAGGAAGATCAATCAGGTTCTGGACATCCTCCAGTTCATTCAGGGCCAGGGTCCAATCAGTCACTTCCAGAGATTCCTCGCCGCCTTTACGAATTCTGCGGCATGATCCGAATTGTGTCAGATTGGAAGAAAGTACCAGCTCAAGCGTATCAATCGAAACATACCGCGGCGTGAAAACGCGTGTTTCGGTCTTTGAAAGCGGCTGAGTGACAGATTTTATGTTTTCGGAGTGCGTGACGTAAATAAAATCTTCTTCACGTATGAATTCAAATTGCGTATCCGCCAGGAGATTTCCCAAAAGAATCTCTGGATCAGTATTTTCCGCCGCGCAGGACACCTCTCCCTGAACGTTCAGGGAAGAGACGACCTTCAGGCCGGTTTCCCGCTGAAAAATATTCAGGGCTTCGCGGATATTTTCTCGTGAAATATCCAGTTCGTATTTTTCGGCAGGTTCTTCCTTCTGTTTTTCCGCTTTACGGACAGGTTTTTTAATGCGAATCAACGAGGATGGCGGATCGTTCTGATTTTCCGACGTTTCAGTGTCCATTTCTTTTTGAGATTCCGGCCTTTCGGAATCGTCCTCTTTGGGGGTCTCTGAATCGTTTAAAATATCTTCAGAATCAGTGCTTTCTTTTGGACGATAAAGTTCAAGAGGAATCTCTCCCTCTGAAGTATTTTCAGCGGATACGGCATTCGCTTCCGTTTCGTTTTTCTGAGAATCTTCCATGACGAATTCCGTAGCGGACTGTTCCGCCGCCGCAGGATTTTGAAGTTCCGGTTCCTGAACAGTTGGGGCCGGTCCGTAGCTGGAAAATGGATTTCCCGGCATTGAGGCGTAATTGCCGATCTGTTCACGGATTTCCGCGTTTTGGAAATTGCCGGCCAGCTGAGGAAGGGAGGTTTGCGCCATTTCGCCGATTTCTTGATGAGGTATCTTCTCACGCTGAACGATCTGAAATTCAAGTGGAGGTTCCTGATTTTCAAGCTGTTCCAATCCTATGAGGCGCTGCTTAACAGAAAGATTGGAACCGGGAGTCAGGAGGGCTACGGAGGAAATCGTATTTTCATCCTGGGGGGAAGACGTGAAATCCGCGATATGAATCAGTGCGGAAGAACGCGGGGAATCTGATGAGTTTGAATTCGTTTTCTCACCATTTTTCGCGACAGTTTCTTGAGGCTTGAAGTTGGGTGTCAGTGCGGAGGCGACTTTCGTGTCGAGGCCGGGAACTGCCTGCGCCAATGCTTCAAGAGAAACCGCGAGTTCATCTGAAACAGTACGCTGTTTCGAGGAAAGACTTTCTGTTTCTCTTTCTTCCGCGGCTTGGATTTTCTCCGTAGTATTTTGCGCGATTTGCGTGGTTTCCGGGAAATCTTTCCGCTCTTCACCAGGTATGGAGAGCGGGAGAGACTCGTTTGACCTGTTCTGGTTTTCCGCCGCTGATTTCGTTTTTTGTGCCAGTGCGTACGCCTTGCGGGCTTCTGCTCGTGACGTTACTTCAAAAAGCGTTTGAACCCTGGTGTTTTCACGAATTGCCGAAGGATCAATTAATTTTTGAAAATAAACCTGGTTTTCTTCGGAGGAATCCGCACTTTTTCCGAAAGACGAAGATTCTTTAATGCTGACACGCGAATCGTAAATTTGACTTCCTTCTTCAAAATACCACCATCCGCCAAGGGCACCGGCGGTAATGCTGGACATGACGATCAGAAAACGGCGACTTTTTTTCACGATTCTACCCAATTTTTCAAGTTTTGGACCTTGGAAACATAAATATTTTCACTGCTTTTCTGTTTATCGGACTGGAGTAATTGGAACAATAGTTAAAATCTGCCTAATTGTTAAAATTTAACATATTTTTCTTTTTTATTGAAATTGGTGAGGGGGGGCTGGACAAAAAGTTTTAATTTGGTATACTTTATTAAAATTTTGGTAAAGAAGAAATTTAGTGACCTAGCCGGGGAGGTGATTTTAGTGGTCAAGTTGACGTTGAGAGAGAATGAATCCGTCCAGGATGCAGTTCGTCGTTTCCGTAAACTCGTTGAACGCAGCGGCATTAAAAAGGAAATGCGCCGCCGTGAATTCTACGAAAAGCCGAGCGAAATTAATCGCCGCATTCGTCTGCGTGCTGAGCGTCGTTCCCGTCGCCTTCGCAATAATCCCCAGGGCTGATCTGATTTTCTTTGAATCGGTTTTCAGACAAAACATGAACCATTCGAATTTGATTCGAATGGTTTTTTTATTGGAAATAGTGATTTGGGGAACTCTGTGATATTGAGAGACTGATGAATGAAAAAGGAGAGGATTGAGCCGTTCAGACCATTTAAGGTAACTTCCCAAAAGCCAATTTCTGGAAAGGAATACTGTTGATTTTCTGCCGCGTTACCCAAAATCCCGCATATTTTGGAATATGCGGAATTTCTGAGATTTTGCGAAAATTCAAACCACTTTCGTTTTTGTGGAAAGTGGTTTTGGGAAGATTCCTTAATTATTTGTGCCTGGCCTGCTCAAGTTTGGAATTATTTCCGGAACACAGTCGGCACATTGTGTCTGAAAGTTTCAACCATCAACTTTTGTCTGAATTTTCATGTGACATTCCCAGATTCCGTCATTTTCCGCACGGATGAACCAATGAGGGATGACGCAGACGGACTGGTGGACCAGTTCAAATCCTCCTTCAGAGTTGCTGACCGTTTCGATTGGATGAGTCCAAAAGTCAGTAATTCTGGACACTTCCATTTCTACGCGAAGTTTTTGCCATTCGTCAGCCAGTCCCAAAAAAGGATTGCCTTTGGTATTCAGGCAGGTACTGAGGTCTCCGAGTTTTTGGCCGTTTCGGTCAAAGAAAAATCTGTCGTCGCAGTGTCCCGGCATACCGGCAAAATTGAATTCTACGCCGAAAAGAACGGTTTCCCAGCGCGGCAGATTTCCCAATCGCCAGGTAACGTTAAGGGCATCACCATTGATTTCGATAATTTTGCAGATTGAGATGGAGTGAGGATTTCCTTCAAATGAGCGGATGGTTCCGACTGCGGCAAGAGTGAGTTTTCCATTTTCAAACCGTGTCTGGTATGGGAGACGGCAAAACGTTTTGTCCGCTTCCGCTTCTCCGGAATAAAGGCGTTCGGCCGTCACATCTGGAGCGAAAAACTGATCCAGAAGAGACTTTCGCGGCAGCAGATCGTACTGGAGTCGGTTTTCAAGTCCATCCTGTTTAAAGACGGCTTTGTCGCGGATATTTCCAAGATCTTCGTCTGCTTGAGTTTTGATTGAGGCTGCGGAATTTTGATTTTCCGGATTTTCTCGAATTGAAATTCGGTGTTCAGGATTTCCGTTTTCGTTCTTTTCCGCCGGATCTTTTTTCTGAGTTTCTGTGAATGTTTCGGTATTTTTTTGAGCCTGAATGACTCGAATAATCTGTTCATGGTAGGGTTCCGGCTGACGAGTCATTGAGGCGAGCAGATTCAGACCAATTTTTCGAACGTCCAGTTCATAGAGCATGCCTCCATTTGCCGGTGCTATCCAGGCCGAAATTTCATTAGATTCCATGCGATATTCGATTTCACCGTCAAAATTAAAGTCACCGGGAGTTAACGGATTCGGCGCGACCAGATCCATCAATTTATCCGCGGCGATCAGATGGCGAAAAATACCGTTTCTCAGGTGCGGGAGATAAACTCCGCCGAAAGCGCCATGCCAGTACGGGCAATTGCACTGTCCGCGATAAAGTTCGAGACGGGCATCTTCCAGGAGCTGGAATTTTCGGAAAAATTCGGTTTCGCTTGTCTCCATTGCCTCTTTTCGACATTGATCCTGAAGCGTTTTCAGTCTTTGGCTAACGGCCATCATTCGGCAGTACATTTCATTTGTTTCTGGATATTTTACTTTAAAGTTTCTCCAGTTTCCTCCTGAAACGAACGCGTGGAGCCGTCGCAGAGCGTTTTGGGACTTTCGGAATTTTTTATTTAGGGTTTCATTGGCTGAAAGTATTTGAGCAATGGAAGAATCTTTTGGCAGCAGCGTTTTTTCTGTTTCGTCCATGGAGAAGTCAGGAGAGGTTTTTTCGTTTTTGAAATTCGCGTTTCGCGTTTCAGAGCAATCCTCTTCCGCAGCGGCAATCTCAGCCATGAGCGAGTCATATTCTTTACGGTTTGAAGTATCGAGGACCCATTCCGTCATTTCACGGTATGAGCAGTCGGGAAGATAACATTTTCCAAGCGGTTTAACTTCATCGCGCGCTTCAGACATGGTGACGGTTTTGAGCCAGTCTGAATTTTGAACCAAAGTATTAAAGAAATTTTCCAGCCAGTTTCCGCTGCCGTAGACATGCTCAAAAGTTTGAGGCCACGCGCCGAATTTCTCACCGTCATCGGCACAGAATAACAGCGCGTTTTCCTGAGTCTCGAAAATTTGACGCAGGTAATTCAAACTTCGCTCGATTGAGTCAAAGGGGATCCAGTATCGCAGTTTTTCACTGTCCGGATAGACGGCCATCAATTTTCCATCGTCTTCGGTCAGGTAATATCCGTAAAGTTTTTCTTCGGCCAGACCGGCTTTTTTGAAATGGTAATCATCAAGAATGGTGAATTCCATTCCCGCTTCAGCCAGATCTCGGACACACGATTGCTCCCAGACACGTTCCGGCATCCACATTCCGCGGACACGGACTCCGAGGCGTTTTTCGATCCAGCGGGAATGAATTTGGATTTGCCCGATTCTGTCCCTGGCAGGAAGCATTGCCAGGATAGGTTCCTGAAATGGGCCGCCCAGAATTTCCACCTGTCCCCGACGAGCCAGCACTCCAAGCCGGTCAAGATATTCCGGATGGTGCCGATCCAGCCATTCTTCAAGACATCCTGAATTATGGAGCGAAACTTTCAGTGAGGAATATTCTGGACGCGAGATCAGATTCAGAAACGGTAAATAACTTTTTTGGTAACATTCTTCGATCGTTCCGTCAAAATTTCCCACCGGCTGGTGGTTATGGAATGCTAAGGCCAAGCGAATTGGATTTTGAGGCATGTCGTTTTTCCTGAATTAATTTAAGGAATTGGCTGACTGGAGGAATTGCGGTTTTCGACGTGGTGAATTTAAGGGCACTTTGCCCTTTCACCGTAAGTGTTTTTCGTACGCTCTGGACTGAGCGTGAGCTTAGTTTTCTGTTGGAGCATTTATTCCGCGGCTTCTTCGGAGCTGTCCGCAGGCCGCGTCGATTTTCTCTCCTTTTCGATGCCGGAGAGCGATTTGAATTCCATTTGATTCCAAAATTCTGGCAAATTGCTGGATTTGCGAGGCGGAAGGCGTTCGGAAGGCGAGTTCTTTAACGGGGTTGAATGGAATCAGATTCACCAATGCGTTTCGCCCTCGAAGTTTTCCAGCCAGTTCACGAGCGTTTTCTATTGAGTCATTCACGCCCGCGATCAAAATGTATTCGTAGGTAACACGGCGTCCGGTTTTCTCAAAATAGGAATCCGCGGCGCGCAAAATGGCTTCCATTCCGATTCCGCGATTACTCGGCATGATTCTGGTTCGAATGGAGTCATTGGGGGCGTGCAGTGAGATTGCCAGATGATAGGGGTGATCCAGTTCGGCCAACCGGAGAATTCCCGCTGGAATTCCGACGGTTGAAATCGTGATTTTTCTGGCGCCAATGCCTAAGCCGCCCTCTGATGAGACGATTGCGAGTGCCGAAAGGAGTGAGTCCAGATTGGCAGTTGGTTCTCCCATTCCCATTATGACGGCATGGGAAAGACGCTGCCCTCGTTTCGCCAAAAGATCCGCCGCGAAAAGAAATTGTTCAAGGATCTCGCCGGAAGTTAAATTTCGTACCATTCCATCCATTCCGCTTGCGCAAAACGCGCATTTCATGGCACAGCCAACCTGCGTACTCGCGCAAAGTGAATGCTGTCCCTGCGCGTTATGGAGGATTACCGCTTCAATTCGATTTCCATCTTCAAGTTCCAGAAGGAATTTTTCAGCGGGACTTTCCTCTGAACCAAGGACGGCGGCGACTTTCATCGTGCGCAAAGTAAAAGAGTTTTTAAGGGCCTCCCTGAGTGATTTGGGAAGATTCGTCATTTGATCAAATTCACTGATTCCAGGCGAATAGAGCCATTTCAGCAACTGATTCACTCGGAATTTAGGCTGTTTTTGGGCGGCAAACCATGAGTTAAGCTCCGTAATTGGCAAACTCAGGAGTGAAGGCTTTGGAGTCATTCGCTAACTCTTTTCGGAATAGGATGATTGGAATTGATTTCATGAAAAAAACTTTATCTATTTTCTTTTTTTTAGGGCTTTGCGCAAGGGGGGCCTCCAAACTTTTGAGTTTTTGATGGGGTAATTTTTCAAAAATTTTTGACTGGTTTTGAATTGGATTTGGGGGAAATCGAGAAAATTTAACAGCCAGAATGCTTCAGAAAAAAGAAATTTTAAATTTTTTTGATTTAGAAAACACTTTATTTTACGAGGTTTCAAGCATTTCGAGAAAAAAATAAAAAAATTTCACTTGACAAATTGGATTTTTCTGGTATAATTGATTTTGTTGATTGGGATAAATGGGCGGTTTAAGGGAGCTGCAAAGAAAAAGTCCCAAGCATGTTGAGGCAGGTGAACAGACACCGCCTTTTTCTGAGACTAAAGAAATTTTGCTCAGACTCGAATTTTGAAATAGGATTCCAATTGCTACTCAAAAGATTTGAGTTTAAAAGAATCCGGCTTGGGATCTTTGATTCCAGCTGAAATTTCCCTGATGGGATATTCAGCTAAATGAACAATTTGATCACGGCCTTTCTCCCGTTTCCGGCGAAAAAATGGAAATCACGAAATGATTACCGGAAACGAGTGAGAAGGGTCAGGTACTGCGAGCTGCCGACATTCGGTAAGTTTTGAGGCCTAACAGAAGAACTGGTTTTCAGACCAGGTTTCTGTTAGGCCTTTTTTTGTGTTTTTCAGGAAAAGACTCAGAAATGGAGTTGCTTCCAGCAGATTAGATATTCCCTTCATGAAAGACTTTCGATGAAAAAATTTCAAACGTTATCTCAAAAAGTTTCTTGTCGTTCCTCTTTTCAGAAGAAGAGTTCAGGAGTTTCCGGTACTGGCAGCGCCATCTGTCATCATGAAATTTCTCAAAGCAGGGACTACGGAACGGATTTTTTCAGAAACACGATACCGAATCCCGGAGAAAAAAGGAAGAAGAGTGAAAATTCCTCTTTCGTGAAACTTCGTCATTCCCATCGAGAAGTTCCAGTTTCAAGCGTGAAGAGAGAAAGAGTTTTTCCTGAATTTCTGACTGAGCAGGAAATTGAAGAAGCGAAATGTTACCTGGGAATTTTTCTTCCGCCAGAATGCCAGAAACGATATGAAGAGATTTATCGTCAGAAAGTTGAAGCCCACCGTCTCGAACTGGAAATTGAGGAATGGCAGAACGCGCAGTTTCCGGAATGAATTCATGAAGAGGGATCAGAAAACGCGCATTGAGAAATTGGGCGTAATTGAGAATTTGGAGAGAATTAAAATTTTAAACGGTTTTAATTGATGAAGATGAGGCATTTGAATTTTCATTGATTCCAGCAGACATCTTAATATCCGGATGGGTAAGCAGGTAAATTTTAGTTTTTATTTGAACTTTTCAAAAGTATTGGGTAAGTAATGTCAAAGAAAAATTTTTCATTCACGGCGGTAACGATCTTTTTGATTTTACTTTGGACACCGCTTCTTCTTTTTCCATTTAACTGTCCCGACGGTCATTGTTCTCTGGCGCCGAACTCTTCTTGGAGTTCAGTTTCATCTGCGCCCTCTGACTCATCCGGAAAACAGACTTCCGCAGCTCTTTTTCATGCGGAATATGCTTCGCCCCATCCGGCTGTGGCAAGAATTTGTGTTGAGAATGCTCAAACGCGAAATTACGGCACGGGAACGTGGATCCGAATTTCGAAAGATCAGTGCGCGATTTTGACTTGCGCGCATCTTTTTGAAACGAATTCACCGGAACGAATTGCCGTTTCATTTCCCAACCATTTTTCATTTAACGCGCGAATTCAAGCCATTAACCGGGATTGGGACGTTGCTCTTCTTCAGAGTGCCGTCGGGACAGATTCTTCATTTTCAAATTCTTTTCCCACTCCGATCATTTTGACTTTAAAGCCTCCAAAACCTGAGGAGTACGTGAGAGTTTGTGGATATGGTTCTGATGGGCGTTCGCTTTGGATACTTGGGGTCGTTCGCGGTTACTGTCGACTCAGTACGGTTTCCGGCGCGCATACTCTGGTCGTTTCTGGTACCGCTCGGCAGGGAGATTCCGGCGCTCCGATTCTGACTCTTGACGGTAATCTCGCTGGTGTTCTGTGGGGTACGGATGGGCAGTCACTTTACGGAACATGGAGTGGGCAAATCATGAAAATTTTGGCCATTGATTTTTCAGTACCGTTTATTTCAGGAGAGTATTTTGTTCAGGACAAGGAAAAAGTTTTGGGAGACGGAATCGTGTTCAGTGAGGAAGAGTTTGGTTCAGTAAGTGTTGATTCCTCGGAGTCTGTTGAATTTCAGAACCTTCCAAAATCAGATAGGTTGGATGAAGGAAAAACGCCTCATTCATTTAACTGCAAAACTTTTCTGAATCCAGAGGATAAACAGAGTGATTCCAATGAATATTCAAAGGAATTGCTGGTTGAGGACACTTCTGTTTCGGAATCTTTTTGGGGAGAATCAGAGAATCCGGACGCAGACAATTCAAATGTTAACGGTCGCGGAAAATCAGAAGAAAACGATTCTGTCTCGTCTTTTCCGTCTTCTTTTTCTTTCAAAAATCACGAAAAAGGCGAGGCGGTGTCGAGAAGGAGGATCTTTGGAGAACTTTTTCAAGATACAGAATGCTCTGAAAAGAATGATGATTCAGGAAGTTCTTCGGTGAAAAATGAACAGTTTGAAATTGATCGGAGAATTTCTGAAAAGGAACCAAATGCCTCAAAACGGAAAGAGGGAGTTTCGCTCAATGAAACGAAAAGTTTTTCCTGGCTTTTGATGGGACTTTATCTTTTGGCCTGGTCCATGCCCGTTACGGCGTTTGTTTTTCTGTTGCGAAAACAGATGAATTTTCAGCGGGAAAAAAGATGTTCCTGGAATTCGTATCGTGAGTGACTGTTTATGTGGTTTTGATAATTTTCGTAATTTCACGCTTTCTCTGGAAGAAAAATTTTTCAAAAGTTAATTTTACCATGAATTTCAGAAAGGAGTTTTTCAATGCTCATTAAAGATCGAGTTAAAGAATTGCGGCGGGTTCCTGCTTCTCAGCTGATTCCGAATCCGAAAAATTGGCGTACTCATCCGGAAAAACAGAAAAACGCGATTCAGGGAGTCTTAGCGGAGATTGGCTATGCGGATGCGCTTTTGGCACGTGAAATGCCGGATGGCTCACTGATGCTGCTTGACGGGCATCTGCGAGCGGAAACGACGCCTAATCAGGAAGTTCCAGTACTAATTCTTGATTTGAATGACGCGGAAGCGGATAAACTGCTCGCGACTCTGGATCCGATTTCGGCGATGGCTGGCCGAAACGACGAACTTTTCGCGGAATTGATTTCGGAAATGGAGACGTCATCAGAAGCCGTCCAGGAATTGTTGGAGGAGACGTTGGGAAAAAACGTTGATAAATTAGAGCCTGAAATACGTCAGGAAGCCATAATTCCGGAACTTTTTCAAATTGTTATTGACTGTGGTACGGAAGAAAACCAAAAGGAACTCTACGAGAAACTTCACGCGGAGGGGTTGAAGTGCCGACTCTTGAATCTTTAAAGAATCGAAATCTTTTGGTAGTTCACGTTTCTGAAAATTTGATTTTTTGATTTAATTTTGAAATAGTCATGAATTCAATGCGTATTGATTTGGCAGCGCCAATTTTTAATTCGTTTCGTGTTCAGCAGGTGGCAGGTATTTTTGACGTGCCGATTGAAGAGAAAGCACGCTTAACATTGGACGTAGAAAAACCGGAGATTGATTCCTCAGACTGGAAAATTGGGCTGATCGTGGGACCATCCGGAAGCGGAAAAACGACCGTGGCGCGAGAACTTTTTGGAGATGATTTTCATGAGGCTGTGTCCTGGCCTGAAGACCGGGCGGTTGTGGATGGATTCCATGAAGAACTTTCGACAAAAGAAATCACGGCTCTTTTGACTTCTGTCGGTTTCAGCTCTCCGCCAAGCTGGGTGAAACCATACGCGATTTTGAGCAATGGAGAAAAATTCCGATGCGACCTTGCCCGAAGTCTTTCTTTGTCGAAACTTTCAGATGGAAAAGATCGGATTCTGGCATTTGATGAATTCACGAGTGTCGTGGACAGAACAGTCGCGAAATCGGCGTCCGCGGCGTTGGCGAAAGGAATCCGAAACGGTTCAATTCCGGCGCGTTTCGTGGCGGTAACGTGCCATTACGATGTGGCGGAATGGCTTGAGCCGGACTGGATTTTGGATATGGCGACGGGGAATGTCTCAAGGAGGTGTCTTCGGCGACCGGAAATTCGGCTCGAAATCAGAAAAACAGGTAATTCCGTTTGGCCCCTGTTTGCGCGTCATCACTATTTAAGTGCTTCTTTGGCTCCCAGCGCGCAATGCTATGTCGCCATGTGGGAAGAGACTCCAGTCGCGTTTTGCGGAATAATGCCATTGATTTCCAGGAAAAATCGGAGACGGATCAGCCGTTTGGTTACTCTTCCCGATTTTCAGGGACTTGGCATTGGCATGAAATTGGCGGAAGGCGTTGGCGAGATTTATCGTGAGGCGGGAATTCGTCTGAATATTACGGGAAGCCATCCCGCGGTAATCGCACATTGTCGAAATTCTCCGTTTTGGAGAACCGTTACGGTTCGCGGGGCCACCTCATCTCCGAAAGAATCCGCTATTCCGCGCTATCGCGGTTCTGGTTCCCGGCTTGTCGTTTCTTTTGAGTATGCCCCTAAAAATGGGGAAACTTGAGTCTTACCGGAAGCACTGAAGAAAAAGCAGAGTTAAGGGACCTCTGAAAACTGTTTTTTGGAAAATCAATTTTTGGAAGTTCCTTTGAAATTTTTCTGTCTTTTGCCGGGATTTTATTCAGACTTCCGCATTGGGGAAACGTTTTGAAATTTTTTGAGGATACCTTTTTAATGATCCGCCTGAATCTCGTTTTGATCCTGGAAATTCTTTGGGAAGTGCGTGAACTCATCTTTGAGGGTTTTTATGCTGAATTGCCATTTCAGGATGAATTGAAATTTTTATTTTCATATTCCACGAGATTCTTTCGATTGCCTTTTCAATTTTTGAATTTAAGTTACTTTTCCCTCCTCTTTTTTTGAAAGAATATTCCATGCCAGATAAAACGAATAGAGAAAAAAAACAGAAAACGTCAATCGTCGCTCAGACAGAAAAAAAGTCAGTGAAGAAAAAAGGACCGATTACTTCCAAAAACATCAATAAATCATCGACGCGTTCATCCGGTCTCAGTTTGACGAAAAAGCAAAAGGATGAGATACTTGCGATTTTGACAGTAGGCTGTTCCCGGAAAATCGCTGCCCGTTACGCGGGTTGTGCTCCTTCAGCGATTTCCAAAATAGCGGCGAAAGACCCTGATTTTGCTTGCGATTTACGTCATGCGGAACAGCAGGCAGAGATTTCATCCATGAAAAGCATTAATGCGGCAGCACGCCAGGAACGCTATTGGAAGGCGGCAGCATGGATTCTGGAGAGAAGAAACCCGGAAGAATATCGTCTTCGATCACCGGGAACATTTAATGAGCGGGAATTCAAATTCATCATTACTCAACTTTCTGAAATGATTGTGGAAGAAGTGAAGTCTCCCGCTCATCGTAAACGGCTTCTTGCCAGAATAGATGAATTTTTGAAGAATATTGAGGAGAAGCATTAGTTCTCATTGAGTCTCTTTCGTTATTCTCTGAACCCATTGGCCGTAATTTAAATCAAATTTGAAAAAATGAACTACGATTCCCCTTCAGATCTTCAGTCCTTTGAAAATTTTATTCGTCGTTTTCGTCCTGTTTTTGCCAAAGCTCATGGAGCGGCGCGACGATTGGAAAGCGGTGCGAATGCCAGCGGCGGGCTGGAGTCCTGGTGCTTCACGTTTCTGCCGGACTATTTTTGCCGTACGCCGTCCCTGATGCATCGGTGGATGTTTCGAGTGCTCGATTCTTTTTCACTGAAACGGGGCAGCCGCCTGAATCTGCTTGCGCCTCGCGGGAACGCAAAATCTACGATCGGAACATTGGCTTACCCATTGCGGGCGGCATTGGAAGGAACGGAACCGTATGTCTGGATCGTGTCAGATACGCTGGATCAGGCGGTCCTCCATCTCGAAAATATTCGTCTCGCGCTGGAGTCCTCTCCTCTTTTGAAAACACATTACTCTTCGGCACTTAACGGAAAAATTCGTTTTCGTGAGGGGCGGCTCCTTCTTCCGAATGGAGTCCGTATCGAGGCTTTTGGAAGCGGTCAGAAACTTCGCGGCAGACGTCATGGCGCTCACCGTCCAAGTTTGATCATTGGGGATGATCTTCAAAATGACGCGCACAGTCGTTCTTCAAAACTTCGTCAGGTATCCAGAGAATGGTTTTTTGGGACACTTTTGAAAGCGGGAAATTCACGGACAAATTTTATTCACCTTGCCACCGCGCTCCATCGAGACGCGCTCGCGATGGAACTGGATCGGACTCCTGGCTGGCACTCCCGAATTTTCAGGGCGATTCTTCGTTATCCTAATCGAATGGATCTTTGGGAAACCTGGGAAAACCTTTATTTGGGGCTGGAGACATCAGCTGAAAGGTCTCAGAGTCCGGAAAGAGGCTCAAAAAAAGATGTTTTCCCAAAAAACGTAAATATTGCCCGCTGTTGTCGGGGTTCTCATGAAGAAAACGCGCAACAGTTTTATTTTGCTCATGAACGTGAGATGAATGAAGGAGCGGTTGTCCTTTGGCCAGAGGAAGAAGACCTTTTGACGTTAATGAAAATGAGAGCGGAATCCGGGAAAAATACTTTTGAGCGAGAGAAACAAAATTCTCCTTTGAATCCGGATCTTTGTGAATGGGAAGAAAAACATTTTGAACGTGAGGATTTTTGGTTTGACGAATTTCCAGCAAATGTTTCTGTTCGAGTCATGGCACTGGATCCGAGTAAAGGAAAACATGCCAATCGAGGCGACTTTGCGGCTTACGTGATGCTTGCTTTGGGAAGTGAGGGGGAACTCTACGTTGAGGCAGAACTTTTTCGACTTCCAATTGACGAGATGATTGAAGCCGGGATTCGGCTTTGGCGTTCATTTCATCCGGATATTTTCGGAGTAGAGGGAAATCAGTTTCAGGATCTGTTGGCGGATTTTTTTCGTCACCGCTTTCAGGCTCATCATCTCCCATGTCTTCAACCGTCACTGATTTTCAATTCGGTGGCCAAAGAGATTCGGATACGCAGACTTGGGCAGTGGCTGACTACTGGGAAAATTCATTTCAAGACTCATTCGCCAGGAACGTTACTTCTTGTTGAGCAGCTGCGTCAGTTTCCGATTGGCGACCATGATGACGGGCCAGACGCTTTGGAAATGGCGATCCGTCTTTTGAATCAGCATTTGGGAAATTCCGCTTTTGATGACGGTTTGGGAACAAATCTTTTTCAAAGGCACTGAAATTTAAGATCTGGAGTAAATCTTGAATTGGAAAATTTTAATGAAATTTTTAACCTTACGAAGATCGTGTTTTCAGGATACTTGAAGTTTCTGAATATGGTTTTCGAGGATTCTTTTGCGAAGTTTCGATTTTCATTAATCCTGTTTTGTTAAAGGAAGTTTTTCATGGTCAGTTTCATTCACCCGCATGAATATCTTTTTGATGATGAAGAAAAATGGACCCGTCTTGAGGGGACTTTGAATTCTGGACGGCTTAATTCAGAAGAGTCTCTTGAGGATGCGCGCGAGTCATGCCGTCAGCTTGCTCTCACGAACGAATTTGCTATTTGCGGCCATGAAAACCGCATCAGTTTTGTCGTGGGAAGCGGTCACCGGATTTCTGTTGAAAAAATTCCGGAAAGTAGTATTTCCGCCTCAGTCGTGAGAGCCGCTCAAGATTTGATAGATGAATTTATCCAAGAGAATAACTGGTTCAGCAGACAGCAGGAAATTCAGCGCCGAAAAGATCGGGATGGAGAAGTTTTTATTCGATATTTTGTGGATCATGAAGGAAAAACGTCCATTCGTTTTATTGAACCGGAAGATATTTTTACGCCGGATGAATTTCGCTTTTCTCCAGAGCTTTCTGCCGGGAATTTCAGATCTTCTGAAAATGGTTTTGGGAATCAGGGAGGGCGCTCGATAAATTTTGGAATTGAAACGCATCCAGATGATTCAGAGACGGTTCTCGGCTATTGGGTTAAAGGGAAATTTCTTCCTGCATCCTGGATTCAACATCGAAAAGCTAATGTGGATGCGGGAGTTTCACGCGGAATTCCGGTCTTTTATCCAGTTCGGAAAAATCTTCGCCGCGCGGAAAAATTGCTTCGAAATATGAGTGTTGTCGCGGAAATCCAATCGGCGATTGCTATCATTCGAAAACATTCCGCGGGTTCACGACTTGGAATTGAAAATTTTGCGGCAGCCTCCGCGGATTCTCGAATTTCATTTGGAAATTCTTCCAAAAGCCTTTTTACCCGAAGCTATTCGCCTGGGACGATTCTTGATACTTCGGCTGGAGTAGAATATCAGTTTCCAGTCGCGGCAGTTGATGCCAGCCGGTACATTTTAGTACTTCAGGCAGAACTTCGCGCGATCGCCAGCCGTCTCGTCATGCCGGAATTCATGCTTACGTCGGACGCAAGTAACGCGAATTATTCATCAACCATGATCGCGGAAGGACCATCGGTTCGAATGTTTGAGAGACTTCAGCGAGAAATGATTACGGAAGACCTTCGTTTGATGAAAAGGGTTTTGCTTCATGCGGTACAGGCTCAAAAATTGCCGCCGGAAGCAATTGCCGAGCTGCGAATTCAAATCACTCCTCCAATACTGACTGTTCGTGACCGGTTGAAGGAAGTGCAGGCAGACCAGATTTTGGTTGAGCTTGGTGCCATAACAGTAGACGAACTGAGAGATCGATTTAGTACTGTCCAAAAAATTAGTTAAATTTTGTGTCATACTGGAAATTTGTTCACTATCGAGCATAATACAGTGAAAATAAAAAGGATAAATAAAGTGGGCAATCTTGATTTTACGTTCTCGAGATGCCTCCCAAGAAAATCAATACTTAAGTTTTTCAAGAAAGGAATTTATTATGTCCGCCGCTTCAAAGTCAGTTATTTCAGATTCGGTACCAGAAAAACATCGCGTACGCCAGGAAAATCTGAAACACGCATCGAAAAGTTCTCTCAAAGACAAAAATTCGGAATGGTTGGATCATTCCAGTTCTGGTAGCAGGAAATTGATGGAAAATGAAACGAATAAAGTGCGTATGGAGCTTCTTTCCAGCACGATGACCGGTTTGCTGAATGATGCTCTCACGCTTCAATTTTATGGAAATATTTCTATTCATGTGAGTATTCAAGATGGGGTCATTCAGTCCATTCGTTCCAGTTTGGAACGTGCGATCCGCTAGTGACCTGCCAGACTTTCCTTCATTAGGGTTTATTTCATTTACTCTTTTTCAATCGCGTTTTGCGGAAATTACGGAGAACGTCAGAAAGCCGGGAAAAGATTTAAATTTTCACTAACTATTTTATTTTTAAGGAAAACCAGATGAAATTATTCAGAAACACCCCTCAATCTTTTGTTGAATATTCTCAGGCAGGTAATTTTTCTCGTTTAGACAGGGAAAAATCAGTCCTTCGAGGAGTCAAAATTCTTGGTCTGATTTCATTGAACTCGCGCCGTTACGCGCCGTCCGCGTTACGCAAAGCAAGAAAACTTTATGAAAAAGCGAAAGTAAATGTGAATCATCCCCAAAATTCGCCAAATTCTCCCCGAGATTACCGGGATCGGATTGGAAATATTCGAAATGTTCAATTTCGTGAAAATGAAGGTCTTTTTGCGGATTTTTATTTTAATCCATGTCATCCCCTTGCGGAACAGATGATGTGGGATGCCGAGCACGCTCCAGAGAATGTTGGTTTTTCGCACAATATTCTGGGGAGAACTTCAACTCTCAAAGATGGAACACTGGTAGTTGATGAAATTACTTCGGTTCGAAGCGTTGACCTGGTTGCGGATCCAGCCACGACTCATGGTCTTTTTGAGTCGGAAATTTCATCGATGGAAAAAGCCGCTGATGAACAGTCGAAAAAATCGGAGAGTCTTTTTCGTGAAACCGAGTCTTATGAAGGGTGTTCAAGCAATTCTTCGGGACTTGAGCAAGAAATCTCAATGGAGAGTGATCTGAGTCAAAATTCTCAAAAATATGAAATGATGGATTGCGAGGTTTTGAAGGAGAATGGAGAGAGCATTGATTTGAAAATGAAATCGAAGGAATTCACGAATCAATGTGAGGACCGAATTGTTTCAGATGCACGAGAGCCTTTTCCAGAGCCAGAGAATGTGACTCCTCTCATTGAAGCTCTCCAAAAAGATTTTGGTGAACTCCAGGAACAGCTGGAAAAACTGAAGAAACAGTTTTGTGAATTTCTTCATGTTTCCCAAATGGTGTCTTTTCCGGTTTCACGTATTCCAAATTCCAGACTTCGCGAGGAAAATCTCTCAATTGAAGAGTTCGTAAATTATTTGCGCCGCTAATTTCAGGATCAGAACTAAAATTACTTTTTAATGATTCAGAGATTTTTAACCATTATTCAGCTTATTCCCTCTGTTTGGAGGAATGAAACGTAATTTGAAGGAAAGAAAAAATGAAAGATTTTAATTGGAAGTGGGGAGAAACGTGTCCGATCTGCGTACGCGCGGCTGAGGATTCGGAAATTCGGATTGGCGATCTTCTTTGGCTTGATCCAGATGGAAAAGCCCAATCCGCCTCTTCATTCGCGAAATCGGGAGATTTAGCGGAAACACAAAAAGCATTTACGCTGGATTTTCTGGGAATTGCGATGCAGGCAAGTCCTGTTGGATGGATGGAAACAATTCGGGTGGCAACATGCGGAACTTTTGAGTTTGATGATGAAACTCCGAGTGATGTTACGCAGCGTATCGGGACTTTCGTTGGCCCCAGTTTCAATACCCTTGAAGAGAAACTCGAGTCGAAAGCAATCATTACGGTTGATTCTGCGCGAAAGGCCATTGGGAGGATCGTTCATCAGGAAAATGTGCCGGCGGGAAAAGCATACGTCGCAATCATTTCTACTGTTCTTAAGGGCGGAGTTCCCGGCTCGGATCCAAAACACAAAACAGAGTAAGTTTAGGAAATGAGATTTTGTTCAAAATGTTTCGGATTTTTAAGTTTTGAAAATAAGGTCTTCATTCCCTTTTTATTTTATTTCTTTTTTTCAAGAAAGGTCTATTTGGATGAAAAGTATTAATTATCGTGAGCTGAAACGTCGTGTTGAACTGGATGGTCTTAAGAAAACGACCGAGCATTTGTCGGAAGCGATTGATACTCGTCAGATTCGTCCGGAAGAATTTAGTCTTCGTGATCTTGCGGAAGCACTGATTCCGGATGGTCTTAAATGGGTCCGTTCGCTTGATCCTTGCGGAGAAAATGCTTTGCTGGAAGGTGAAGGCGTTGAGTCCAGCGCGTTTCTGAATATTACGGGACGAATTATCAGCACGAAGATTCGTGAGGCGTATGAGCAGGAAGCGTTTAAGGCCTCGAAACTTGTCAGCATTATTTCATCACGGCTTTCTCGTGAACGAATCCCTGGAATTGGAAGAATTCAGGGGGGAGTGACGGAAGTGGCCGAAGGAATGCCGTATCCGAATGCCGGTTTTAGCGAAGAATATGTTGATACGCCTGAAACCGCTAAACATGGTCTCATTGTTCCCGTTACGCGCGAAGCGATTTTCTTCGATCAGACTGGTTTGATTTTGAAACGAGCTTCGGAGGTTGGTGAAATTCTTGGTGCTGATCGTGAAAAACGAATCCTTGATATGATTCTTGGACTTACCAATACTTACTCGCTTAATGGAAATTCCTTTAATACGTACTATGAATCTTCGGAATCTTCTCCCTGGGTCAATAAATTGTCAGGAAATGAGTTGTCGGATTGGCGGAATGTGGATGCCGCAGAGCAGCTTTTCGCTACGATGTGCGATGATTCGACCGGACTTCCGCTTCTCATGAATCCAAATACGGTTCTCGTTATGCCGGGTAAACGATTTACCGCTGCCCAGATTTTCTATCCGGGAAATTCAGCCTGGTCCAATTCGGATGGCACGCAAAAGGTCGCAATGTCCAATCTCTTTGGAGATTATGCTCTTCAGACCAGCGCGTATGCTTACCAGAGGCTGATTTCCAGTGGAATTTCCGCGGATGCCGCCGCGAAGTATTGGTTCATGGGAGACTTTAAAAAAGCATTTGCCTATGTGGAAAACTGGGGATTGACCGTATCGCGGTCTGTGTCTTCCGGTGAAGCGAATTTCACGCAGGATATTTTGGTTCGCTTTAAAGCGAGTGAACGTGGAGTTCCGGCGGTTCTTGATCCTCGATGTGTCGTTTGCTGCACTGGCTGAGCTTTAACCTTCCTGAATGAAAATGAAAAGAAAGTCCTAATCTTTAGTCATTGAAATGAAGAAATGGAGAGATTGGACGTTTCCACTCTTTACCTGCCTTTTTGAATCGTTCGTTTTCAGTCTCTCCTTTTTTATTTCGGGTTCCTTTCATTGGAGAATTTTGTTAAAAAATTTTTTATTCAAAAAATATGATTAAAAATACTTCTTACTGCGTTACTTATTCTGCCTGGAATTCGAGTGACGGATCGCTTTGCTCTGGCGATGCGGCCAATCATACTTGCCGGATTTCTCAGGACGGAGGTGAATTCGTTACGGCTTCCAATTCTCCTGAAGAACTTGGCGGCGGCGTTTATTCTTTGACTCTTACGGCTTCTGAAACCAATGCTTCGACATTGACTCTTTCGGTGAGCAGTTCTTCGTCTGGTGTCATCGTTCCGCCCGTCCAGTTCATTTTTCATGATCCAAGTTCCTTTAAAGCTGATGTTTCATCAATCGCGTCAGATGTTTGGAAAGTTTCCTCTCGTTCTCTGACTGGTTCTGTGGAGGTTTCTTCTTCCTCCATCTCCTCCATTCAAAACGGGTTGGCGACCTCCTCGGCACTGACTTCACTTTCCTCAAATGTTTCCGCGCTTCCATCAAATATTTGGGGTGCTTCATTTCGTTCTCTTACGGATTCAGTTAATATTTCCGCAGCTTCGGTTTCTGCTATTCAAAATGGATTGGCAAGTTCCGAAGACCTCGCTTCCGTGGCTGAAAAAGTGGAGCTTTTGAGTAATGTCTGCGACACAATCAGCGTTTCCTGTGAAGCGATCCAAATTCGCACGAATCTGATTCCGGATCGTCCCGCCGCGATTGGCAGTGCCATGACACTGAATGATTCTTACGCGAATCTTTTGACACTCTCTCCTGATTCGATTGCCGCTTCGGTGCTGGCCTTTGATATTTCCAATGTGGAGAAATCTGCTCCTGTTTATTCACTCTGTACCGTGATTTTGGCTCACCTTCAGAGTGCGGTTGATGGTTCCTCGTGGACTATTTACCGAACAGACGGCTTGACTCAGCATGCGTTGCGAAATGTGACCGCTTCCGAAGAATCCATACCAATTACTGGAGTTTCCGATCCATCATGAATACTGAAAATTCCCAAACTGCCTTTTTGGATTTTTTTCGACGTTTACTTGGCTGGCGTTCAACTCGTGTTACCTTTATTCCTGTTGAACAGCGCAAGAAACGTTCGCCTGCCGGAATGGTTCATTCACCGACGGCGCAAAGCGCCAAGGTCAAATTTTAATTTTAAGATTTGTGATACTTAAGGGAACTTCCTAAAATGTAATTTTCAGAAAATAGATAATTTCGATTTTTGGCTGTGTTCCCAGGATTCCCGCTATTTTCGATACGGAGATTCCTGAGACCATGCGGAAATTCCAAACACTTTCGTTTTTCTCAATAAAAAGCGGTTTGGGAGTAATCCCTTAAAAATCCCATGAAATTTTGACTTTTTAACTTTCATTCAGTTTTTTACTCATGACAAACGCGAAAATTTTTTATGGAACGGTATTTCCGGGAAGTTCAGCTGTTTTTTTGGCCCGAATCGTGGGAGAGTATTCCGAAGTACTCAAGAGAAGTGATTTAAGTTCCGCTTTCTATTCCGCTTCACTCATTGACCCGATTTTTCCGGATCGATTCACCTTAATTCCTGGGCACGAAAATGTTTCTCTGGATTTAGAAACCGTCTTTTTCAATGCTCTCAGAACAGACCAGTCCTGGGATCTTGACGCGGATGGTTTTAATTTTCGGCATATTCCGGATATTTCAGAAAAACCTTTGTTTGAGGAATCTCGGAGATTTTATCAGCTGGATTATGTTTTTAATCTTAAGGATTCCAGCCGTCTTCCGGCCAGAGTCATCTTCAGGATTCTGACTCATTGAGAGTGAAGTTTTTGCAGCAAATTTTTAGCTGTTTGAGGAATTTAGGATTTTTTCAACACGATAATTTTTTGAAAGGCTATTTTCATGAATAATTCATTGAAGCAAATTTTAAAAATTCGTGCGCAAACATTAGCGATGATTGAAGAGCTGACCCTTTCGCCGAAACCATCTTACGCGATTGAAAATCAATCCGTTTCATGGGAAAGTTACCTGAAACAGCTTCAGGAAACGGTGAGCTGGTGCGATCGGCAGATTCAAGCGGAAGAGCCGTTTGAGATTCATTCGATTGCGCGAACATGAAATTTTGAGCGAAATGTTTTACTGTTTTTTTTATTTTGGTTTTTTCCTGTTTAATTGCCATGATTTCATTTTCGCCTGATGAAGATTTTCTTATTTTTGACAGAAAAGAAGCGTTGACCTGGGCACGTCCCTTAAGTGGTTTTTCCGCTTCGATAGAAGAAGCTCTCCGTCTTTCCTGTCTGGATCAAATTTCAAAAACTTCGCCAGAGGGAGTTGCTGAGGGAATTTGGGTTTTTCCTAAAAAATTTCTAATGGAAATTCCAATTCCAGGGGATTGGTTGGTGGATTCATCCGGAATTCGCTGGACCATTTCTGAAGTTCGGGATTTTTCGATTAGAAACTGCTGGAAATGTTTTGCCGTTAATTTGCTGAAACATTTTTGTTTATGTGATGTGCTGGATGTTTATCGCCCACAGTGGAGTCTCGATGAGTCAGGGGTTCCGGTTGCCAGTTATCGACTTTCCAGACCAGGTATTCCGGTTCGGATACTGCCTCCGGGAACAAATGGCGAAGTCGAGATTCGTTTTTCGGATCCAGAACTGGCGCTTTTCCAGTATGATCGTCTTGAAACTCCAACAAATAGGGTATTTCAGGTTATTGAGTTTAGATCGGCTTCTGCTTGGAATGAAGTTTCCAAAGTATTTTGTCAGGAGGTTTATTCATGAACGTTGCCCAGAAATTTCGTACTCTTTGGGATTCTTCTGAAGCACTTAAAGCGGTTCTTCCGACAGAATTTCTCATGACTGGGACTTCGATTCGCAAAGAATTGCCATTTGGAGTCATTCGTGAAAATAAAATGGATTTTCTTTCGATGACAAACCGTGGCCCGAAAACTTATTTTATGCATGCAGATATTGAACTGTCTGTCGCCTCGCATAATGCGGTTGAGGTTTTTCTAAATGAAATTCCCAAAATTTTCAACGCGGAAAATCATTTTCAGATTCAGGATCTGAGAACAGTGTGTCAGTCAATGGAGTATTGGAAAACGGTCTTTACGGTTTCGTACTGGGAAGATCTTTGAAAGCAGGATGAGCTTTATCTGCTCCGCGGATTCGAGGAGTTTTCTTTTTTTAACCAAACTTTTCTGTTAAACAAAATTGGAGATTTTTTATGGCTATTTCACTTGAAACGCGTATTTCCTCAGAGATTGGGTGGAATTGGCAGGATACTACGCCTGGCTCTGAGGATTCTGCCGCGGAAATTTTAGCTTCACATACGAAGACTCAGGGGCAGTTTCGAAAGCAGCTTTCAGTTTCTACTCAGTCGGATCCGAGCGTAAATGCTGTTTGGTTTACCGAAAATGCGTTGATTCCCCCGTTTACTTCCGTTACTCATGATTTAAGCAGGATGATTTTGCGACTTTACGGGACAGATATTTTTGTGCGTTTTGCTTCGCTTTGCTCAATTTATCTTTTTAATCGTTCTGAGACACTGCCGTTGGTCATTGCCAATACTGGATCAACGACTGCTTCCAATATCCTGTCCAGCAGTTTTTTGAGTATTATCGTTCCTCCAGGAGGTTTTTTTACGCTTTGCAATCCGAAAGCGGATTGGGTGATCACTCCTGAAAGAAATGAACTTCAGCTTCAAAACGCGTTTGCCTCTGAAATTCATTACGACCTGTTTCTAAATGGGTGTCAAATTAATGAGTAATTTGGAAATAGATTCTGAATAATCCAAAATTTTTATTCTGAAAATGAAATAACTGATTTCAGCCGTCGTTTTTTGACAGGTATTTTCTGACAGGCGGCTGGAATTTCAGTTTTTATCTTAATAAATACTTTAAAATCTACTCGAATCTTCGTGAATAAATGGATTTGGAGGCTGAGTTTAATATTCGGCTCATTTTCAATTTGGTATTTTTTCTTTTTGGGAGGGAGTTACCCCATGGCCAATCTGATTTCAGTTCCTCAAACGACGGTTCCTTTTTTTGAATTGGCAGGCTCTCCCGTTGAATCTTTTACTGCGGAAGGATTTTGCGCTACCCGCCGCTTTCTGGTTCGATGGGAAGACCGACTAAATTTTGCTCGGGATGTCATGGGACATTCAAGCCTTTTCAATTATCAATCATCGACCTATTATCCCAATCGAACTTCCGTATTTCCTGTTAAACTTACTTTCAAACCCGCTGATGAAAAAACGATTGAGTATCAGGAAATCTCAGCTCTTCATCTTGGATTGAATTCCTATGATGGATGGGCCTTGGCGACTATCGAATATGAAACGCTAACTCAGATGGATTTGGATTTTGGAGTGGATGCCGAGGCTGGAACGAAAATTACCTATCGACTTTCATGGGAATCTGTTGATGAGGAACTTCCATATTCTCCGGATTGGGTTTGGGAGGATTCTTCTGCTTCAATTCCGGCGGAAACGCCTTTGCTTCAAAGAATTCCTCAGGCCATTCACGTTATCATTTGGTCGCAGGTCCTAAATCCGCCGTGGAGGACGATTCAGGAAACTCAAGGAAAAGTAAATGCGTCTGAATTTCTTGATTGCCCGCCAGGAACACTGCTTTTTGAAGGAGCTGCCGCCAATAAACTCTACCGGTCGACTTTTGAGGAAGGAGAGTCGCCTTACTGCTGGGCAATTACCTTTACTTTTCGTCAAAAAGCAATCCATCATGATTCGGGAATTTACGGTTGGAATCACTTCTTTCGAGTTTCAGACGGTTCCTGGCAAATCGTGAACAATCATGGAAAAAGAATCTATGATTCAGCTGAATTCGCGCCGCTTTTTGAGTCTGAAAGTTAAGAGAATGTTTTCGATGAAATGTTTAAGACGCGCGGAAGAGATTAAAGGTCTCTGAAACATCAAATTATTTTACTAATTTCGGAAAAGAAAGATACGATTGGTTAAGAAATTTAAAAGCCGAACATCCAAAAATGTCCGGCTTTTTGAGTGGTTTTCAGTAAAACGGTTTTATTTCTTCGCAGTTTTCTTGGCGCATTTTTTCGCGCATTTCTTTGCCGGGGCTTTTTCTTCCGCGGCTTCCGTTTTTTTGCACGCTTTTTTAGCGCATTTTTTCGCGGGTGCTTTCACTTCTTCCGCGGCTTCCGCTTTTTTGCAGCATTTTTTCGTGCATTTTTTCGCGGGTGCTTTCACTTCTTCCGCGGCTTCCGCTTTTTTGCAGCATTTTTTCGTGCATTTTTTCGCGGGCGCTTTCACTTCTTCCGCGGCTTCCGCTTTTTTGCAGCATTTTTTCGTGCATTTTTTCGCGGGTGCTTTCACTTCTTCCGCGGCTTCCGCTTTTTTGCAGCATTTTTTCGTGCATTTTTTC
>JAFQUP010000017.1 GCA_017408405.1 Thermoguttaceae bacterium
AGGCCGGGTGATCTACACTTTCGGAGACGTGGAGCAGGTCTCCTACATCGCGTCGTGCCGAAAGAGCGTCCTCTCCATGCTCTACGGAAAGTACGTAGAGAACGGGACGATCCAGCTGGACGAGACAGTCGGAGACCTCGGCATCGACGATGTTGGAGGACTCCTTCCGCAGGAAAAACTGGCGACGGTCCGGGAACTCATCTCCGCGCGGTCCGGGTGCTATCATCCCGCGTCAAATCCGGGCGGCATCCCGGAGGGAAAGGTGCTGGAACGCGGCGTTACGGAACACGGCACAAAATTCGTGTACAATAACTGGGATTTCAACGTTGCCGGCACGGTTTTCGAGATGAAGACAAAAAAGTCGATCTACGAGGCCTTTGACGCCGACCTTGCCAAGCCGCTCATGCTGCAGGACTGGGATCTCTCCCGGCACAAACGCACGGGAGACGCATCCAAATCCATTCATTTGGCATACCATTTCCATCTGTCGACACGCGACATGGCCAAACTTGGAGAACTGATGCTGCGCAATGGAGAGTGGAACGGGGAACAGCTCATTCCCGCCGAGTGGATCCGCGAATCCACAAGCCCCGTCACCCCGTTTCCGAACGGCGGCGGCTACGGCTACCTGTGGTGGCTGGAATCGAATGATCAATATCCGGACGCCTTCCGCGGAATGTTCGCCGCCTATGGAATGTACGGACAGCGGATCTATGTGTTTCCTGCCCTTGACATGGTCGTCGCGCACAAATCCGCCGGAAACAAAAGCCGTCCCACGCGCGGCAGCGACTGCAAAGCGTTGGTCCGCCTGATCATTTCCGCGTATAAAGGACCGATCAGGGCTGGTACAGAGTGAAAATACATAAACTGCGGAAAACTTACAGGCTCGTTCAATAAAATACAGCCAAAACTTTTAATAAGAAAATCCTTATTAAAGGAAACGGCTGAAACTTTTAATAAGAAAATCCTTATTAAAGGAAACGGCCAAAACTTTTAATAAGAAAATCCTTATTAAAGGAAACGGCCGAAACTTTTAATAAGGAAATCCTTATTAAAGGAAACGGCTGAAACTTTTAATAAGCAGGATCCTGAAACAGGTGAATATACTCCGTCATCTGATAGACCCGGTTTCTGGATGCTCCCGTGACCTCATTCAGGATCCCATCCCGCGTCAGTTCGTTCAGGATCGCGTTGACCGTCGGCGGCGACAGTTCGAGTTTTTGTGCCAGATCAGCAGCTGCCAAGGTTGGTTCCGAGAAATATGCCTGGATCACTCGGTCAATATTCCCGGTATTTCTTTTTTCGAGAGATTTGACGTATCGATTCATTTGCTCCACATAATCCATGACTCTCTGGAATTTTCCAACTGCGGAGTCTGCCGTCGTTTTGACTGCTTTCAGGAAAAACTGATACCATGAAAGCAGGTCGTTTTTTTCACGGGTCATCTGGAGTGCGGAATAATACTCCGCCCGCCGATTTTCCAGATAGCTTGAAATATAGAAACAGGGTTTTCTCAAAATTTTCTCATTCAGCAAAACCAATGGAATCATGAGTCGCCCGATCCTTCCATTTCCGTCAAGAAACGGATGGATCGTTTCAAACTGGTAATGCAGAACGGCGGCTTTCAGGAGCGGCGAAACAAGCTCATATTCAGAGTTGATGAACTGCTCGAAATCACTCATCAGCTCTCCAACTGCCTGTTCGGACGGCGGTACGTAGCTTGCGGTATTGATACTTCCGCCGCCAAGCCAGTTTTGACTTCTTCGAAACTCTCCAGGGGTTTTGTTCTCTCCGCGTACGCTGTCCATTAATATTTTATGGCAGTTTCTTAAAAACCGATTACATAACGGGAGACCGTTCGGTTTTTGAAGTTCCTCGATCCCGTAAGTGATTGCCCGAACGTAATTGCTGACTTCCTGATGGTCGTTTCGTTTTTCGGGGGCAACTTCCTCGATCGGAAGGAGGTCTTCCTCAAGAGTCGTTCGAGTTCCTTCGATCCTGCTGGAAGTATTCGCTTCTGCTTTTATGTGCATTTTAATGTAGACATCGACGTCCGGGATCCGCATAGCCAGAGAATTCAGACTTCCAAGTGCGTACATCGCGTCACTTTCAAGCCGATTAACGCGGGGATCCGTCGAATACCATTCCTGATCGATCAGGGAAGGCAGAAAAGACCGATACTCTGTGAGTTCACCTTTGTGTTGCGTTTCCCAGCGGCCGGAGCGGAAATCTTTCAAATCTGGCATTTTACCCTCTTGTGTATTTTATTGGGGGTTTTTTATTCGTATTTTCGTTGAGCGTTTAACTGACTCTCTTCAAATTTTTTGTTCTTGAAAAGTGATCTTCTCCATTATACCATGATCCGACTTTTTCTTCAAGACCCTGCCGGAAAAAATCTCAGGCTTCATTTGGAGAAAAAACGCTCATGCAGGGCAAAAAACTCTCCTATCTTGCGTAAGGGGTACTGTTTTTCTTTTTAAAATGTGGTATAATATGAAAAATTTTATTTTGTTTTTCCGGCTTCCAGAGAAAGAATTTCAGGAAACGAATCATGAAAACCAACGAACTTCGTGAAATGTACCTTTCGTTTTTCGAATCGAAAGGCTGTGTCCGCCGTCCGAGCGACGTCCTTGTGCCGAAATGGGATCCGTCCGTCCTCTTCACCCCCGCTGGGATG
>JAFQUP010000128.1 GCA_017408405.1 Thermoguttaceae bacterium
ACGTCACTTCAGCCATCGCACGCATGTATTCCCTCATTTCCGTGCGTTCTGCATCCGAAAGCACCACGCTGCCGGCATCTTCCGTTTGAGCGTCTTCCGCCGGTCTTTCACCGCGAGCACTCTTTCCGAGATGGTGCAGGATGTTGAGCAGAACGTCATTCATGGCCGGAGTGCGTTCCGGGTGCGGGCTGACCGTCACGACGAGACCTTTTTCGTATGCCGTCATGACGATTGCGGGCGAATTGATCTGAATACCGGGTTCCGTTCCGTCTTCCGCGAATTCCGTACGGAACCACGCCAGCACTTCGCACTTCGGTTTGCGCGGATCCACGTTGATGTTGATGACCGGTCCGTTCGCGTAGCGGATCTCATGCACTCCCTGGTATTTCTCACCGGCAAGCTTAACGCCAAGTTCCGAGAACTCGATCTTCAGGTTTCCCATTCCGCGCCACCATTTCGGGCTTTTGAACTCCGCGTTCATGAAGTTTTCCTTGATCGGGACGTATGCGCCGGCGCAGATGCCGAGATAGCTCTTTCCGGATTTGATGAACTCCTTGATCTTCGTCATTCCTTCCGGCTGAAGCGCATCGATCTGTTTGTACGCCAGCCCGCCGGGGAGGATCACGATGTCGTACGCGCCTTCCTCAAGGACACCGTCGCGGATCTGCTGTTCATTCACGATCTCCAGTTTCAGTCCGGGATCCGTCGCGACGACATCTACCACGTACTGGCAGTACTTGGAAACACCGCCACCTTTATACATCGCGATACGGAACGGTCCATCCGCGGCGGAAGCCACGGTTACGGAAATCAATAAAACCCACAGTAGAACAAAAATGGAAAAACGATTCTTTTTCATTAAACAAACGGCCTTTCATTTTTCAAGAAATTCAGATTTATTCCGATATGTACGTCTCAATACCAAGAATCGAGGTACGAACTCCAACGGAATAAACTTCAAACTGACCTCTATCTCCGCATTATTTTACACAATATCCCCAAATAAACAAGGGAGTCTGACTGAAAATTTCCCCAAAAAAGTCAAACTCCCCAAAAAGAATTTTAAAAACAAAAGAGCGGTCCTGACATCAAAGCCAGGAACCGCTCATTTTTTGAAAAAGTCTTTCTACTTCTTTCTGCGAACGAAGTAAATTCCCGCACAGCCAAGCAGCAGCAAGAGAAGCGAGGCTGGTTCCGGAACCGCGTTATAGTCCGTTGAAAGCGTCAGGATCCTGCCGTCGGAACTCAGGAAAAGATTCCACTCGTACTGGATGCTCGTATCCAGAAACGATTCCCAATCCTGCGTCTCGATGGCCGGATCATGGGAGATCTGCGTGCCGGACGTGACGATCTCGTAAACGCCCCAATTGCCAAGATACTCATCCGGAATCGTGAGGAACGAATCCGCGCCGAAAAGCACATCGCCTGCGGCCTGGATGTCCGTTTCGCCCGGGATCACCTGGAATTCTCCATTCACGCTCATCGAATCGAGCGAAACGGTCCCGACCGCCGCAAGGACGGTATTCTCATCCATCGTCAGTACCGTGTTGGGACTGCCGCCGGAGATCTGAAGGGTCCCTTCCTGAATGTGAGTCGGACCTGAATACGTATTCTGGCCGGTAAGGATAAGCGTGCCGGTCCCGGTCTTTGTCAGACCGCCGTCACCGGAAAGGACTCCGGACCAGGTGATCGAACTGTCGCCGATGGTCTCGAATTCGACCGGATCGTCCGCACTGGTCAGAGTCGCTTTCAGGTTGCTCGACCAGCTGCCGTTTTCCTGGAAATTGGCGGAATCTTCAATGACTTTGCCGGACGTGATCTTCCCG
>JAFQUP010000129.1 GCA_017408405.1 Thermoguttaceae bacterium
CGCCGTCAGCACCAGGAACATTTTGGGTGTTTCCCTGATTGTAGGTATTCGGCCAGAACTCAATGTTTCCGGCTGTCGAAGCATTGGAATTCCCCAGCGACGCGACGTTGGACTGGTACTGGAGATTCGAGACTTTCGTCTGGAAAACCGCGCCGGAAGAAACGGTCGGAACTCCGATTTTCGTCAGATCGCTCGTGAATGCATCCATGGAGACCCAGACCCACTGATCGTTGAGCTGGAGATGGTATCCGATACTTTCCACAACTCCGAACTGCTGCGCGGAATTGTTCACATCATAAGTCGGCGACGAATTTCCGTAATTCACACTCGTCGGAATGTTCCAGGAATAAACCTGCTGGTAATTCTGCGGCACTGTGAATGACTGTGCGTAAACCGCGGCGGCCGCGAAAAACGGCAGCATACTGAAAAGGATAAAACGTTTCATGGTCAGTTTTTTCGCAAAAAATGAAGTGGGGCGATATTTTATAGCAAAACATCCAGTAAACTTAAATTGTACGCCGAGGCCGCGCGGTGTCAAGGAAAATTTTGTGAGATTTTCTGAATTTTCCAAAATTTTACAAAAAATTTCCTGTGAAGTTCTAAATTTGGCGATTTTTTGCATTGTAGGGATTTTGCTAAAGACTTCTCGCGGGTTTGGCGTCCGTAAAATGTTCGGTTGTTATCTGTTTTTTCTGATCCTTTTGTTCCTTTTTTTCTTTTTGTTCATGAAAGAAAACGAGACAGTGCCATTTCGCGCTGTTTTTTCATCCAAAATTTCATCCAAACGCGGCAAATTTTTTGGGAAATTTTCAAGATTCCCCTCCGCCGCAAAGCTCCTTGACAGTGTGTTTTCTCTATGCTATAATGAGGTTTATCGCCGCGGCAGCTTTTATCCGAAATCGAGTTTGGGGCGGGAGGAGCCATTGGCTGAATTTGTCGGGCAGTTTTAGGGACTCGTGCTGATTCGGAGAGAGGGTATTGGGGGGTCCTGGAATTAATTTCAGAAATCAGAAAAAGCGGATGATTTCATTTTAAATCATAGTGTTCATTCTGGAGTAAATGGTATGTTTTCATCGGGTTTATCGCAGAATTCGTGTCCAACTTTGGGGCCGTCGGTCAATATTGATTCGGAGCAGTTCCTGGAACTGAAAAAAGGGTATCTTTTGGGAGAGTTTCGGAATTACCGTCTTAAACGGAAACTTGGGGAAGGAGGCATGGGACAGACGTGGCTGGCGGATGAGTTGTCGGGCGGAGAGGCGAGTCAGGAGGTCGTTTGCAAAATTCTAAGTCGGGAACTTCGCGGAAACTTGAACGCGATGAAGGATATTCAGCGAGTTTTTGAATTGACGCGCCAGCTGAATCATACGAATATTTGTCCATTGCTTGGTAAATTCAAGGATCCGGTATTTGGTTCATTTCTGGTCATGAAATACGCGGACGGCGGAACACTCGCGGACTGGTTCGCGGCACAGCCGGAACGCGAAAAGGGGTTGTCGGCAGAGAAAGTACTGCCGATTTTGCGTCCAATCGCGTCGGCATTGGATTATCTCCATCAATTAGGCGTGCTTCATCGAGACGTGAAACCGCAGAATATCATGTTTATGAAGGTCGGGAAAAAGTTTGTGCCGGTACTGATTGATTTTGGGATTTCAGCGCGTATTCGTCAGGAGCATTGCATTACCCAAAACAGTCAAAGCGTGGATGACGCAAAGGCTTCTTCTTCCTCCGGAACGCCGCGGTACATGGCGCCGGAGCAGCAGTTTGGGAAAAAGCAGGGCCGGAGTACGGATCAGTATTCTTTGGCACTGGTTGCTTACGAACTCCTGAACGGAACGCTTCCTTTTAGCGGAAACCGGGATGAAATCGCGGTCATGAAGTCAAAGTTTACGCCTGGAAATTCGCGGTTTACGGAGCGGATGAAAAATGCTTTCAGGCGGGGTCTGGCGTTTGAGGCGAGCGCGCGCTTTGGAAGCTGCACGGAGTTTTTGGACGCGCTGGCCAGTGACGCGGAAAAAAATGGCGTACGACAGGCAAAGACCGCTGGATGGCTGGCTTCCCTCGCGTTGGCGGGGGGGATTTCGTGGATTGCGGTAAGTGGAATGGCTAAGACTGATTTGGAGAGCGCGGAGGCGGAATTGGCGACGGTGAAGGCGGATTGGGAGTCGGCGAACGAGCGCGCGGAAACGGCGGAGGCGGAATTGGCGACGGTGAAGGCGGATTTGGCGACGGCGAACGGGCGCGCGGAGAGCGCGGAGGCGGGTTTGAAGACGGCGAATGAGCGTGCGGAGAGCGCGGAGGCGGAATTGGTGACGGTGAAGGCGGATTGGGAGTCGGCGAATAAGCGTGCGGAGAGCGCGGAGGCGGAATTGGCGACGGCGAACGAGCGCGCGGAGAGTGCGGAGGCGGGTTTGACGACAGTGAAGGCGGATTTGGCGACGGCGCGACAGAGGGAGAACGCCGCGGTTCTCGCGAAAGAGAAAGCGGAGGAAGAGGCTGGAAATGAACAAAAAAGGCTTCTTGAGGAAAATAAGAAACTTCAGGAACTCATTGACACTTCTGAAACCGGAGAGTTGGCAAAGCAAATTACGGAACTTCAAAAAAAAGTAAAGGAAAACGAGGAAAAGGCGATTAACGCGGAAGTTGAGAAGAAAGTAGCGGAGCAATCTAAAGATCAGGCGGTCGCGTCAGCGCGTGAGGAAGAGAGGAAAGCGGCGGCGGAGGCTCAGGCACAGGCGGTCGCGTCAGCGCGTGAGGAGGAGAGGAAAACCGCGGCGGCGGAGGCTCAAAAGAAGCTTGAGTCAGCACTCAAAAACGCAAAGAAAAACGCCTTGAGTGAACTGGAGGCTAACCTGAAGCGGACAAGGGAGTTATTGGAGCAGCGACATTTTACGTTTAGTTCATTTTTTACGTCTTTCCGGGTTACCGGATATACCGGGAAAAATTCAAGGGTCGTGATTCCGCCGGGAGTCTCGAGCATAGGGCCGAGGGCATTTTATGGATCCTCGATTGACGGGATTTCATTTCCGGAAAACGTGACAATTATTTGTGAAGAGGCTTTCGGCGGTTGCGACAGTTTAGTCGCGGTGCGTTTGCCGGAAGGATTGAAAACGATTGAATCTTCCGCGTTTTGGGAATGTTCCTATCTGGAATCGGTTGAGTTTCCCTCAACTCTCGAAAGAATCGGCGATTACGCGTTTAAGGAATGCACGAAACTGGAAAAAGTGACCCTTCAAGATGGAGTCGCCAGAATAGGGGCAGAGGCGTTTAGAGGCTGTTCCCGACTTAAGTATGTCGTGATTCCGGCGAGTGTGACGAGTATTGGAACAGACGCGTTCAGAGGGTGCGGAAAAGTCAGAATTTGGTGTGTCAAGGGAAGTTTCGCGGAAAAGTACGCGAAACAAAATGAAATACCATTCGGAACGTTTGGGGGCTAAAAAATAGTTTTTGGAGTACGATTGGGCTGATGTCAGGCAGGTTTTCTTTTTTCCTGATTTTTTTAGGATTGGCTTTAAGAAGATCCGTCGGGAACGCAGGGGGGATTTTCGGCAGGAATTCTCTCAAAGTCAGTTTGCCGCGGAATGAAAAGGGAAGCAGATTCCTCGAATGTCATGAGAGATATTCGAGGAGCGTCCCCCCCTTGAAAGTTCATGGAAAAAAGGTAAAATGGAGAAAATTTACTGGATGTTTCTCTATTTATTTTAAATTCGTATGAGTACCCGCCAGAAATCCGAATACTGTTTCGCTCCGATTGAGGAGTACATGCTGCTGGATGACAGTCCTGCGTACCCGATGGATTCGCTCCGTCTTCTTCATTTTACGGGTATTTTTTCCGAGCCGGAGGTTCGTAAAGCGGTTGAAGAAGTCGTTTTCCGCCATCCTCTTCTCCGTTCTCTTGCCGTGAAGGAGAAAGGGAGATTTTTCTGGCGTGAAACAGATCGCGAAGTGTCCGTCGTCTTTCGTGACGCGGATAAGGAACAGGGCGCATTAAACGCGAGCGGTTTTCCCGTGATGCGCCGATTGGATCTTTTCACGGAACCAGGTTTTCGTCTTTATGTTATTCAAAGCCGAAACGAGAATTGGACGAAATTTCTTTTTCAGTTTCACCACAGTGTTTCCGACGGGCTTGGTGAAATGCGGATTCTTGGCGAGTTCATGACGCGATACGCGATCAATAGCGGAATTATTCCGGCCGGAACGGAGTATGTTCGGAGTGATCTTTCCAAACTTTCGCTGCGTATGAAAATTGGCTGGAAATTGGGTCGTTATCTTCGGAATGCCTGGCACACGAATTTGACGACAATGCAGTTGGCGTTTGGGAATCCGGTTCCTTTTTTGGCGCACACACCCGCGGAGCGTGATTCGGAATGCGCGGATTATCCATATCTTCAGTCTCTGCAGCTCAACCGCGGAGAGACTCAGGCGTACGTTGAAAAAGCGAAACGCCTTGGGGTTACGGTAAATGATTTACTTTTGCGTGATTTTTACGTGACGATCGATCAGTGGCGTGTCCGAAGCGGTAAAGACTTGAGAGGTACGACGCGCGTGATGGTTCCGATGAGCCTGCGCGGACCGGAGCATGAGGACATTCCCGCGTCCAATGTGGTTTCCAGTATTTTTCTTGACCGAACGAAACGGCAGATTTCAGGAGATCCTCGGAAACTTCTGGAGAGTATTCATCGCGAAATGGTTTGGGGAAAAAAGCATGACCAAAAGTACGTTTTCATGCTGACGATATCCATTTTGCAGAAGAGAGGTCTGTTTCCTTTCTTTCTTCATTCGCGAAAATGCCGCGCGTCCGGAGTACTTTCAAACCTGGGACGAGTTTTGGATAATATTCCCGTTTCCCGAAATGAATCCGGAAAAATTCAGCTTGGCGGGAACGTTCTGGAATTCGTGGAGGCCGCGCCGCCAATTCGCTTTAAGACGTTGATCGCTTTTTCCGCACTTACCTACGCGGCTCGGCTCCGACTCTGTCTTCGGTACGATCATCGCGTCATTTCTCCGGAGGAAGCGGCGGATTTTCTGAAAATATTTCGTGAGAATCTCATGAAATAGCGGGGTTCAGGATAGAATCCGATCGACCAGGGTTTCCTGAAAGGTACTTAGTATCTGCTCTTTTCTCGGCATCAGCTTTGGGTGAATGAAAATTCTTGCCCGTTTCACGAGATCATCAAACTGTTCCGTGGCCAGAGCGCGTACCACTGGAGAGGCCTTTTGAAGCGGACGGAATTCCCCGGTTGGAAGCTGAATATCCACGTAGAATTCAATCTCGCGCCCGACCGGAGGAGCGTCGAGGATAAATTCATGCGGAGGTATTCTCAAACAATCTGTCACTTTTCGGCTTAATTCGATGAGATGCGGGTAGGGTTTCCGTGCCAGGGCTTCGTAAATTTTTGGATACGAGCAGGTACTAAATTCCGCAATTTGCTTGAAAAGGATCCTTTTGGGACCGAAAAGAGCATCGCAAAGCGGCGCGGAGGGACGGGAGCGATGAAGATGAGTGAAAATTCGCGCGGCTTCTGAATCCGTCGCGCGGCGTAATTCATTCAGCCATTCAGGATCCTGGCCTGGTTCATGCGGGAAATAAAGATCAAAAAAGAGACGTTGGAACATCGCGGTCGCACTTCGCACGGTATGGTGCCAGTAGACTTCGCTAAACATGACGTATCGAGCGAATAGCAGCATTTCAGCGGCGGTTTTGCCTTTCGAAGAGATTGCCAGATGGTCGCGGCTTTCGTTCAGGCAGAGACTGGCCAAAAGACGTTCCTGATCGTAGTTTCGCCCATAAGGTACGCCGGCGTGAAGACTGTCTCGCTGGAGATAGTCCATTTTATCGATATCAATCGGCCCTGAGAGCATTGAGGAGAGAATCGCGTAAAGCGGGCAATTGTCAGAGAGAAGCGTTGGGATTTTCGGACGTTTTCCCGATAAAAGATAAAGCACGTCTTCGGGAAAAAGATTCCATTGGGTACGAATGATTCGTGCGATAGGGGAATCCGGGTTCAGGAGAACGCGTCCGATTTCTTCCTCATGATTTGGGATTCCAAGATGAAGATCTTCAACCAGATGGCAGTACGGATAGTGCCCCAAATCGTGAAGGAGGGCCGTCAGAAGAAAAAGCTCACAGGCAGAAACGGGAATAAGCCGGATGAATTCAGGATCATGAGCCATTTGTTTAAGGAGAATGGCTGCCAAACGAAAAACTCCAAGAGAATGCTCGAAACGTGAATGAGTTGCTCCTGGATAAACGAGTGAGACGAATCCAAGCTGACGAATGTGAGACAAACGGCGAAATTCTTCCGTGTCAACGATACTCCGTACGCGGTCCGTAAAGGGAACGTCAACTTCCGGCGGAATGCGAAGAACGTGCTTGTGGGAGTCAAGTTCCGCGATTTCAGGAATTTGAAGGATATTCATCGCCATCCCTTTCAGAAAAATTTTATCGAGACAGGATTTTCACACAAAAAAACCTCAAAGTTTGAAAAAACCTTGAGGTTTAAGCGAAGTCGACGGGACTTGAACCCGCAACCTTCGGCGTGACAGGCCGACGCGCTAACCAATTGCGCTACGACTCCAACATTCGGAAAAAACTTTGAAAGAATTCTCCCCC
>JAFQUP010000130.1 GCA_017408405.1 Thermoguttaceae bacterium
AAAGATTCTTCACGCTCGCGGGACCAGAGAACATCGTGGATCTCGCCGACGAATGCGTAATTCTCGCATCGAAGCTCCATCAAATGTTCCGCAGCCATTTTCCCTACCGCGGCACTGTTGACCGAGACTTCGCAGATGTTCCGCAGCGGGTGTCCCGGCGCCTTGTGCTCTTCGTAAAGGTCAAGCCCCACGACAGGAAGTCCGCTTTCCAGGATGGTCTGCGCGACCTCCGGAGTCTCGATCCGCGCGATGATCCCCGTTGCGTCCCACGTCTTCACGTTTTCGATCTGCTGGGCAAGGTCTCCCGGAAACAGATGGAATGCCCAAGGACCATAAAGACGCGCGTAGCGTTCGATGCCGGAAAGGATCGAACGTCCGACTTCCCTCGATGTTTCGACAAGGAGGGCGACTCGAGGGAGGCTATGCGAAATATGGGAAGTAAATTCGTTGTTCATGACGAAAATGGAACATGTTCCACTGTGGACGGAACGATATTTTTATTTTATTATACACTGGGCGTTTTTTCTGTCAAGGTACTTTTGCGCATTTTCTCTAGTTATTTTGCGCATTCTGTACGTTTTTTTATTCATGTTTGAGAAAAGTTTCCAATCACGTGAATATCAGTAAAAAACGGAAGATCCGACTTTCGTGAAAATATCAGTCGCTTGGCATTGAGAAATTTGGTGTTGAAAATGGTTGAGGAAAAGGACAAAATTCACGAGTTTATTCGTGGGGCGGATGGACATTTGCTGAATTGGGAGCAGAGAATAGTTGGGATAATTTTATCGTCGTACACGGAACCTTCATGTGAACCTTCATGTTGCCTGGAAAGTGAAAAGAGTTCCGGCGGCGATCCTGATTCCGAGGAGTTTTTTGGGGGAAGATATTGACATTTTCGAGCCAATCTGTTAAATTTTATTTTAAGAAGACCTTTTGCATTGGTTAATTGCTTTTAGTTTTGAGAGAAACGAGTCCGTTTTTTCCCGCAGTCTGAACAGTAAAGCAGCTGTTGGAAAGAATGTGTTGGAAAATTCAGCCTATCCATTCTTTTTATCTTGAAATGAGGTTTATCCAGTTCGCCTTTTTATTTAAAGGAGCCCCATCCATGAAGAAATGTTTTGTATTTTTTCTGTTTTTTTTAGCCGGTTTTTCTCTGATGGCCGGGGAGTTGGTTCCGCCGGTTTTTCTGGAACCGCTTCCGGAGGAATATGGCGATGAGTTCCGCAAATTTCAAGGGATCTCCAGTCTTGCTGTGACCAGCGGTCAGGACATTTGGGTCACGTGGTACACGGGCGGCGTGACGGAAGACCGCGACAATTACGTCGTGCTTGCCCGAAGCCGTGACGGCGGGAAAACGTGGTCGAAACCGCTTTTCTGTCTCGATCAGCCGGGTGAGCCTCGCCAGTACGACCCGTCGCTCTGGTTCGCTCCGGACGGAAAACTTTACCTTTTCTGGTCACAGCGTCCCGGGCATGACGGACCCGCGGATCTTTGGTGCATCAGTACGGCAGACCCGGAATCGGAAAAACCGACGTGGAGCGCACCGCGTTTCGTGACGGAAGGCATCATGATGAACAAACCGATCGCGGACTCGAAAGGACGCTGGATCCTTCCCGTTTCAGTCTGGAATCTTCCGTGGGCAGGGGACCCGGATCTTGACCGCTCACCGAATGGACCGGCCGGCGCGTGGTTCGTCGTCTCGGAAGATAAGGGAAAGACCTGGACGAAACTCGGACGCGGATACACGCCGCCGGAATTCGCGCTTTTTGACGAGCATTCTATCGTTGAGCTGAATGACGGCCGGTTCTGGATCATGAATCGTACGAATCGCGGAATTGGCGACTTTTACTCCGAAGACGGCGGCAAAACGTGGACGGACTTCAAAGAATCAACGATCCGCCACACTTCCTCGCGCTTCTTTCTGCGTCGGCTCCAAAGCGGAAACCTCATTCTGGTCAAAAATGGACCGATCGATCAGGATGTTGGACGCTCGCGCATGACGGCGTTTCTTTCCAAGGATGACGGAAAGACGTGGGAAGGCGGTCTGCTTCTGGATGAACGGCACGGAGTTTCGTATCCTGACGGAGATCAGACTCCCGACGGCACGATCCACCTGACGTACGATTACTCGCGGACCGGTGCGATGGAGATCTATGCCGTGCGGATCACCGAGGCGGATATTCTGGCCGGGAAAATCGTGTCGCCGAACAGTCAGCTGCGAGTCATCGTCAACAAAGCGGCGGGACGGACCTCAGCGGCGTCCCGAGCGAACGTGAAACTGGAGGAAAATGGGGACGGAAAGCCGTTTCTTGCCGAGCCTCGCGGCGTTTTGATGCAGATTTGCGAACAGGATGAGGTCCGCGAAGTTGAAACTGCCCAGCTGATATTCAGGAATCGCGACTATGTTTTCAACGAGATTCCGGACTGGATGAAAGGACGGCGGTTCATTTTCTCATCGATCGATTCGACTTCTGCCGTCTGTGAAGAGCCGGGAATGGTTTACGCTCTCACGCCGACGGTGAAACGAAATCGGGATTCCGCCGTTGAAACGCTTGAAAAAGCGGGATTTCAGAAAGTCGCGAAACCGGAATTCATCCTTTTCGGCTGGAGCACGAACGACGCGGTGACGCTCTTTCAGAAAAAAATGGAAAAAGGCGAAAAAGTCAAATTGCCGAAATGGGGTGTTTTGATTTTTTAGTGAAAGTTTTTGAAAAGATTTTGGGTAACTTCCATTTCCTAATATTTTCAAAATGCTCGAAGATGGTGGAAATTTTCATTTTTTTAATCATTCGGAATATGGGGAGGGCTTGACATTCATCTGTTGGCGACTATAATTAGAATCATAAAATTCTGCGCGTAAAGCGTCCATCCTCAAAAAATTTAGCTTAAAGGAAAAGAAAATAATGGCAAAATGCTCGATCGGTTTGATGGGTCTGGCTGTCATGGGACAGAATCTCGTTCTGAACATGGCGGATCATGGTTTCAGCGTCGCGGTGTACAATCGCACGACTTCCAAAGTCGACGATTTCGTCAACTCCGAGGCGGCACAGGGAAAGGCGATCGTTGGATGCCATTCTCTGAAAGAGCTGGTGGAAAATCTTGAGCGTCCGCGCAAGGTCATGCTCATGATCCAGTCGAAAGACCCGGTCCCGGCTCCGGAGATCGCGCTCTATCCGAAAAATGCGGCGGTGGATGCGGTCATTGAAGAGCTTCTTCCGCTTCTGGAACCGGGCGATGTCATCATCGACGGCGGAAATACGCACTACCGCGACACGGACCGCCGCACGAAGTACGTCGAATCCAAAGGTCTCCTTTACGTCGGAACGGGCGTTTCCGGCGGCGAAGAAGGCGCACG
>JAFQUP010000131.1 GCA_017408405.1 Thermoguttaceae bacterium
CATGATTTTATCCCGAAAAGGCAACAAAACACGTTTTCAAAACGCGAATCCGCGGCAAAACAGCCGAAAAAGATTCTCGCGAGCCTCAAAATACTACTCTAATTTCCATATGGAAAAAAATCGGTACGAGCGTAATAAAAAAATCAGGAAAGTTCCTAGAAGCTCATTTTTAGAGAAAAAATTTCTCGTGAGCGGGGGATTCAGTTTCCCCAAACCCCCTTGACAAGGAAATTTTGCCATGCTATAATATTCCGCGTTATGGGAATTTTTGTCATGAAACAAAGTTTTTAGAGGCTGCTTTTTGTTGAAGGTGTCCTGTTCCCAGTGATGACTTGCCCTCACTCTCGTTCTGTTTGGAGCGGTTTTAAGATTTTAGTTCCTGCCCATTTGCGTAAAAGTTGCTCAAGGAGAATTTCATGAAAACGATTTTCCAATTTTTTTCCGGAAAAAGTATTAAAAGAGTTTTTTCGGCCCTTTTGCTTTTCCTCTTTTTCCTGACATCCGCGGCCATGGCTGAGGGCGTCTGCCCGCTTTGCCCGATCCCGCGCGAGTATCGCGCTTCGGGTGAAACGCTGACGCTGGAAAACGCGCAGTCTGCCGCGATCATTCTGCCGGCAGAACCGGGAACGACAGGCCAATACGCCGCGGAACGGCTTCAGACTCTCATTCGGAATCGTTTTCGCATGGAGCTGCCGATCGTGGAAAACGAAACCTTGGGAAAAAATGGCTCGAAACTGGCGTTCGTGCTTTCAGTGAATCCCAATGCCGTGAAATGTGACGGGGAAAGTGCCGCCAATGGTTTCCGGATCTGGTTTGAGACGGTCGAAAAAGGGACCCGGATCCATCTTCAGGGGACCGACGCTCCGGGTTTGATCTACGCCTGCGAGGCGGTTTTCGGTTTGATCTCCAAAGATTCGGTAACTGGAAAAGTTCAGATCACGAAAGCCGAAGTTCGTGACTGGCCCTCCATTCCGTGGCGCGGGCGTCCGCATTCAGTCATGGCGCACCAGCTCGCGCCGGGGCAGCTTGACGCTTACGTTCACGCGCGCATCAACTTCGCGGACTATCGGGATAATCCGCACGTGAAGGAAACGCTCACGATGCCGCCGCGCAAAGCGTCGATGGGGTGCCCTCCCGGTCAGCCGATCGATGCGGAACTCGCTAAGAAACTCCTGGCGGAATGCCATCGCCGCGGAATGTACGTTTACGGCGTGGCCTCGTGCAATCTCCCGGAAAACCGCTACGGACTCCTGACGCAAACTTTCGATGAACTTCTGGCTCTGGGCTGCGATGGGATCTGGATCTCGATGGACGACACGGGAGGCGGTTCCGATCCGGTCCGTCTCGCGGAATACGCGGCAGAGTACATGCGGAAAAAGGGGCTGAAAGGGCACGATGTCCTCTTCACGCCGGGGCTGCGTGAGTACCAAAACATTGACCTTCCGCTGAATCGCCGCATGGCGCAGATCGAGACGTTCAATGAAGCGACATGGATCTTCACGAGGGTCCCGTGCGCCGCGGATGCCGAACTTGCGCGCGAGATCGGACTGAAAAAGAAAATCGCGTGGTGGTTCAACTACTGCGAGACCTCCTACCCGGACCCGAAAGCCGGATTCATGCACTCGTCTTCGATCCTGACGACGCAGCGGAAAAATGGTCTGCCCTCGTACATGAATCTGCTTCCCATCACGCCGGGCTGGGGCTATCCTGAATTTGAAAAGATCCGCGACGCGGCCCAGTACGTGGACCACGTGAATCTCTGGGCGATGTGCGGCGGCTGGCCGTCGGAGTACGCCATCACCATGTTCGGACACTGGGCGTGGAATCCGGAAAACTGCGATTGGCCGCATCTGCGCGATTCGATCTACTCCTTCGTCTGGGGACCGGGACAGGTCGGGCTGATTCGGAAATTTGACGAAACGTACGCGGAACTCAAAACGCTTTACGTTCTGCCGCGAAACTGGAACTTCCGCACGCCGGATAATGGACTCGTGCGTCTGAAGAGTCCGGAAAATCGGGCACGTGCGCTGGAACTTCTCACCCAGCTGGACGAAATGGCCGCGGAACTTGCGGAAAAGGGACCGACGGAAACGGCACTGGACGCGGAACGGCTGGAGTACCAGTACATTGAACCGATGCTCACCGCACTGCGTATTGCCCGGATCCAGGCGGAGCTGGACTACCCGGAATACGAATTCGCGAATTTTGAGCAGACGGCAGCCGCGCTGGCGATGGAAAAAGGTGAAGAGGCGGCAAATGCGTACCTTGCCCGCGTTCATGAAACAGTCTCGCCGCAGCTCGCGAAACTTTCAGAGGCTCTCCAGGAACTGAAAGACATCGAGCCGGTCCTGGACATCTGGCGTGCGCGTCTTGCTGCGGGAAAGACCGTGGCGGAACGGAAGGCAGCGGAACTCGAGAAGCGGAAGGCTGAGTGGGAAAAACTGACCCATCTGCACGTGAAGGAGATCTTCCCATTCCAGGACGCACCGGTCGAAGGGAATTTCGCGGCACTTTTCGACGGACTGCAGAAGCCGAATTTCCAGGAAACGCTCCGAATCATTCCGGCAGACGCCTGGAAAACGGAGGTTTCCCAGACGACGGGACCGTACCGGGTCGGAAAATTCCGCCGGGAGGGGATCGCCATGCCGACGCTGGCCGCCGTGATGGTCCCGCGGCACACGAAAACGAAATCCGGAGACGCCGGGTGGATCGAGCAGACGGTGGATCTCGGAGCGTTTTCAGACGCGGGCGGACCGCTTCAGGCGGAACTTTTCCTCACGGACACGCGGATCGACCACAAGTACCGGAATGTCCGGAAGATCGAGATCCTGGTGAACGGAAAAGTCGTCTGGTCGCGTGATCTTGCGGATCCGAACGCAAAAGACTGGTGCGTTTTCCCGCTGGCACGCGCTTCGGAAACGGACTCTTCCTGCCGCATTCAGGTCCGAGTGACGGAACTCCAGAATGTTTCCGACCACACGAGCTGGCTTTTCGTCGGCCCGCTGAGGATCGTGAAAGCAGGAGGTGTTTCCGCAAATCAGGAATCGCTTTAAAAGGCGTCCAGCAAATCGGAACGTGAAATACGAGGGAGGGGACGCTCTGTCTCCTCCTGGTTCCGAATTGAAGCGAAACTTTGTTTAAAAGAGAAATTTTGATGAAAAAAAAGAAATTTACGGCATTTTTTCTTTTGGTCCTGGGAATGACGCTCTGTTTCGGCGAGCTTTTTGCCGGGACTCCTGAAACTGGAGACGTTTCCAGCCGCGCGGAAGGTGCGGAACTGCGTTTCATGGCGGCGAACATCTGGGGAGACTATTTCGGAAACCCCGTCGGTCCGCAGCGGGAAAGAGCGTTCGCTGACGTTTTCCGACGGTATGCTCCGGAGGTGATCGCGCTCCAGGAAGTAACGCCGAACTGGTGGAAATCGCGTCTCTTCACGGATCTCGGCCCGGAATGGGGGACCGTGCGCGGAAAAAATGCAAACGGCGTACGCAATTACGTCCCGATGCTTTACCGCAAAGACCGGCTGACGCTTCTCGATGAGGGATTCGTGCTTTTTCATGTGAAGCTGGACCGCAGCAAAGGAATGACGTGGGCCGTTTTTGAAGTGAAGGCGACCGGAAAACACTTCATCGCGTTTTCGACGCACTTCTGGTGGAAATCCACGCCGGAAAGCGATCCGATCCGCGTCGAGAACGCTAAAATGATCCTCGCGGAACTCCAGAAACTTCAAGAAATCTGGAAGTGCCCAGCGATCGGCGGCGGAGACTTCAACTGCCGCATCGGAAGTAATCCGATGAAGCACTTCGCAGAAAATGGGTGGGTGAGTGCGCAGGAAATCGCGGAGTCCGCATCTCCGGAAGCCTCCCACCATGGAAATCCCGTACGCGGAGAAGACGGAAAGTACCGCGGTTTTCCAAGAAGGAAAGGAAACGTGAAAGCCAATTCGATCGACCACATTCTCGTCGAGCAGGGGAAATGCCGTGTCGTCACGCAGCGTGTCGTTTTGGATCAGGATGCGCTGGATGCGTCGGACCACTCACCGATCTACGCGGACGTCGCGTTTTGAGTTCTTGGAAATAGTCGGAAATCAGTACGGTCCGGGAAAAAACTGCGTTTCAGGTGAGGCGAAGAAGAACGGAAGATGCGAATTTTTCATGAACAGAAACTTTCACGGCTCATGGAAAATTCTCTCTTTATTTTCAATCAATGATCTCAAAATTCATTGATTCCCTGAATCAGGCGGCTTTCAATTAACTCGAAAATTTGACGCCCCAACTCCTTTTTACTGCCGTGCAGATGGGCAATTATCTCTCCTGGTTTAACGAAGATCTCAACCTCATTTTCCGTTGAGTCGATCGCGGAAGGGCCATTCAAAACCAGCAAATCGCATTTTTTGGCAACCATTTTTCGCAGCGCGCGCAGCCGCACATCGTTTGTTTCCAGCGCGAAACCAACGACCCACTGTTTCTCGGTTTTCGATGCTCCCAGGTTCGCGATAACATCCGGAGTTTCCACAAAACTTAACGTCAATTTGTCGCCAGTTTTTGAAATTTTCTGTTTCGCTACGGTATCCGGCCGATAGTCACACGGAGCCGCTACGCCAATGACTCCGTCAAAATCAGGAAAACGTTCCTGCGCCGCCTTAAGCATTTCGTCAGTCGTGACAACAGAAACGACTTCCGCTCCTGCCGGATACGCGATCTCAACCGGTCCAGAGATAATCGTGACTTCATGCCCGCGTTCAAGCGCCGCGGCGGCCAACGCTGCCCCCATCCTGCCGCTCGATGCGTTGGATATGAAACGGACCGGATCGATATACTGTCTCGTTGGGCCAGAAGTCAAAAGAATTTTTGCCATGATTGATTCAAGTTGAATTCAAATTTATCAGAATTTGCGAAATTTTCTCAAAAATCCGTTCAGGTTCCGACATTCGTCCAGTTCCGTTTACGCCGCAGGCTAAATGCCCTGTTTCCGGGCCAATAATTTGCGCGCCGTCTTCAAGAAGCTGACGAATATTACGCTGAACCGCCGGTTTGCTCCACATCTCGCAATTCATCGCAGGCGCCATGAGGACAGGGCCAGAAAAAGCAAGATAAAGCGTTGAGAGAAGATCATCCGCGATCCCGTTCGCCGCCTTGCCAAGAAAATTGGCGGTGGCCGGCGCTACGCATAAAAGCTCCGCGCGGCGAGCGGGTTCAATATGCGGAATGGGAGTGCCGCCTTGAGTAAACATTTCAACCAAAACCGAACGCCCGGTTAATGCCTGAAATGTTCTCGGAGTAACGAGTTCAGCGGCATGAGCGGTCATGACGACCGAAACGCCATGACCAGCTTTGACCAGGCGACTGACAAGATCGCACGTTTTATACGCGGCAATCCCCGCCGTTACTCCAATCAAAATTTCATGTCCGGATTCGCTCATTCAATTTCTTTCTCCCAATAAAGGCCAGATACTCACTCAGCCGAAAGTGCCCGCGAATATTTTAGAAAAAAGCGGACGATACGAAGTATTCATCCGCTTTTACCTTTTTTATTTCTGTATTCCGTACTAAATCGTATCGAAATCGAGATCGTCACGAAGATCTTCCTGTTCAACCGTGCAAAGTTCGTCTTTCATGCTAAGATAAATTTTATCCTGCATGATCTCCGCGACCGTGATCTCAAGATTGCTCGCCCCAGGCATATTCACCAATGGCTTCGCCCCTTTATTCAACGCGACAAGACGTTTTTGAATTAACGCAGTCAGCTTAAAAGCACCGCCGACTTTTTGAATAATGGTTCGATCTCTCAATTCGTCAATCATTTTTTTCTCCTGTCAGAACTTCCTGACTGATTATGTGACAAAATTCTTTCACTGCGGTATCTAAATCCTCATTCACGATCCGATAACGATAAAAACCGGAACGCTCCATCTCATATTGGGCACGGGAAAGACGATTCCGAACCGCTTCGTCCGTCTCCGTTCCCCGACTGCGGAGACGATTCTCAAGTACTTCAAGAGACGGCGGAGCAATGAAAACCGTAATCGCGTCGGGATACTGCGCCACGACATCGGCTGTTCCGTCTACGTCAATTTCAAGCATCACCCACTGGCCTGCCGCGAGGTGACTTTCCACCTCACTGCGCAATGTCCCGTACCAAACGTTTCGGCCGAAAACTTCTTTGCACTCAACAAATCCATTCTGACGGCGTGTTTCCTGAAATTGTTCATCGGAAAAGAAATAGTAATCCACGCCATGACGCTCTTTGCCGCGAGGAGGACGAGTCGTGGCCGATACGCTCAGCTTCAGCGGAACCGGCGATTTTTCCAAAACAATATCGCGAACGGTCGATTTTCCGACTCCTGATGGACCGGAAAGTATGATTAAACGGCCTAGTTTATTCAATATTCTGCACCTGTTCACGAATTCGTTCAATGGAAGCCTTCATATTAATGACTTCCTGGGAAATTTCAAAATCATTGGCTTTTGAACCAATCGTATTCACTTCACGGAAAAGTTCCTGAGTAAGAAAATCAAGTTTCTTTCCCGGTGATGACTCATTTTTCAGAATATTTCTGAACTGGGAAATATGGCTGCGGAGCCGGGCAATCTCCTCCGAAATATCGCATTTGTCAGTAAAAATACCAATCTCGCGAATAACATCCGCCTGCTCAACCGTGACGCCCTGCTGCTCAAGCAGTTTATTGAGACGTTCAACCAAACGCTCGCTAAAAACTTTCACGACTTCAGGAGCACGTGCGATAACTCGCTCCAAATGTTTTTCAATGACCTCGATATGAGAAAGAAGATCTTCCGCAAGTGCCTGCCCCTCTCGAATTCGCATCGCCTTCATTTTGTCAGAAGCCGCCGCGAGAGCTTCAAGAATCAACGGGGCCAAAACGGAAACATCATCCTTTTCTGAATTATCCTGAACGACACCGGGAAGAGAAAGCAGCGTTTGGAAATCACTCCAAACAGATTGCGCGTCTCCAGATTCAGAAAGCCAGACTCGAAGCTGATCTCGATATGAATTCAGAAGCGGAATATTAATTTCGTAACTGTCCGCTTTTCTGGCACGGGTAATTTTCACATTCAGGGTGATTGTGCCGCGCGCAAAAAACTTACGAATTTCTTCCTCTATCTGAAGTTCAAGCGCGCCAAGCGGCTCGCTGTATCGCGGGGAAATCTTAAGATACCGGTTATTGATAGACCGTATCTCAAGAAATACCGAGACACCTTCTCTTTCGAGACACGCGTCTCCAAAACCTGTCATGCTCTGCAACAAAAAATCACCTCATTATGTGAAAATCTTCCCGTAAAAACAATTAGATGATTTCTACGGGAAATTGGATTCCAAAAATCACTGAACCGGAGCAGCTTCAGGAGCGGCGGGAGCCGGAGCAGCTTCAGGAGCAGCGGGAGCCGGAGCAGCTTCAGGAGCAGCGGGAGCCGGAGCTTCAGGAGCGGCGGGAGCCGGAGCTTCAGGAGCGGCGGGAGCCGGAGCAGCTTCAGGAGCGGCGGGAGCCGGAGCAGCTTCAGGAGCGGCGGGAGCCGGAGCAGCTTCAGGAGCAGCGGGAGCCGGAGCAGCTTCAGGAG
>JAFQUP010000132.1 GCA_017408405.1 Thermoguttaceae bacterium
CGCGAAATAGTCGATCCGTCCGTCTTCATCCGCCGGAGGATGAACGAATCCAGACTCTTCCGTCTGCCAGTCCCTGGGAAACGGCACGATCTGGAGCAAAACCGCCAACGCGAACGCTCCGGCAGTCAGCCAATTCACCGTCCGCTGCACGAGTTGGCGCCCGACAGAACGCGAAAGGTCAAACCGGCTCTCTCCCGGCGTTCCTTTTTTCAGGAGAAGGTAAAGAAGCAGAAGGTACGCGGGACTCCCAATGAGGAAGAACTGCGTCAGATTTTCGGCAAACCGCGCGGCAATGAAAGGAAAGACCCAAAGCAGGACCCACCATCCGCGGTGTCCCGTATCGTGCAGACGGCGAATTTGAAGGAGAACGTATCCGGAAAGAAAGAAAAAGAATCCCCAGAGACACAGCCCGCGAAGAAGCAGTTCCAAAGCGGGGACCCAAGGCAAATACGCATCCAGACGCGCCTGAAAAAGGAAACTTCTCAGTACCTCCATCTCATTATGGAAGATCCACTGGCTGAAAAGCTGGAACAAAAAAATTCCCGCAGTCCCCGCCCACATGACGCGGCGCGGTGAGCGTCCGGTAAAGTTCGCGAAATTTCGCAATCGTAAAAGCAGCATACTCTTTCTCCTAAATTCTCTTTCTCCTAAATTCTCTTTCTCCTAAATTCCCCGCTGACCGGGCACAGCCGGACGGAGACGATCCCGTAGCCGGATGCCGCAGGACCGCCATTCCGCAAGCGGGTCATTTCCAATTCGCGATCTGCTCCGGAGTTAATGCCCAGGAGTAGAGTTCCGCCGAGGCGATCTCTCCCGTGAGGAACATTCGGGTTTCGTAATTCGGCTGAACGTCTCCGCCGACGCAGAACGCGCGGGCAGTTTCGTTTCGCGTGAAGGTCACGTTTCCGGAAAGTTCCATGGACGCGGCTTCGTTTCCGTCAACGTAAAGCCGTGCCGTTTTTCCGTCGTACGTTCCGAAAACGGAAACGAATCGGCCGAAAACAGCCGGAGCCTCAAGGACCCGGTACGGTTTCCCATTGACGGAGATCCAGAAGGCGAATTTCTCTCCGCGTACGAAAAGTCCCGTCCCGTTCCCTTCCGTATTTCCGAAGATCTCCGAGTCGCGGTTTTTTCCCGGCTCCACACGCACCCGCGCGCCGATGGAAAGCTCTTTCGTCATTCGATGGTAGTCCGAGCGTCGGCAGAGCGCGAGAAATGCGTCTTTCTTCCCGTCAAACCGCGCGGCATACGTTCCGTCGAGAGCCTCCCCTGCTCCGTCGACACGGAAAAGTTCCGGTTTTCCGACCGTTCGCAATTCACGCTCCGACGCCAAATTCTGAATGCCGGTTTCCGTGAACGAAAACGAGAGAATGTTCCCCTTCGGTTTCGCGCCGGACCTGTCGGGTTCCGTCACCGGGAGCGTCCGGAATTCCGCCTCCAATGCCGTTTCCGACGTTTTGTCCCAGCAGTTCACCGCCTCGACCTTCAGCCGATAATTCGTGTCCGGCGTCAGTCCGTCGAGCGATTCCCGACGAAATTCAAACGGAACTTTCACGTGGAAGTCGGTCGTGACGTACCGCGCAGCCGTCGGAGCCTCCGGACCATTGACCGGGACCTCGACCGGGACCGCCGTGAACCGGTAGCCGTTCATGCAGTCCGCGTCCTCTGCCTGCATGAAACTGAAATCGGCTCCGTCTTCCCAGACCTCTTCCAGAACAAGCCTCGCCTCCTTCGGCCAGACCGGAGGTTTCGCGGAATCGCGGCGGGAATCGAGATAGACGTAGTTTTCTACCTTCGTCGGATCGCAAACAAGGTACTCGCGGTCCCAGAACGACTCGGAGATCGTATCGTAAAGGCGCACGCGGATCGCGTTGTCGCGGAAAACCTCAAAGACGTACGCGGTACCGGCAAGATCGCTTCGGTAGGAGGCAAACCCCTGATCGTGCCCGCCGAACCCGATGTAGTAGCTGAGCGAACCGCAGCCGAAAGCCGTGAATCTTCCCTGCCAGACCGACGTCGGATCCATCGGAGGACAGTGCGAGTGCCCGGAAATGTCCACGACCTGCGGGAATCGGCTCAAAACCGTGTCGAGCGTCGTATCGCCCGCCCGAAAATCGCCCGGCAAATTATGGCTTCCGCCGACGGTCGAAAAGACCGGGTAGTGCTGAACGACGAAGATCGGTTTCCCCGGCGTCTCTTTCGCTGCCGCCTCCAATTCCTTTTCGAGCCACTCGACCGCGTAAGCGTAGTTGATCTTCTCGCGGGATTCCATCGAGACCGTAATGAACTGGAAACCGTTCACCGAGACACGCTGATTCGCGGGCATTCCAAACGTTTTTTCCCACAGCGGTTTGCTTCCGCCGTAAAATTCATGGTTCCCCATGCACATGATCCGGCGGGTTTCCGGTTTCAGATTCTGGTCCATGACTTCGCGGAACGGCAGGATCTCCTCCGGCAGTCCGTGATCCGTAATGTCGCCGGCGACGACCAGCGCGTCAAAATTCGGGTACGCCTGATGCGCGGAATAGCGGTTCATGAACTGTAGTAATCGCGTGAAGTGCGTTCTTTGCCGCGCGTCGGGGCCGTGATTTTTGTTGAAGTGCACGTCGCTCAGCGCCGCAAAACGCAAAACGACCTGATTCTCCAACTCACTGGAAAAAAGCGCGGACGGCAGACAGTAAACGGAAAACGCGGCTGACGCGGCCGCAAGAAATCGACGTCGATCCATAATTTTATCCTTTAAGCGTTCCAATTCGGTTTAAGGGGCAGCGGAAAAGTCGAGCCGAAATGGTTTCCATCCTGGATTTCGGCCCGAAATCCGCCTTCATGTGCTCATTATACTTTGAGCGGTAAAAATTTCAAGTGCCCCGCCCCGCGTTTCAGAGCGGACGGAGACGTTTTCCGCGTTTTTTCACGGTTTTCACGTTTTCCGCGTTTCAACGCACCTCAATTTCCGCGTCTCCCTCGAGAACAAAAGACCGCAGCCGGTACGGAGGCAGGAAAACTTCCAGATCGCCATTTGGCAGCGTTTCGGCTTTCTTTTCCGTCACGAGGTCCGTAAATCCGGCGTCCATCGCGGTTCCCGCGTTTCCGCGTCGAAGCGTGACTCGCGCGTCTTTTTCCGAGGTATTGACGACGTAGACCCAGGTCTTTTCCCCGTTCGAGTACCGCCGGATCTTCACTTCTTCCGTACTTCCGGGAACGTCAGAGAATCGGACAGCCGGGAGACTGCGGAATGCCTGCGCGAAGGTTCGGAGTTCCTCTTCCATTCCGAGCGTTCCGATGAGAAATCCCCCTTTATTGAACGTCTGAACGTCGCAGTATCTCAGCGGCATGACGTAGTGACGCATCGCGTAAAAGCCGGTTGGATTCAGCGTCGAAACGCGCCACGGATGCTCTTTGAGCCAGTCAGCGTGGAAATGATTTTCGGCGGCGTGGTTTCGATTCGGGTCCCCGACCGGGGATTCCCAGTATCGGTCGTGAAGGTTAATCCACGGAGTATTCGCCCCGAGGAGCGTACCGTAAATTCCGCGGCGTGTTTCCGTCAGGCGAATCGTGTCTCGGATCTCCTCGTGGCTTCTCCCGGCCATCCACCGATAATCCGCAGGAAAGACCGTCTGCTCAATCACGATGTTCGGACAGTCCCTGAAATACTTCGCGTCGATCCCCATTTCGCGATTCGCCTGCTCCCAGTAGTCGCGCATTCCCCGGAACTGATCCGGCAGACCGAAATTCCACTGGTAGGCGATCGCCACTTTGCAGTTCAGAACAAGACGCAGATCCGGACGGGCATTTTCCAGTTTCTTCGCGAGACGCCGGTAGAATTCGGCGAATTTTCGACAACGCCAGTCGATCCACTCTTCGCGCGCGTTTTCCAGAAGCCAGTCCGCGTAAAGTTTCCCTCGGTCCGGGGCCGCGTGATCCACCGGAATGGAGATCCCGGACGTTTTCTCGAATTCTTCCACCAGATAATCGTTGAATCCGTACTTCAGGTCACCGAACGTAAGCAGATTATTGAAAACGAGATGAAAACTGATTCCTTTGAATGACGGATGCTCCGCGCCTTCGGCAAGTATTTCATCGACGTAACGCTCCATCATCGCCTGGGTATCCAGATGGAAAAGGCAGATGGAGTGGATCGGTCCCGGCTGTCCATTGGAGTGAATGGTGAAGACCGAGTCGTTAAGTTTTCCGGATTCCAGATCTTCCCGCGTCACCGGCGGAGTGGGAAAAAGGACCCGGTACTGATTCACGGATGCCATGAAATCGAGTCCCTCGCGGTCAAAGATCTTCAGAAAAGCCTTGAAGTATTCCGGAATGTGCGGGCGCGTTACGTACTCTTTCGCGGGGCGTCCATGGTACCAGACGACCGGATACGTCAGCATATTCTGCCCGCTAAACCGCATATACTCGCAGAGCCGCGCGGCTGTCGTCTCAAAATCTTCCGGAGTTCCGAGCGATTTCCCGAAATCGTACCCGAGCGCGATGTCCTCAAAGTAGACTCCGACGTTTCGATTCCAGCCGTTGACCGGTTCCGCAGGCCGGATCTTCGCGTCAGGAAGCGGACCGTTTACTTCGTAAACGCGCAGAGCGGAGAGCGCGGCCCCCTTTTCTTCTCTTCTCGCGGTCATGAAAAGGAGTGAATTATCCGCCGACCGCGCGCGGAACAGGACGCGCTGCGTGACGAAATTCCCGGAATTTGGGTACTCATCTCCCGTCAGATACCCGCAGTGGAGTTCGTAGGAATCCGTACTTGGCGCGAGAGAATCCTGCGCGATGATGTCCACCGACCGCCGTGCGTCGTCCGGAAATTCCCACTCCAGACAGTAAAGTCCGTCCGGTTTCATTTTCGGCAGACGGATCGCGAAACGTTCATGCTCATTCGGTCCCGCTTCCAGATACTTTTTCCCGTTCAGTTCGCCGACGGAAAATCGTCCGACACTTGCCAGTCGGTCCGGCCCAAGCTCAAAAAGGGGGATCTCTTCAACCAGCTTCAAATCCAGTTTCCGTTCCGGTTCCTTCTCTTTCGGAAGCCCATCCTCACGGTCTTCCCGCTGGAGAGCGAACTTCGCTCCTGAAAAAACGTGAAGAGCGGCGTTTCCTGAAACCCGGCCTTTTTCATCAAGAATTACCGAGTACGTACCTGCCGGAAGTTTCGCTTTGGGGAAGGTGAAAGAGTTTTCCCCTTTCGAAATCGTCAATTCCAGCGGCGGGAGGATTTCCGTTTTGTCGGCGGCAAGCAGTTTCAGAAAGACGGTTCGTTCCTTTTCCCCGGCATTTTGGACCTTCCCCGACACGCAGGAAGTTTCATCATCGAAAAAGTAAAGCTCATCGAGAGCAAGCGACAGCGGCCTGAACTGCTGATAGAGCGCAAGAACTTCCCTTTCAGAAAGAGGCGCCGAGAAG
>JAFQUP010000133.1 GCA_017408405.1 Thermoguttaceae bacterium
CACCGAAGCAAAAGTCGCGCAACCTCCGTAAATCACGAGTCCGAAGCCGTGTCGAGCACGTGTTCGGGCTGATGAGCAAACTGGCACATGAGAGCCGAAAGATTTTCACGAAAGGCCTGCGCCGCGCGGAAGTCAAGATCAGCCTGAAAAACCTGACGTACAACCTGTACCGCTTCGCCTCCCTTCGGCAAACCGCGGGAAAACTGTGTACCCATTAAATGAAATGGGGCTAAAATCACGCGAAAATGGGCTAAATTCGTGCGAAATCGCGTTCCATGGCTGACATGATGACGCAATATCCCAGAAATTTTCACAAATTGGAATTTTTGTACCATCGTGTTGGAAAATTCGGTGTTTTTCGATGAGGCCTTTTCCTAGTGGGCAAAAAGAACCTCCGACAGGAAAAACGCGGAGACTGTCTGGCCCTCGGAACCAGGATACACATGCCGTTTACTCCGTAAATTCGATCATATCGTCTCCGACCGAAATTCCAATCTTCCCCTCCTTCTGCGCCCATTGAACCGGAAGAGGCTCCGCGGGCGTACCGTCCGCTTTTTCACCAAGGATCTGGAGGACATTCAGAAAAACCGTCTCCCGGCTTCCGTCCGAGTTCCGATCTTCCAGGACCGTACGCCAGCCTCGCGCCGACGGCTCATCCAGCGGCACTGTGAAAGGCGTCCCGAAAATGGAATTCGCCCTTTCATCCCCAATGAAGTCCCATTTCCGTTCAGAAACTTCCGGCAAAAGCGTCGTGAGGGCCAGTCGGCCGGGCGGACACTGCGCACCATCTGGAAGCAAACTGAAGACCAGGAACGTTTCGCGCGTTGCCAGGTTTTCAGTCTCCCGGTCCGCACCGTTCTTCGGTTTCAAAAGCGAGTTCATCTGCCAGAAACGGCGAAATGCTGGGTCCTTGACCTTCATTCGGTCCAGGATGGCCAGAATGAACGGAACGTCCGCGCGTCCGGTCCGGATCCACCGAAAAGTTCTCACGTACGAATCCGCCCGGTCCGCGTACGCCGCCGTCAGATCCACGGAGTAGAGTCCCCGTTTGGGATCCTCAGCCGACGGCTCGAAGACCGAGGCAAGGACCTTACCGGTCTGGAATTCCGCGCTTTCCGCCTCTTCCGGCGTGATCGGACACCGCGTCGGCATGATCTGCCCGCCGTCATTCACGAATTTCCCGGAAGGATCCGTCGTTTTCGTGTCGTCGCGGATAAGACACACATTGTGCGCCGTCGATCTTTTGTTGAAATTCCAATCGTAGGGCAGACCATAAAAATGGTAGAGTCCCAGATCCATCGCCAGCCAGCCGCGGAAATAGATCTGGAATGCGCCGGCATCCTGATGCTGATGATTCCGCGTCGTGTACCCTGCTCCCTTCAGCTCGACGACCGTTTCCTGAGAGTCCGCTTCCGCCGTTTTGCCGTCCCGAAGCCACGTCTCTTTCATCCAGCCCGTCCGCACGATCTGCGAACCGAGTTTCGTGCCGGAATCGAAACCCAGCGGAAGTGCGTCAAACGAAAAATCGGCTTCCAGTGCCGGGTCATTCACCAGCAGGAAAAAGACCGGGTCGTCGCGTCCGATCCGGTTCCCGCGTTCCCGAAGATACTGCGCCTTCATGAGCCGGGCGATCCGGCAGAGAGAGGGACCTTCTGGCCCCGCAGAAACTGCTTTCTGGACCGTTTCGGTCTCCTGCGCAAGTTCATGGCACCACGCGTACATGATCTGCGCAGCAGGTGCGTACCCCAAAATGCCCCGATTATAGCAGTCGCCATCCGGGAATGCCTGACCGTTCGGGACCCGCATATTCAGGAAGTAAAGCGGCATTTTCGCCAAATTACCGCCGAAAACGCGCTGTCCGGTCATGCGCCAAAAGAGAAAGTCGGAGAAATACTCAAACTGGATCCGGTAGTTTCCATAGTTGATCCCCTGATTATGCCGCGGGGAATCATACTCCCAGGCCCGCATCGGAACGAGTTCTTCCAGTACTCGCCAGCTGCACAGCCGGTACGGTTCCGGGTCGGAATCGTAGAGCGCGATGCCCATCGTCAACAGGTCCCGCATGATCTGCGCCTCCGCTCCGTGCCCATTCACGATCGTCTGGCCAAACGGGGGCCAGCCGCACTCCATTTGGTCCGCGAGCCGGAGAAGTTCCTGCTCAATCGCCGCCTTTTCTTCCGCATTCATCAGCGGAAAGCACCAGTCGTAGACCCACGAGGCAGTGCAGATGGTGACTCCGATCTCACGCGTAATGTCGAGGAGGTTTCCATATTCGACGCACCGGAGGTACCGGACGGTCCACTCGACCGCTTCGCGCCCGCACGTTTCGTCGCCAGTCATGAGATAAACAAACGCACGGGACTGAAGTGCCCGCAGCAGTTTCAGATCGTGTCCGACCGCCTCTCCTTCCGGCCACCGGACCTGAATGGGAGCTTTCGCCGCAGCCTGAACGGATTCCCAGACCGGAAGATTTTCTCCCTGAGTCAAGCGTTCACGGATCTTCGGCAGGATCTCCGGACGCACCAGAATACGCGGATGAACCGCTGGGGGAACGATTTTCGGAACGTAGTTCTGCGCCGATTCCGGAATCGCCGGAGGTTGGCAGCGCGAAAAGGAAAGACTCTCCAGCACGACGCCTTCCGGCAGCCAGATCTTCAGGTGCGTCTCTCCCTTTTTCAGCCGAAAGAGTCCCAGCCGAGTCTGGCAGTTTCCCAGATCCCGCCACGGTTCTATGAGATAGCGCGTACTGACCAGCCCGTCATTCACGGCAAGACGGATCGGAATGGAGTCCATCTTGGAGTGCGAGACCTTCAGACGTTCCTGTGTGGGAGCATCCGCCGCTCCGCGTCCCCAAAACCGGTAGATCCCATCTTCCGGCACCTCCGCGCGAAGCACGAGATCCGGCTCCATACCGAAAGTCTTCCCGACGGCCTCGACCCCATCCTTAAGCCGCACGCCTTTCCCTTTCGGCAGCGTCGCGCATTCCGCGGTCTCAACTCTTTCGCCGTTCAGCACACCGAGAAAAGCCGGAAGATCGGCCCCGGATACAAAATTCACCGTACCGCACACGCAGAACATGACGGCAGACACCAGACACAAAAAAACAAAACGAACCATGGCAGTTTTCCTGAAATCGATCGAAAAGGCGGGAAAAAACACAAACCGTGTGTCAAAACTCAACCGGAAGAGCACACGCCCCCGGCACTCGTCATTTTACCCGAAACCCTTCAAATGTCAACCCTCAAAAGTTCCACATCTGCCAGAAAAAGAAAAAAAATGATAATTTGCAGAAGCAGGCGTATGCCATCTATCGTAAATGGTTTATTAAATATGTTCCTTTTGAAGGATCAGCTCCTACTAATTGGGAAAACACAACGTTTTTTGTCTGTATTTATGAAACATAGCGTTTTTGATTCCGTTACCAGATCGTTGTTCTTCTTCCTGTCCGCGATTCATTTACTTTTGTTCTTTGTCTTTCTTTTGGGTACAGATTGCGTTTTCTCGGACAGCAAATTACGTTCCCAGAATACTCCATCTGTGTATCCCTGGATACTGGTATTGCTTTCCGCCATTTCAAGGCGCTGTTCAGCCCAGATGCAGTATTGAGCGTCAAGTTCGACTCCAATATAGCAGCGTTTAAGTTTTTTCGCGACAACACTTGTTGTACCAGACCCCAAAAAAGGGTCTAAAATCACATTTCCTTCAGAGGAACTCGCGAGTATTATTTTCGCGATTAATTTCTCGGGTTTTTGAGTAGGATGCGCGGTATTTTCCGCCATTGACCAAAATGGAATCGTAATATCATCCCAAAAATTTGACGGACATGTATCACGATAGTTTCCATGTTCAGTTTCTGACCAATCTTTGGGTTTTCCGTCTACACGATAAGGAGCGATAACCTTTTTACGAATTTTGACAGCGTCGAGATTGAATACATAATTATTTCCGTTAGTCGCAAACCAAATATCTTCCATTCCATTTTTCCAGTTTGCTTTCGCGCCGCGGCCTTTTTCTCGTTGCCAGGTAATCCGGTTTCTTACATAAAAAAATTCACTCAAGACTCTTCCAATAATGAGACTTGTCTCCCAGTCACAGCAAACATAAATGGAACCATCGTCTTTTAATAACGGTTTAATTGTACCCATCCATTGACGGGTGTATGTCTCGTAATCGGTTATTTTTTTCTTTGTGAATGTTGTACCATTAAAAGATTTTCTTAGATTATACGGCGGATCCGCGATAATCAAATCCACACTCTTAGCCGGTAACATGGGACATACCTTAAGCGTATCTCCATGAATCGTTTTATTCAAAACCCCGCAAAGGCTGGGTTGCCGTTCATTAATGGCAATACAGCGATCAAGATAAATCTTCCCTTCGTTCAATGACGTATCAATGGTTTTGTTTCTTCGCGCTTTTAAGGTAGCCATCATTTGTTTTATTGAGATACTGTTTTATGTTTTGTGGTAACGTTCACTATCATTCCGTCAATACACATATTTTATCGGAGATTCTATTTCGAAAAAGAAGGAATTCAGACACATTCGGCATAAATACCCTATATGGGGATTATCCCTCGGCACAAAACTCCTTGACAACATATTCTTCTCATGTTATAATACTGTTTGCAGTTGCGGGAACTTTTATCTGAAAGTGAGTTTTTTAGAGGTTACCTAAAACGCAAAAACCTCCCCCAAACGGCTTTTCCACGAAAAAAGCACGGCCACGCGGTGTTTCAACTCCAGTGATGAAAGGAATCACATGAAAAAACTTTGGATTATTCTTCTCGTTCTTCAGTTTCACCTCCCATACTGCGCTCTGGCAGAAAACGCGGTCCAAACGCAGACGGTAAGCCGGGAAACTTCCAGCGCGGAATTGGAACGCACGCTGAAAGAGCAAGGTTTCACGTACGAGGTCACGAACGATTCCGTCACGATCACCGGATACTTCGGCGGCGCGGAGGATCTTGCGATCCCTGACAGCGTGACGAAGATCGGCGATGGTGCGTTTCTTGGGTGCGAGAGCCTCATGTCCGTGACGTTTCCGGAGAGCGTAACGGAGATCGGCGATTCCGCGTTTCAGGGCTGCGGGAACCTGAGAACCGTGACGCTGCCCGAAAATGTCCTGACTGTCGGTGACGGGGCGTTCGCGTTTTGCTGGAAACTGACGGCGATCCGCGTTTCTCCGAAAAATACAAATTTCATGGACCGCGACGGCATCCTCTTCACTGCCGACGGCAAAATGCTCGTTCAATTCCCGAACGGCAGACCGCAGACGGAGTACACCGTCCCGGAAAACGTCACGCGGATCGGATCTCACGCTTTTGCGGGTTCCGGAAACCTCAAGTCTGTGCTGCTCTCGGCCTGGGTGACGGAGGTCGGCCCTCATGCGTTCAGCGGCTGCGCCTGCCTTGAATTCGTGAAATTCACCGCCAGCGTGACGGAGATCGGCCCCTTCACGTTCGCGAATTGTGCCAGTCTCCAGCATGTTCAGCTTCCCGTCGGCGTGACGAGCATTGAGGAAGGACTCTTTTTCAACTGCGAAAAACTCCTCTCCGTGACGCTCCCCAAATGCGCGGAAATCGTTCGCAAAAACGCGTTCTACGGCTGCGAAAACCTCAAGTCCGTCACGTTTCCCGAGACCATGAAGACCATTGAAACGGAAACGTTCGACCGCTGCACCCGGCTTCAAACTGCGACGATCCCCAGCTGTGAAACGGAGATCGGAGCGAAAGTCTTCTACGACTGCGACGACCTCACGATCCGTGCTCGCGCCGACTCCAAAGCCGCAAAGTACGCGAAAGAAAACGGTTTCCCGTTCGAGAAGCTGCCCGCGAATGAAGCTTGCCCGTGAGAAACTGAAAAACATCGCCGGAAGAGCGGAAATTCAAGTACAGATCTCCGGCGATTTCTCAGGATCATCCCCCCTGGCGATACGAAACCTCTCACTATCCACGACTCGAAGTATTTTGAGGACCTTTTGAAGCTGAAAAAGCAGAGCGAAACATTTTATTTTATCGACGCGGAATTCACGAGCGCGGTCTATGCGCAAAAACTTTAAGAATAGATTTCATCCCTCAAATTTACGAGCGAAAGGCATGCGGCCATTCGTTGATAGAAACAAAAAAATACTCCCTATACGCAAGTCTCGGCAAAAGAAAAAGCGGAACGTTCTTCATTTTCTCCATCACGCATTCCCTCAGTTCCATACTTGCCTTTGCCTCATGGCAAACAGCCTCTTTCACCGCTTTTCCCAACGCAAAAATTCCGCTACCGCTGCCTTTTTCGCTCTCCTGACCAACTACCAGGTCTCAGCTCTGAGTCTCTCTCGATCTGTTCTTTCTGCCGTTCCGCACGTTCCTTGCGCTCTTCCGCGACGGCGTTTTTCCATTCCCGACGGTAGACCGCGGAGCTTTCAGGCGTCAGTTCCGCCGGCTTTACCGTCATCGGTTTTCCTTCCATGTCGATCAGATGGAGCTTTCCTTTGGAGACTGATTCAAATTTCGCCCAGAAATGCCCGCCGTCGCGGTAGTCCCATTTCTCATATCCGGCTTTCCGGATCGCCTTGAGCTGATCCTCATCAAAGATCTCACCTTCCGCGACACGTTCCGCAAGCTCTTCCCTCGAAACGAATTTCAGGGACATCAAGCCGGTAGAGGATGAAATTCCGGTACAGATGACCGGACTGGTCAAAACGACGATCTTTCCAACTCGAAGCCCTTCCGTCGGATAATCTTTCAAAATGGCAGAACAGGCTCCAATATCAAAACAAAGTTCACATGTATCCCGATCGAGGACATTCGTAACCTTCGCCGTAAAAGCCGGAAGCCAGTATTCATTTCCGGGTTCCATCTCAGCCGGCCGGCCTATTTCGTACGTTCCGACGAAATCGTAGGAAAGTTCGGTATCATACATCCCGATCTTTTTAGCACGTTCCCAATAGATCCGTTCCTGATATTCCCGATCCCGAAGATGATTTTCGACCATGAACGTCAGCGGATCTCCTTTTTGCAGAGCCGGAAGCTGCGCGAAAACATCTGAAGTCAAAGTCATCAGACCGACGGCCAAAAGCAAAACGATTCTTTTCATGGAATCCTCCTTGCGATTTCAAAATACCACAGATTCACGATGTCTTTTTTGATTTTATCCTGTCTCGCGCAAATATTCAAGGGGGAGCGATCCTGAAAATAAAAATTTCGTTCCTTTTCCACAGAGAAAAGAACACCAAAAAACAGAATGCACGAAATTGGAAGCCAAGAGCTTTCTGTAAACTTGGATGTAAGAAGAAAGCCCCCCTTA
>JAFQUP010000134.1 GCA_017408405.1 Thermoguttaceae bacterium
ACGGAGGCGCAGTGGGAGTATGCGTGCCGGGCGGGCACGACGAGTGCGTATTCGTTTGGCAGCAGCCTGAATGGCCGAGAGGCGAACTGCAACGGGCGCTATCCTTACGGCACCTCAACGAAAGGTCCGTATTTAGAGAAAACAGTTCCTGTGAAGAGTTACGCTCCGAATGCGTGGGGTCTTTACGACATGCACGGTAATGTGTGGGAGTGGTGTCAGGATAAGTACGCCAGTAACTACTACGCTGCGTCGCCAACGAGCGACCCGTGCAACGAGGACAGCGGCTCGAACCGAGTCAACCGCGGGGGCAGCTGGAGCAACTACGCCCAGTTCTGTCGCTCCGCGTACCGGAGCAGGAATTCGCCGGACGTTCGGTTCAACTGCCTTGGCTTCCGCCCAGTTTTGGCCAGTCCAGTCCCGGAGGAATAGAGCGTAGCGCGGTAGGCGTCGGCAGCGCGAGGGCGAGGCGGAGCCGCCCGCGCAGCCGACGCCGTACAGCGCGCAGCGCATTCGCCGGGAGTTGACGTTGGTTTCAGAGAAGGGTGGCCTTAAAAAGTCCCCATATTCCCCCTCGGCAAATGGCCTGACGGCCTGTATCACCACACTCCATATGTATTTTCGGTCGGCAATAAAGGCCGGCACGCCATTCACCGGAATGAAATATGGGGACTTTTTAGAGGTTACCTTGAGATACTTTTTCCAAAATCGAATTTTAAAGGTTATTTTAATTATGAAACATTCCAGAATTTTAGTGAGTTACAGCTGGTGCCTCTTTCTTTTTTGTGCGGTACTTTTGAGTGCTTTGCATTGCGGCGAGTCGGCTGCGGGTTCAAAAGCGGAAAAGGCCGGCAGGACGCATGTTTCGCAGGCCGTTCAGACTGCGGGACGGACGGCGATGGGGATCAATTTCGGAGGGCCGGCGGACTGGAACACCGAGCTGCCGTTCGTCAACGTTTTTTTTGAGTCGCGCCGGTGGATCAGTCAGCGTGAAGGGGAAAGTTGGGGCAAAGGTCCGGAATTGGAGCTGGACGAACGCGGCTGGGTGCGCCGTCTGGAGCCGAACTGCTTTGCCGAGACCCCGCTGTGCACGATCGAAGATGGACATTTCCCCAGCGGGACGTACACGGTACGGTATCGCGGAAAAGGAAAAGTCACGTTCATGAACGCCTGGGTCCTTGAAGAGCGTCCGGGAGAGATCCGGATCCGTGTCGAGGCAAAATATGGTGCATTCTGGCTTCAGATCCGCGAGACCGATCCGACCGACTATCTGCGCGATTTTCAGGTCTTCCGTCCCGGCTTTGAAGACGAGGCGAAACGGACTTGCGGAATGTGGGATCCCGCGCTCATCGCACGCTGGAAAGGCGTCGATACGGTCCGATTCATGGATCTTCAGCACACGAACGGCTCGAAACTCGAAAAATGGTCCGACAGACCGGTGGTCGGCGATGCGTCGTTCTCGGAAAAAGGCGTTCCGCTGGAGCTTCTCTGCGAACTGGCAAATCACCTGAACGCAAACGCCTGGTTTTGTGTGCCGCATCGGGCGGATGATGAATTCGTGCGCAATATGGCGCAGACGATCCGAAAGCATTTGAAACCGGAGCTGAAAGTCTACGTCGAGTACTCCAATGAAGTCTGGAACGGCCAGTTCGAGCAGTGCAGGTATGCGGAAGAACAGGGGGCGAAACTCCTTCCGGACGAAAAGCCGTGGGTGCGTGCATGGGCGTGGACGGCATATCGGTCACGTGAGATCTTCGGCATTTTCCGTGAGGTCTTTCCCGAAAAAGAGGGCCGTCTCGTGCGCGTTTTGGCTTCGCAGGCTGCGAATGATTACGTTTCCAAACAGCTTTTAACGTTCTCCAACTGCGCGGAAGTCACCGACGCGCTGGCGATCGCGCCGTATGTGATGCACTGCGTTCCGAAAGAGTACGCTGACGAATTCATTTCCCGCGGAGTGGACGGCGCGCTGGAGATCCTTGAAAAAGAGAAACTTCCCAACGCGGTCGAATGGATGAAAAAGCAGAAGAAAATAGCTGACGAACACGGGGTTGCGCTCATCTGCTACGAAGCGGGCCAGCATCTGGTCGGGCTTTGGGGCGCAAATGACCGGGAGGAACTCAACGCCGTCTGTCTGGCCGCTAACGCGTCGCCGCGAATGGGGCAGATCTACGACGCGTACTTTCGCGCATGGGAGGATCTTGGCGGCGGGCTTCTCTGCCACTTCTCCTCGACGGGACGATGGAGCAAATGGGGATCCTGGGGACTCGTGCAGTACGCGGATGAAGATGTCGCCAAATCGCCGAAATACCGTGCCTTTGAACGTGCTCTGAAACGGTGGAACGAGCCAAAAGAGGAATAAGAAGTGCCCGCGGAGCAAATAGAGACCGTCTAAAAGTTTTTCGGCTTAACGCGGTCTCTGGAAACCAATATTGAAATTCCATGTATTCTTCGCGATATCGCGGCTGAATGTCAGATGAAAATGAATGAACGAAAAGCCTGGGCCAGGAATGGAAAACATCTCTGAATCCCGCCCCGACAGTTACTCCGCACAAAAAGAATCAGCCTGTGTCAGAAAACTTTAGAATTCGTTTGTTAAACTCTTGAAAATATGGAAATTTTATCCAATCTTTTCTTGACTTTTCAAAATTTTATGGTATAATCAAAAAGTCAGAGAGCAGAGCGTTTGGAAGTGAAAGGTGGAGGCTGCGAAAATGGCTGGAAAGGTTCCGTTTGAACTGCCGCCGACGGCAGATGTCGTGTTTCAGTATCTTTTTTCATCGCCAGGCGCGGAGAATGGGCTGAAGTGCTTCATCAACGCGATCAATCTGAGC
>JAFQUP010000135.1 GCA_017408405.1 Thermoguttaceae bacterium
TCGCCGCTTTTCCAGACCAGTTCGTCATCCGCGTAGATGAGATACTCCATCGGACCAACTGCTTTTTCCTGGTCGCTGACGCCGACTTCCGCGTGAAAAATTCCCGCTTTCGCCGGATTGGAAACGCAGATCTCGCCCGAGGCGTGCGTGCCGATGCCGCGTTCAAATTTTACGCCGCCGATGGAGAAAACGTCGCCGTAGATCGGACGGTTTACCTGCGGCGTTCCCCAGCCGCACTGAGTGAGCGTCAGATCCATCTCGTCCAGCCAAAACGTCTGCTGCGCGTTGACCGATGGAATCAGCACCGCCCAAAAGATCAGGCAAAACGAAACTCTGAAAATTTGGTAAAAGTTCTTTGTCATTTTTTGTGCCCTATCGGAAATTAAAAGTACATCCGGAAAATTACGCGAATACTCTTATGCTAACCTATGGGCGTGCCTTTGTCAAGCGGTGGGGATGAAACTTATGCTGAAATTTTTTGAATTTCTCGTACTTCTGGCACTTGAAAATAATAGGGAAACCAGTAAAATAAAGTGGAATTCCGTTGATTATTTTATCAGTGCGTTTAATGGATGTCGAAACATGACCAGCGAAAGCCCCGATTACTCGATCAATTCCCTCTCAACCCTGGCCGCGCTCCCCGCCGAAGTCGTGAATTACGATGCCTCGCAGTTTGGCTTTCTGGCTCCCGGATACCTTCTCGGAGAGTTCAAAAACTACCGTATTCTGGAACGTCTCGGCGAAGGCGGGATGGGGGAGACCTGGCTGGCGGAGGAGCTTTCTGGTGGTGAGGCGGTCCAGAAGGTCGTCGTGAAAGTGCTCTCAAAGGAACTCTGCGGAAACAATTCGGCTATGGACGAAGTGCGCCGTGTTTTTGACCTGACCGGGAAACTCCGTCACCCGAACATCTGCGCGACGCTCGGAATGAAGAAGGACCCGGTTTTCGGGTGGATACTCGTGATGGACCATGCCGACGGCGGAGTGCCCAACGTCATCCTGGCCGAGCAAAACAGACAAGATACGGCAGCCGCCGCGAAAATGACCGCAAAATAAAATGAACAGCGCATGGAAAACCTTTCAAATTCAGAAATTGGCAGGGAAAACAGCTTTTTTTCAATTCTACCCTACAAATCGCCAAGAATCAAGAGGGAAGGTGTCTCTAATATAAAAATTTCTTCATTTCCAACTGGGAACAAAAAGTGAAAAAACAAAAAAAGATGAAAAACTATAAATCAAAGGAACAAAAGTGTCTCCTCTTTCGGATCTTATGCGAAAGGAGAGATCGTTTCGGAACCGACGACGCGGACACTTCTGATCCTCGGCGGTCTGGGAGTCTTCGGCGTCGCGCGCAGAAACCGCAAAGCGAAGAAATAAACGCCGCTAAACTCTAAAACATTACCTCGACAGGGCGGACAGTCGTGTTTCGGCACACTGCCCGTTCTGTTTTTATGTGTATTGCGTTTCGTTTTTTCTTAAATTTCCATTGGAATGCTTGACTTTTTTTATCGATTCTGTTAGAATGTATTCTGGTCACCTGACCGCCTCACGATTTATTGAAATACTTTTTCCTGCTTCCATTCCAAGGACTTCCATCATGCCTCCGCTTCGCGCAGTTGATTTGCCGCCAAAATCAGGGTGGTTTGGCTTCGGACACACCCGAAAATGTGAAGAATTCCAGAAAGCCATCCTCGCAGAACGCTCTGAGACGGAAACTGCCCAGGCATGGGCTATGGCCGGCGTGGAAGAAGCCGAATGGCGGCGGCTCAATACGATCCTGAATGACAAAACCTGGTCAAGACTCCAAGGCTGGTTCTTGCCGGATGACGAACTGTTTCAAATAATTATCGAATCCGACGATCTCTACCTGTTCATTTGCGAGATCGAAGAGCAGTTTCAGTGCGCGCTCATCGATAACGACGACCGATCCGGCCCGTGGCCGCAAACATTGACAGTGGGAGAATTTTATGAGATCATCAGAAAATCACCTCCTGGACCGCCAAAACGCGGATTCTCAAAGGGATGTCTTCTCTTTCTAACGATCCTTATCCTCCCGTCCCTTTGTGCTGCAATTTGGTCTCTCTGCACAGGGGCGAATTTGTCCGCGGTATGTGAATTTACCGCTCTGACTTTTGTCTGCACGATCTTGTGCGTATTTCTGCTTGGTATTCTGCTCTGTATTTTTCCAGAAAATTAAAAGTCTAAAAGTTTAAGAGTGAGAATTTAAGAGGAAAAGGGCTTAGAAGTATTCGGAGGATTGTTCTCCGTGTTTTCTTCGGCGCAAGAAACAAAAAAACGCCATTTTCAGGCGTTTAAAATAAAAAAACCGGCAATACCTACTCTCGCACTTGCAGTACTACCATCGGCTCGGAAAGCTTAACTACTGTGTTCGGGATGGGAACAGGTGGGCCTTTACGATATAGTCACCGGTTAAAAATTATCA
>JAFQUP010000136.1 GCA_017408405.1 Thermoguttaceae bacterium
ATCCCGCGTCGCTCATCGGGCCGTTTCTTTCGGGAAAAGCGGACGTTCACGTCCGAAAACGTGCGGAACCCAGCGAAATGTTCGACCTGGGCACGATCCATCTCGCAACCTCCGCCATCCACACGGTCCAGCCTCTGGAAGCGGAGATCCCGAAAGGACGGCTGACGCTCGTGACGGGAGTTTCCGGCTCCGGGAAAACGACGCTCATTCTCGAAAGCCTCATTCCCGCGCTGGAAGCCTCGATTGCCGGCAAAAGGCTCCCTGAACACATCGTTTCCGTTTTTGCGCCGGGAATTCGGCACGTCAAGCTCATCGATGCCTCGCCGATCGGCCAGAATGTCCGCTCGACTGTCGCGACGTACGCGAACGTTCATGACGAACTGCGGAAAGTCTTCGCCCGAACGGAAGACGCTAAACGGCTTGGTCTCAAGGCGGGGGATTTCTCGTTCAATACGGGGTCTCTTCGCTGCCCTGCCTGCGACGGGTGCGGGACGATCAGCCTTGATGTCCAGTTCCTTCCGGATGTTGAGATCCCGTGCCCGGAATGCCGCGGTTCCCGGTACTCAAAAGAAGCGCACCGGATCCGGTACGTGAATTCTCAGGGAAAGGCATGGAGTCTCCCAGAGCTGATGGCCATGGACGTCAGCGGTGCGCTGGAAGCGTGCGCCGAACTAAAGACCGTCCGCGGACGTCTGGAAGTCCTGAAAAATCTTGGACTTGGCTACCTCACGCCCGGAGAGCAGACGCCGGGACTTTCAGGAGGTGAAGCGCAGCGTCTGAAACTCGCCAGCGAAATGGGCAGAGGGCAGGCGGACAGCATCTTCATTTTCGATGAACCCACGATCGGACTTCATCCCCTTGACGTCCGGTCACTGATCGGCGTTTTTCAGACGCTCATTTCCCGCGGCGCGACAGTCATCGTCATCGAACACGATCTGGATCTCATCCGGAACGCGGACTGGGTTCTTGATCTTGGTCCCGGCGGCGGAACGGCAGGCGGCAGGATCGTCGCGGTCGGAACTCCCGAAGAGATCGCACGCCGGCCTCAAAGCGTGACGGGGCGTTTTTTGAGGGAAATGTTCCCGAACTGAAATCCTTGGGAAATTTTAGCGTGTGCTTTACTCAAATCAAGGAATTTAAGCGAGAATCAGCCTGGGACAGGTCGAGAAATTGAAGTATTTTTAAATTTCCATTTCGAAAAAGTCCAGAATCACTTGCGAATTATTTGAAAATCGGATAAAATGAAAAGGAGTTGGTTTTTTCCCGTAAAATTCAGAAAATCGGCGGCGGTTCGCGAAACGTTCTGTTTCCGCGTGAACAGCGGCTCGCGAAAAGCCGAGCGAGAAAATGAATTCGGAGTTTTGAAAGATTTTTTTAAGAAAGAGTTTTTCGCAAAATGAAGCGCGCGCCCTACTGGTGGAAAAAGAGTGTCGTTTACCAAATTTATCCGCGGAGTTTTTACGATTCCAACGGCGACGGAATTGGAGATATTCCCGGCGTAATTGAAAAACTGGACTACGTGAAGGAACTTGGCTGCGACACGATTTGGATTTGCCCGTTTTACGCCTCGTCCAACTACGATAACGGATACGATATTACGGATTATCAAAAAATACTTCCGGAATTCGGCACGATGGAGGACGTTGAGAGGCTCATTTTTGAAGCGCATAAACGCGGGATTCATCTGGTGATTGACATGGTGGTCAATCACACGTCGTGCGAGCATCCGTGGTTCCTTAAGAGTAAAATCGGCGAGTTGGATTTGGAGGGTAAGCCCAATCCGTATCGCGATTTCTATATTTGGAAAAAAGGAAAAAAGGTTTCAGACGGGCACGGCGGTTTCACGTTTGCCGAGCCGAATAACTGGGAAGCGATTTTTGGCGGAAGCGCGTGGTCTCAGGCGGAAGACGGTTCCGAGGATTACTTTCTCCATATTTTTTCGCCGAAGCAGCCGGATCTGAATTGGGAATCGCCCGCGTTGAGGCGGAAAATTTTTGAGATGATGAGCTGGTGGCTCGACAAAGGTGTCGATGGATTCCGAATGGACGCGATCTGCTACATTTCGAAAGACCCGAATTTTCCTGACTCAATGGACGGAAACATTCGTCCTTACGCGGCTTTTGGTCCGCATTTTGAGGAGTTCGCGAGAGAATTGAACCGAGAAGTTCTCTCCCGGTACGAAAACGTCATGACGGTCGCGGAAATGTCCGAATCCACTCCGGAACGCGCGGAGGTTTTCGCGAATGAGGATGGGTCGGTTTTCAGCATGATTTTTCAGTTTCAGCACCTTGACCTTGACGGCGGTGATTCGTTTAAGTGGACGCATCGAAAAATCGACCTTCGCGCTCTGAAAAAACTCATGGGATTTTGGCAGAAAAATCTTTTTGGCCGCGCGTGGAACAGTCTCTACTGGTCCAATCATGACCAGCCGCGGATTTTTGCCCGATTTGGCGAGGCGGAAGGCCCTTTCCATGAAAAATCCGCCAAAATGATCGCGGCCTGTTCCCATCTGATGCAGGGGACGCCTTACGTTTTTCAGGGGGAAGAGCTGGGAATGACGAATTATCCTTTTCGGGACATCGAGGAAGTTCGGGATATTGAGAGTCTGAACGCCTGGGAAAAATTCACGGCGGACGGAACATTTACGGAAGACGAAATGCTCGAATTGATTTCACTCCGCGGAAGAGATAACGCGCGGACCCCGATTCAATGGGATGATTCCCAAAACGCCGGATTCACTACCGGCACGCCGTGGATTGGAGTTAATCCAAACTATCGAAAGATCAACGCCAAAGAGCAGCTTTCAAGAGAGGATTCCGTTTTTCGTTTTTATCAGAAGCTGATCGCGCTGCGCAAGGAGTTGGAGCTCGTCACCACCGGGCGATATGTTTCGCTGGACGAGGAGAATCCGGAGACATTTGCCTACCTGCGCGTCGCTCCGGAACCTGATTCCGTCGAAAAACTGCTCGTGATGAGTAATTTTACGGATCATGAGGCGAAAGTAAATTTCCCTGAGAGTTTTTTGAGAGAGAATCGCTCACTTGATACGGAGATTCTTTTGGGTAATGAACCTTCGCGTACGGAATTCACTCTGTCGGAGCCGAGTCTGACGCTCACTCCGTATGAAACTTTAATCATTCGTTTTTTCCAGCGGTGATTTCGCGCTGAAAATTTGTTCCGCGCCGTTTTCTTCTTAATGGGTACTTCCCGGAAGAAAACGCGCGTTTTCAGAAAAAGAGACTTTCTTTCCAGTTTTTCAGATTGAAGGGACATTTCAAAAGACGCTTTCCGGTGAGAATTGGAGAGCGTTTAGGATTTTGGGACGTTCCCGGAGTTTAATTCTTCAGGAGAAAATTTCATGAATACCCGCCTTTTTTCGTTTTTTCTTTGTTGCTCGTTTTTTTCAGTGTTTTCCGTTTTCATTTTTGCCGCGGAGCCGAATGACCCGAATTACTATTCCGGGACAGATTCGGAGCGCATCGCGCAGGCGGTCGCCGCTTCCGCGAAAATGGGAGGGGTGGTCCGAATTCCAGCCAGAGTGCCGGACGAAAAATCGCCGCGAACGTTTTGGCTGATCGATTCCGCCATTCTGCTGCCGGCGAACACGACGCTGATTATTGAAAACTGCGTAATCAAACTTTCCAATTTGTGCCGGGATAATTTCATTCGTTCTGCCAATTGCGGCATTGGAATCAGTGGGATTGAAGCGATTTCCAATGTTCATGTCCTTGGCGTTGGCCGTGCGGAGCTCATTGGCGCGGATGACCCGCGAGCAACGGGCGATAGTGCCAAAGTCCTTGGAGAACGCACCTACGGAACGGATGCCGGCAGGGAGGGGGAGAGCCAGCGCGGAGATTGGCGGAATATCGGCGTTCTGTTTGCCTGGGTCAATCACTTTTCGGTCCGCAATATTACGATTCGCGACGCGCACGCCTGGGCAATGTCTTTTGAAAGGTGCGCGTTTGGAAAAATCACGGACATTACTTTCGATGCTTCCGAAAAACGTCTTACGGATAAAAATGGAAAAAGTTTTCCGCTCCTGAATCAGGATGGGCTTGATATTCGGCAGGGATGCCACGATATCGTCATCGACACGATTCAGGGTGGAACGGGAGACGATACCGTGGCTTTGACGGCGATTCGCTCCCCGATTCGGGAAGACGGACTCCTGGAAAAAACGGAAGTCAGCGGCCCAAGAACGGACGGGCGTGAAAATGACATCTGGAACATTACGATTCGGAATATCGTCAGTCATTCGCGAGGAGGACACCAGATTATTCGGCTCCTTAACGGAAATGGAACCCGCATTCACCACGTGATTTTGGATGGAGTCATCGACAATTCACCAGAAGACGGCGTTCGGGACAGGGCAACCGTTAGAATCGGCGACAGTAATCCGAACTGGGGCGGAATCACTCCGCTGGGCGACACGTACGCGATTACCCTCACCAACATTCAGTCGCGCGCGAAGGCAGCCGTCCTGATCGCGGGTTCTCTCACGGATTCCGTAATTTCCAATGTCATTAATTTGAATCCGAATTGCGAACCAGTCACTTACGAATCGGGCAAGGAACGCGTTAAAAACGTCGTGATTCAAAATGTTCTTTCGGTTGAGAAAGAGAATCAATGAATCGCGTTGTCGGAGGAAAAGCTTTTTGAGCGCGTTTTTCGGAACGACTGCCCAAATTCTTCCATTAAGAAGCAAAAAGGCGGGAATGAAACTCCCGCCGGGGTTGATTGAGGCAAGATCTCCTTAAAGGGAATTCCTATTTCCAGATTTTCAGCGTCTGCTTTTCATTCGTCAGCGTCAGGTCCCTGAGCGTGAGTAAGCCTTGGGCATCCGTTTTGGCCGTTCCGGATTGACTGCCGAAACGCCACGAAACGTTCTGATTGGGATGAAACCTCAGGTTTTGGAGGCGGCGCGGTGAAACGTCCGCTTTCGCGCGGGACGGCACTTGAAAGATTTTGGATTTTAATTCCTCATTGGAGATGATCCACAGATCCATTTCAAGAGAATTGGCGGAATCCGAACGTACCTGCCATCGGAAAAAAGCGTTTATCTGTCCCGGTTCTTCGCTCTTTTCCGCGTTTGGCCACGGAACTTTCGTGTCGCAGTCCGCGTTGGTGAAAACCGGATACGCTTCGTTTTTTCTGATGGAAAGCCAGTCGAACGATTCAATCAGGTCGTTCACCTGGCAAATTTTCTCCGTATTATTCGCGTGACCATAGTTTCCCCAATACGCGATCATTGGGTAACGGCAACGTTTCATCGCGTCAAAAAGCAGTTCGTGCCGGAATGACCAGCTATCGTTTGTGCCGGAATAATCCACGCAGATTGGTGGTTCGGACAATTTTTCAAACGGGATTTTTTCGGTCGGGACCGCTTCGCCCTTTTCGTTAATCCAGCCCATTCGCGAGGCGGCGTGCATGATGCCGGCAGGAACATTCGCTTTAATGGCGGCGAAAACATTTCCATGGCGCAGACCTAATCCGAGTGTGCCGCTTCCTCCCATTGAGTTGCCGCACAGGTAAACACGATTCGGATCGATTCCGTAAGTTTGAATCGTCCAGTTTACGGTATCCATGACGCGCTTCTCGCACGGAGAAAGCTCAAAACCCGCTTTTTCCGCGTTCTGTTCATTCGGCATCTCGCGGGCGGAAAGAGCACCCCACCACCAGTCAGTTCCGCGGTTTGCCGCACAGTCAACATAAAGCGCGCAGAAATCGTCCGGCGCGTGATAAATGTCGTGGTTGCCTTTTGTTTTTGTGCACTCAAGGCAGCTTTGGACGCTATGTCCGGCTGAGTGAAGCACGACGTAAAGCGGTCGGCCTTTCGGTGTGCCGGTTTTGGGATGAAGAATCGCGAAAGTATCTTTTTGCGCGGGATCTTTCGCTCCCCATTCGGGTTTGGTTCCGTGAGTAAACCATTCGAGTTTCCGGCCGGTAAATTGGACAGTTGAGGTTAATTTGGGGCACCATGATTCCGCTTGCGCGTGAACGGAAATTTTTCCGAGAAAGGCGGACGCGGCGGAAAGGGCAAGGCATTGATTAAAGTGACGGCGTTTCATTTAAGTGGATCCTGATGAAAGGGGCTGGATTTGGGGGAATTTGAGCCGCGGGAAAAATGAACTTTCTCACGCGTTTCTTTCAGTTTAACAGATGACTTGAAAAAGTAAAGTCCCTGACGTTTCTTTTTCGGAAATTTTTACGAAATTTTCGTAATGCCTCTGCCCTACCCGTGGACAAAATCTCAAATTTTTCTATAATTAATTGAAATTGGTGAGAAAAGTTGAATGTGAACGGATTGGATCTGTTCAAATTCAGTAAACTCAGCAGTTATTTTGACCCCAATCTTTGAGGCCCCAATTCCCCGGAATCGAGAAGCGTTCCTTTCCCGATTCGCGGCTAAACGTTTGGTTAGTCGGAACGCGCCGGGAAAGAGTTGGCCGAACGCTGGAATGGCCGGAACGCGCCGGGAAAGAGTTGGAAAAACGCTGGAATGGTCGGAACGCGCCGGGAAAGAGTTGGAAAAATAGCGAGAAAAAGGAGAAACACGATGACGAAAAAAATCAATGTCGCGATGATTGGTCAGGGATTCATGGGACGTTCGCACTCGAACGCCTGGGGACAGGTTCAGAAGTTTTTCGATCCGGAACTCATGCCGGTAATGCACACGGTTTACGGGATGGAAACGGAAAATCCGTCTTCTTTCGCTCAAAAATGGGGATGGCGGAATGCTTCAACGAACTGGGAGGAGACGGTACGGAGTCCGGAAATTGATTTGGTCGATATCGTGACGCCGAATTTCATGCACGCTCCGCCCGCGAAAGCGGCATTGGAGGCTGGAAAAGTGTGCTGCTGCGAAAAGCCTATTTCCGCGACGCTTGATGACGCGCGAGAAATGGCGGAAGCCGCCCGAAAGCATGGGATTCCGTCTTTCGTCTGGTACATTTACCGACGCTGCCCCGCGGTCGCTTACGCGCATGAACTCGTCAAAGCGGGAGAACTGGGCGAAATTCTTCACGTTCGCGCTTCTTACCTTCAGGGCTGGGCCGACGAGAAAATCCCAATGCGCTGGAGATTTAAGAAGGAGTTAGCTGGAAGCGGCGCGCATGGTGACCTTAACGCGCACGTGACGGATATGGCTCGATTCGTGGCGGGCGTGGAAGTTGAGGAAATTTGCGGCGCGATCAGCAAAACATTCATCAAGAAACGCCGGGTAATGCAGTCTGGAACCGGGCGGATGACGATTGACCAGTGCGAAGGCACGCGGGAAGAAATCTGGGATGACGTGACGGTCGATGATGCCGTTCTCTATCTCGCGAAGTTCACAAACGGCGCGATTGGGAGTTTTGAGGCGACTCGCCGCGCGACCGGGAATAAAAATACGAATGGATTCGAGATTAACGGCACAAAAGGTTCGATCAAGTTTTGTTTTGACCGCGCGAATGAGCTGGAATACTATGACGCGCGCGTTCCGGCGGGAGTTCAGGGATGGACGACGATTTTGTCCACGCATGGCGCGGATCATCCCTACGTGAAAAATTGGTGGCCTGACGGACATCTCATCGGCTACGAGCACACGTTCACGAACATGGCGTATGATGTGCTGCGGGTCATTAATGGCGAAGAGCCGATTGTCCCGCTGGCGACTTTTGAGGATGCCTACCAGACGCAGCGTATCCTTGAGGCGGCCTTGATCTCCGCGGAAGAGAAACGATTCGTTAAGCTCGACGAGGTTCGTTAATTTTCGCGGTGAACCATGAAAGCAGGAATTCTGAAAATCCGTGGTCAGCCATCCTCGGGCCGGAAGGCTGCCGCGGGGATTCCTGAGTGAGGAGAGTAACGCGAATTTCCGCCTTTTTCTTCTCTGGAAACCATTTTGAGATCTTCCCGAAAGGGCTTTGGGATGAACGGAATCTCCAATTGCGGAATTTTATCTGTTTTTTGTTTTTTAAACTGAAAAAAAGTTAATGAGTGTTTGGGGAGAAATTCGAAAAGCACTATTAAATGCCGGAATGGAAAAACGCGGGTACGGAATTTCCTTCCGGTCCTTCATTTCTTCTTTCGGTCCTTCATTCATTTGTCATTTTGTCCTTTTGTTGATCATCCTTGAACCAGAACCTGGTTTACTTTGGGTTCTGCCGCGGAAAGAAAATTGCCATGAATTACCAACTGCTTAACGCGTTACGTCAGCTTCGCCAGACGATTAAGGAAGTGGAAAAAATCAGCCAGGGAAGGATGCCGGTCGTTTGCGATGACGAAGCTCTTTTCCAGATCGTCTCACTTGAACCCAAGAAATTGACTGATTTTGAAGGGATTCCCGGAGTGGGAAAGGGGTTCATCGAAAATTACGGAGAGCAGTTTTTGGAGGTAATTCGGAAATACTCTGAAACTCCGGCGGAGAAAATGGTTCCGCTTACCGAATCAATCATCAAAACGCTTAAGGAGCTGGAAAAGAAACTCGTCAACATCAATCGGCGCAATCGTTTGCTTTATTTGCCGAAGCTCGCGAAGAAATTTTCCTTTGATCTTTTTGGAATTGGCGTTCCCGGATTGGAAAAACTCCTCTTCGGAACTGGGAATTCCGTTCTCATCTGCGATATGCAGGACCCGAATTTCATGAAAAGCGAGGTTTCTGACGCCGAGCGGGAAGGCGATGAAACTTCAAATCCGGAGCGGGAGACGGGTTTTTCACTTGATGTTTCCGCCGCGGACGATTCTCTGGAATCTGACGAGACTGACCCGGAAGAAGGGGCCGGGAATGGGGGGGCTCTTTTTTCGAGTGTTCGGCCTCCAGCCCCTCATGCCGACGGAGAAGATGATTTGCCTGACGCCGAAAACGGGGAAACTGAAGAGAAAACGGATATTTCAGAGGAACAGAGCGCGGAGGCGGAAGTGAGCGCGGACTCTGAAAAGAGCAGGACGAAAACGCAGGCATCCGCTTATCGCGCTTTGGTTCAGCTTTTGCGTGAGGTTACGAAAGATCTCAGGGACAAAGGGCAGAATGATCTTTACGTTGGGTATCCATTTGTGATTGGGCGTTTGTCTGCGGATGATTTCAGTATTCGGGCACCGCTGGCTCTTTTCCCCGTGGTCGCGGACAAAAATTCAACACGCGTTCAGCTGACGCTTGACTATTCAAGAGACATTCTCTTCAATAGCGCGCTTCTTTTGGCGCATTTTAAATTTAACGGGATTTCTAAACCACTTCCGGAAAATACGCTGGAAGACAGTGAAAGGGACGTTTTCATTACGGATCTTTTGGATTTTTACGAAAAGCAGGGAATTCAGATTCAGTCAAACGATGAACCTTTTCGCAAATTCGCGGAATTCAGCGCGGATGAATTCCCGAAATTCCAACCAGGTGAACTTCACCTTGAACCGTGCGCGGTCCTTGGAAAATTCCCGGTTTGCGCCAATTCGATTCAAAAAGATTTTGAGGAAATTCTTGAGTCGAACGAGATTAACCCGCTTCTGAATGATCTTCTCACGAATATCGATGGAATTGACTATTTCGCGGATTTTGAGCAGGAAGACGTCTCTCTGCTTTCGAACGGTCAGGAACTCCATATTTCCGAGAAAGATCTTCATTACGTCAATGAACTGAACAGTTCTCAGGAGCGAGTTCTCGCGGCGGTTCAGGTACTGGACAAACTGGTCATTCAGGGTCCTCCCGGCACCGGAAAGTCGCAGACGATCGTCAGTCTCATCGCGCAGGCCGTCGTCAACGGAAAAACGGTCTTGATGGTTTCAGAAAAGAAAACCGCGCTGGATGTCGTTTATTCGCGGCTTGGAGAGCTTTCCCGCTACGCGCTTTTGATTGATGACGTTGGGAATAAAAACATTTTTTACCAGCAGCTTGCTCAAATGGTCGGCCTGGATCCTGAAAATCAAGATGTTTTTCTCGAGACAGAGCCAGTTTCGGAAAAGATTGAATCGATATTTGCCAAACTGGAAAATCTCTGCCAAAAACTTACCGTTCCCGGAACCCTGGGAATCGCGGCGCATGATCTTTATCTTCAAAGTGCCGCGCGAACTCCGGATGATTCACGATACGCGGAAAATCTGCTTTCGATTTGCTCGCGAAAAAATCCGCTTCTGCTCACGGAAAAGTTTGATTCACTTGAAAGATGCCGTCAAATCTTTTCCGATTCGGAAAAGGTAAAAGACTTTGAAACTTTTCGCAGGATCCGCCGGAACGCTCCGTGGATGGAGGACTTGCGCACGAACCTGACTCCAATCGACATTCGCGTTTTGTCGGATACCCTGAAAAAACTTGAGGAGGAAATCAGGCAGTGGAGAGGCGGGGACGCGTTTTTTCAAAAAATCATTCATTTCCTTTTTGGCTGGTTTACCAAAAGAAAAATCTCCCGAAAGATCAATGAGATTTTGAAACAGTATTTCGGAACCGCCAAAAAACGGCATGCCGAACTGCTTGAGAAGAAGCTGGAAGGGGTTCTTGCCGAAATTGAGAACTACGCGGTTTTTCAGGAGCTGAAATTCGCGAATAGCGCTCTTTCCCCGCAAGAAGAGCTTTATTTTGAGTCGATAATTCAGATCCGGGATTTTTGCGAAGCGGCTTTAACGGAGCTGAACACCTTTCTTTTTTGCGCGCTGCTTTACGAGCACATCACAAAATTCGAGGCCGAAAACCGCGACGTTTTCCAGAACATTCGTGATTTTGATTTCAATATTGAACTTCTTGACGGCTTTTTCGCGGATAAACGGCAGAAGACACGGCAGAATGTTCAGAAAATTTTGGCGGACGGCATGAATTCACTCGTCACGTCAAAACGGCGCGGGGACATTTTGCGTCTGCTGGAAAGCAAACGAAAATGGAGTGTCAATAAATTTATCAAAAAATTTGATTTTGAGCTTTTCAAAAGTGTCAAAATTTGGCTCATGACGCCGGAGGTCGTTTCGGAACTTATTCCGCTTCAAAAAGGTATTTTTGATTTGGTCATTTTTGACGAAGCTTCCCAAATGTACGTTGAGCGCGGTTTACCCTCCATCTTGAGAGGGAAAAAGGTTGTGGTGGCCGGCGACCATAAGCAATTGAGACCCTCAAGTCTCGGCGCGGGAAGGATTGAGAATACGGAGGAGGCCGGGGCGAATGCCGAGGAGCTGGAAACTTCCGCCGCGCTGGAAGAGGAGAGTTTGCTGGATCTCGCCAGATTCAAGTATCAGGATGTCCTTCTGAATTTCCATTACCGGGCAAAGTATTCCGAGCTGATTGAATTCTCAAATTACGCTTTTTACCGGGGAAAACTCCATGTCTCACCGAATGTTGAGACGCCGGACACTCCGCCGATTGAGGTTCATCGAATTCAGGGAGCGAAATGGAAAGACCGTTCAAATTTGAAAGAGGCGGAATACGTGGTGGAACTTCTCAAAAAGTTTTTCAATGAAAGAAAGCACGAGGAAACCATCGGAATCATTACCTTCAACACGAACCAGAGAGATCTCATTGAGGACCTGATTGACGAGGAGTGTCTCCGGGATGAACTTTTCGCTTCCCAAATCCGCCAGGAACGCGTGAGAACGAAAGATGGCGAAGACATCGGATTTTTTGTCAAAAATATCGAAAGTGTTCAGGGGGATGAGCGTGACGTGATCATCTTTTCGGTTGCTTACGCGCAGAATGAAAAAGGGAAACTCGCGCATAATTTCGGATGGCTTAATCAAACGGGAGGTGAAAATCGCCTGAATGTCGCGATCAGCCGCGCGAAAAGGAAAATTCATCTGGTTCAGTCCTTTGACCCCTCCGAACTGCAGGTGGAATCAAGTAAAAATGAAGGCCCGAAAATCTTTAAAAAGTATCTTGAGTATGCCGCCGCGGTGAGTCGGAGGGACCAGGAAACGATGCGTTCGATTCTGTGGTCTTTCATTGATCCGACGCTGAAAAAAGACGATCCAGGAGTGTCTGACGAGCTGTTCCGAAATATGGTTAAAGAGAATTTGGCCAAATGCGGGTACGAAATTGAGACTCAGGTTGGAGTCGGCGGCTATCGAATTGATTTAGCGGTTAAAAAAGATGGGAAATACCTGCTCGGAATTGAGTGTGGAAGTTGGGCGGATTCGAAAAATATCGCCGTTCGGGAACGTGACTACCATCGCCAAAAGTACCTTCGCGCGAGAGGATGGAACATTTACCGAATTTGGAGTCCGGACTGGTGGAAAAATCCCCAGCGCGAAATTGAAAAAGTGCGTTCATTCATTGACTCCATGGAAAAAGAGACTGCTGAACCGTCCGGTACTCCGGAAAAAATGGACATTCCGAAATAAAAAAACGACCGGATTTTCGCCGCGCTTCAACCAATAATCCCCGCTTGAACTCCGCGGAATTCAGTTGAACCCGCCTGGATTCCGGTCGAACCCGCTTGAACTCCGGCCAGCCTCGGCCGAACCCGGCCAGCCCGAACGGATTCAATTAACTGAACCAAACGAAACGAGAGGTTTTCATGAAGTACTTATTCCATTCACTTTTTATTTTGAGGATGATTCCCATTTTCTTCATTCTCGGATTACTGCCGTTTCCGGAAGCGATCATGGGAGAAGTACCACGAACGGTTGAGCCGAAGGTTTCTGAAGAGTTGCCGAAAGAGCCGATCGTGGTCACGTCGCCGAACGGCAAATTAACGTTTCGGTTTGAGATCCGCGCGGATCAAACGCTCTCTTACGCGGTTTCTTTTCAGGGAAAAGATGTCGTGCTTCCGTCGAAACTCGGCGTTTCCGGCTTCGATTCCGGATTCACGGCCGCGGGGAGCACGGACGTTTCGAGAGACGAGACTTGGGAGAATCCGTTTGGCGAACGCGCAGTCGTGCGGGACCGTTTCCACGGCAAAACGATTCACCTGACCCGACGCGGGATCCCGATGGATCTTGAGGTCCGCGCGTACGATGAGGGAATCGCGTTTCGGTACCATTTTCTTGAGCGTCCCGACGGATCCGGAAATGACGTGATCATTCGGCAGGATCTGACCGAGTACGCTTTCCCTGAAGGAACGCGGGCCTGGTTCACGGCGCACGCGCAGGGAGCGTACTCGCTTCTGCCGCTGAAGAACTGGCCGTCGGAAGCCGAGAGACCGCTGGTGCTTCGCGAGCCGGACGGAACGCACGTCTGCCTGATGGAGGCGCAGGTCGTGGATTACGTTCGGACGAAATTCGTCCTCCACCCGGAGAAACCGAACACGGTGACGTGCCGAATGTTCCAGGATGTCCAGCTCACGACGCCGTTCTGCACGCCGTGGCACATCATCATGGCCGCGGAACGCTCGAAGGAGTTTCTCGCGAATAATGACCTGATCCTGAATCTGAACCCGCCGTGCGCGATCGGAGATACGTCATGGATCAAACCGGGCCGAATCATGCGCGAAACGACGCTTTCCACCGCGGGAGGCAAAAAACTCGTCGATTTCGCTGCTGCGCACAATATTCAGTACGTTCACTTCGATGCCGGCTGGTACGGCTACGAGTACTCCATGGCCTCGGACGCAACGACTGTCACCGTTGATCCGAGACGCAATCCGCGCGGCGATCTGGACCTTCAGGAAGTCCTGCGATACGCGAAAGAGAAAGGGATCGGCGTCTTCGTTTACGTGAATCAGCGCGCGCTTCACCGTCAGCTGGACGAACTGCTTCCGCTCTACGAGAAATGGGGTTTGAAGGGAATCAAATTCGGTTTTGTTCACGTCGGTTCCTTTTACTGGACGAGCTGGATGCACCGCGCGATCCGGAAATGCGCGGAGCATCATCTTCTGGTTGATGTCCACGACGAGTACCGTCCGACCGGATTCAGCCGCACGTACCCGAACTTCCTGACGCAGGAAGGGATTCGCGGAAATGAGGAAATGCCCTCGGCAACGCAGAACACGCACCTGCCGTTTACCCGATTTGTCGCGGGGCCGGGCGACTATACGATTTGCTACTATTTCCCAAAAGTCACGCCGGAAGAGAAAAAAGCCGACCCGAAACGCCGCGGCCTTCAGACTACTTCGGCGCACCAGCTGGCACTCTCGGTCATCTGTTTCAGTCCGCTCCAATTCGTCTACTGGTACGATCGCCCGGAATCGTGCGGAAATGAGCCGGAATTGGAGTTTTTCGACCGCGTGCCGACAGTCTGGGACGACACGAAAGTCCTTGACGGCGAGATCGGAGAGTTCACCGTCATTGCGCGCCGAAAGGATTCCGACTGGTTCCTGGGTGCCATCACGAATGACTCGGCACGTGAGCTGAAAGTTCCGCTGGATTTTCTGGAAGAGGGCCGTGAATACGAAGCCAGGATCTGGTTTGACGATCCGAACGTTCCGACCAAAACGCGCGTTGGACTCCGTGAAATAACGGTCGATTCCGAGACGGTCCTTGATATTTCTCTCGGGGCCGCGGGCGGTCAGGCGATTCAGTTCGTGCCGAAAAATACGGGATCGCGGTAAAGGGGCGGCAACGATTTCACCCTCTTCCCTGCCCCAGCCTCCGCCATTGGAGCGAGGCTTGAATTGGGGGAAGGGGGGAGAAATTTCTGAAAAAAATGAAGAAAAAAGCGTTTCGGCCTCTTGACATTTCGGCGCGTATCAGATAATCTACTCAATGTGAGCCTGAAACAGTCCGCGAAAACGGAAGGTTTCAGGGGGGTGGAAAACGCGCCCGGGAAACGGCGCAAGGCTTTTCTTGTCGTCATTTTCATCAAAAATACTTGAGAAAGGAGACACTATGGACAATCTGCACACTATCTCGCTGATTTACCTTCTGGTTTTGAATCTCATGGGTTTTTTCTCCATGGGAGCGGATAAAGCGAAAGCTGAAAGTAATTCCTGGCGAACCCCGGAAAAAACGCTTTTCCTCATCGCGATTTTGGGAGGAAGCATCGGCTCAATCCTCGGAATGAAGATTTTCCGCCACAAAACGCGCCACGCGCATTTCGTCATTGGAATGCCTCTGATTCTGGGTATTCAGCTTGCCGCGATTCTGATTCTTCACTTCATTTGAGCAAAAAGCAAAAAATCGGCGCGTTTCCTTCGCGACTTGCTTTCCCGCCTTTCCGTTTAGGTATTTTCCGAATATGAAACTCAAAATTTTGCTCCTTTTTCTTTTTCTGTTCCTTCCCGGCAGTCTGGAAGCCCAAAAAACGCTGGAGCTGAAAAACGCCGATTTCGCCAGGCTTAACTCCGACACGGGCCATCCTGCCGACTGGCGATTGGATGATCTGATTCAGGCCGCGCGGATTCCTGGCGGCATTCAGCTGACATTGGTGAAAAATCATGTCAATCATTCTTCGTTGACCCAAAATATTCCAGTTGCCGATCCTTCCGCCGATCTGCTTCTGAGCGGGACCGTTGCCTCTGAACTGCCCCGTTCCGCTTACCTTCAGGTCAAGTTTTTCAGGAACAAAAAAGAGCTTCGGCGCGTTTCTTCCGCCTCAAACGGAAAGGGGCCAACGGACGTTCAGATCCGTTTTTCTCCTGGAGAAGCCGACTCAATCCAGATTCTCTGCCGTCTTGCCGCGGATCGCCCTCTCGGAACGACTGCCGTTTTCTCGAATCTTCGCCTTGGTCCCGTTCCGCCCGGTAAAATGATGGAATGGGAGACTCAAAGCGGAAACGTTCACCTTGATTTCGAGAAGGACGATTCCGGATCTGTCACGGGATTCCGGGCCAATCTGCTTCGCAGTCAGGGAGAGCGTTTTGCTTCAGTGGGCGAAGACTTTCTCCTGACCCAGTCGGTTCCTCTCCCAAAAAATCCGGATGGGTTCATGGAATTCGCCGCGGAACTTCAGGCTGAATTCGTTCAATTTGGCTGGATGAGTCTCGAACTTTTTCAGAATGGGAAACGAGTTGACTCATTTCACTCGCCGCGAAATCGCTGGTGCCGAGACACTTTTCGGATCGTATTCGATCCCATGGACGCGGACCGTGCCGTTCTCCATTTCCATTTTGACGGACGGCAAAAATTCCACGGAGAGAAAGTCAAATTCTCCAACATTTACTTTGGTCCGGAACGTTTGGACTTTATTCCGTCCAAACCGCCTGAAACGACTTTGGAAATTGTCCCGGGATTCGAAACCGCCAGCGTTTATCTTCAGAACTGCCGTGCGGATTCGGCGGAAGGCTGTCGCGCGAAACTCGCTTTCCGCCTGGCATCTGATGACCAATGGCAGGAGGCGCTTTCTCCCGTTTACCTTTCGGATGAACGTTCGCTGCGCGGAAGCATTGTCCATTTGAAAGAAGGGACCGAATACGAAATCCGGCTCACCGTGAATGATGACGGAAATGAAAAACGCCTGACTTCACGTTTCAAAACGCTCTCATCAAACGTCCGGATTCGCGAGACGATTGAACTTTCGGAAGAAAACTGTCCGATTCCATTCATTCCTCCGAAAACCGGTTCCGAGGAGGAAGGTTTTGTCCGCTACGTCCCCAAACCCGGATTCATCCTTGACGCGGGAACGAAAGCGGATTGCGCGGTTCGCTTTCACGATTCCCAATTCATCATTTTTGACGGATTCACTGTCCGAGGCGGCCGCCGGAATGGAATTGAGCTGGAAAACTCAAAAAATATTCGAATACTTAATTGCGATATTGCCGGATATGGACGCGTTGGAGAGCATCGGCCCGATCTGGACGGGAAATTTTACGAAAACGGAAAGGCGCTGAATAATGACTGCGGAATCCGAATCATCTCTTCGGAAACGATTCTGGTTGAGCGCTGCTTCATTCATGACCCGCGCGGAACCTCCAACAGCTGGTTTTACTCGCATCCTTCAGGCCCAAACGCGGTTTTCGTCGGCGATACTGCTGGTCTGTGTCTCCGCTGGAATGATTTCATCGGCTCTGATCTTCACCGCTGGAATGACTCCGTTGAAGGTCAAGGAAACGGAAGCAATTCTGGAAGCGTTAGACGTGACGCGGAAATTTCCGGAAACTACTTTGCCTTTGGAAACGACGACGGAATGGAGCTGGACGGAGGACAGATCAACTGCCGTTTCTTTTTCAATCTTACGGAGGGGCACCTCTGCGGAGTGAGTACCGCGCCATGCCGGAGAGGCCCGTCCTATCTCTGGCAGAATCTTTTCTGTGCCGCTGGCGACGAATTCGGATTTGTTGGAGTCGGCTTCAAAAACAATTACCAGAATCTTGGTGCCGCTCCGACTTTTTTTATCGCCAACACGATCCTCACCCACTCTGTTTCTTTCAGCAGTCCCGGCGGAACCAGGGAGGAATACCTTGCCCTCGCGCCAACTCGTCCCTTCAAAGCCTTTGCCAGAAATAATCTCTCGCAGAACGCCTCGGCCGCCTCAAAATCCTTCTTCGATAATCTGAGAAGCGATTTTGACTGGAATCTCTACTCGCCTCAATGCGAAAAGGAACTCGAATGGCTTCGGAGTATCGGACAGGAAAAAAACTCCATTCTCGCCGATGCCTTGTTCACGGAGCCGAAGTCTGGGAACTTCGCTCTTGACGCGGATTCGCCGGGAAAAGCCGCCGGAACTTTCGTCCCAAATTTCATCCCGCTCGAAAAGCCTGACCTGGGCGCGATCGTTCCTGGAACGAAAATCGACGTACTTCCATTTCGTCCGATTCCGTTCCGAACCAGCGTTTCCCGCGTTGAGCTGACGGAAAACCAAAATTCCGCGCGAAAAGTAATTCTGACTGCCGAAAAAGATTCACCATTCCGAATCGTTCAGCCTGATGCCGCCGCGTTTTTCCGCGTTACGCCCTCTTCCGGAATCATCCGTCCCGGAAAACCTCTCGTTCTGACGGTGGAACCCGTTCAGGAAGCGGTCACGGACGCGCGTCTGAACCGCGGCGCTTTCCTCGTTCGCGCTCCGGACGGGTTTTCCCGACCCGTTTCCGTCACGCTTGATTCTCGCGGCAACGCCAAACTGAAAGAAAAAGTCCGAAAAGACGCTCTTTACGCCAAAATTCGTGCTTTGGAAAATGGAGCGTCGGAACTCGAGTTTAATGTCCCGCGTGATGGAAAATACTGGCTCTTTGCCCGCGGAACGGCTGAGGGATCCCGCTGGAGATGGCTCCAGCTTGACGGCGGTGAAATGAAGAGCGCGTCTCCCTCGCTCCGAGAGAGGCCGGCGAAATCTGGAGAAACGTCGGAACCAGAACCTACGGAGGCGCGCCCAATCGGCCCTTTTCGCTTAACGCGGGACGCCATATTTTCATTCTCTCGCCGCAAAACGCCAAGCCGCTGAAAATCACGAACGCCGCCCTTTGCGAAAATCCGGACGCGTTCCGCCTTGCTCCGTAAACTAACCGCCATTTCACGCTCCTGAATCCTTCGACGTTTCAGGAGCTTTTTCTTTTTTCGGCCCTGCCTCTCTTTCTCCCTCTCCGTGCTCTCCAAATCCGTCTCTTGCCAATTTCCGCGTCAAATTTCCCTTAAGTCTCGCGATTTAATTCCGGAGCGGATCTGAAGCACGTGAATGTCGTCAAATTCGTTAAATTTTTAATATTTTTCTGGATTTTTGGTTTTTTTTAAGATAAAAGACTTTTACTTTCTACTTTTTTCGACTATAATAAATTCCGTTGGGGGAAGATTTCTGTCAGATACGGTTTTCTGACCGCGTTCAGGAAATTCCGCTTAACGAAACTGCCGAAATTTTCGTTTAATAAAAATCCCGTAAACTACTGAAAACCAAATCCAGCAGGGGGGACTTCATGTCAAATTCCGCAAGAATCCAAAAAATCAGCCGCGACTTGAATTGCCGTACTTCTCGACAGTTCCGTGCCTTCACGCTCGTGGAACTTCTCGTCGTTATCGCCATCATCGGAATGCTCGTCGGACTTTTGCTGCCCGCTGTCCAGCAGGCGCGTGAAGCTGCCCGCCAGATGCAGTGCAATAATAATCTGAAACAGTTTGGACTTGCCGCGCTGAATCATGAAAGTTCCGCGAAATGCCTTCCGTCTGGCGGCTGGCGGGCGTACTGGGAAGGCGACCCCGATTTTGGCTTTGGAGAAAAACAGCCCGGAAACTGGGTCTACTCCCTGCTCCCTTTCCTCGAACTCCAATCCCTTTGGCAGCTCGGCGGCGACGGAAACAAAATCGCGGATAATACGATTAAAGACGCGAACGTGGTCCGCGCGCAAACGCCAATCGCGTATTTCAACTGCCCCTCGCGCCGTATGGCGAAAACCTATTATGGCTGGGCCTACACAAATAACTGCAAAGATCTCGGCGGAGTGAGCGCGAAGATTGACTATGCCGGAGCCTGCGGCGACGGATACTATACTTCAGGCTATCCTTCCAGCTACGAGCAGGGACAGACGATGACCGTCAGCCACACCATCACGGGAACTACCGACTTCAAAAGCGCTGTCCAGCTCGGTGAAATCCGTGACGGAACCAGCAACACGTATCTCTATGGAGAGAAGTACCTTACTCCTGACAGATACGAACCGACTCCCTCCTCCAATTACGCTAACGGCGACGACCACGGACCATACGTCGGCGCGGACAACGACAACGTTCGCCAGACGAACAATGATAATTCGTACCGCCCGCTTCAGGACCGAAGCGGATATGACGTGGGACATCCGTTTGGAAGTGCCCACGCCGGCGCTTTCGGAATGGTCATGTGCGACGGTTCCGCGCACCGCGTCTCTTACTCGATTGACACGGAAATCAACTCTTACCTCGGAAAAAAATCTGACGGAAAGGCCGCTTCAATCAATGACTGACCCTGTTGCGGGAGTTTCTGGAAAGTACTCAGGATTGATTCTCGTTTGATTCCCGCGCACTTTCTTTTTGGCGCGGTCACGCGTTTGGGTTCGTGACCGCCAAACTTCACGAATTTCAGGCCCGTGGCGGAATGCGCGTGTCCAGTTAAATTTACGTATTGATCCATATTGAGTCGAATTTCGGCTTTTCCTTCCTTTTGTCCAGGTATTTCCATGAAGAACACTGAATCGGATCTTTCCACGTTTTTATTTAATTCATCTCCCGATCGCCTGCCAGCTTCGTTTCCCAAACGGCTGCCCAATCATTTCCCCCGCCTGTTTTCGGTCATGATTTTCGTTCTGCTTCCGTTCTTCGCATTCCAGACGCTTTTCGGGCAGATGATTGACTATTCGGATTCCCGCGTTCAGACGACCTTTTCCCCGGGACCATGGACGCTTTTGGGAACCGTGAGACAGAAATCAGTCACGGAGATTGCTCATGGCCAAAACTGGGCGCTTGGCTGCGAAACGCTTGACCGCGACTTCATTTTTTGGAGCACGTACCGCGATTACGTCGCGCCTTTGGGAATCAAAAAAATTCGTCTTCAGGCCGGCTGGGCGAAAACGGAGCGGAAACCCGGCCAATACGATTTTTCGTGGCTGGACGAAATCATTGACGACGCTCTTGCCCGCGGTTTGGAAATTTTTCTTGAGACCGATTACGGCAACCCAATCTACCCAGGCGGCGGTGACTGGGATCTTGGCGCCGGATTTCCCGTTTCAGAGGAAGGACTGGCTGCTTGGGACCGCTGGGTGACTCAGCTCGCGCTGCGCTACCGCGGAAAAGTCCGTGACTGGGCAATGTGGAATGAGCCGGATATTTCCGGGAAGTATACCGCGGGAAAAAAGAAAACTCCCGAAGAAATCGCCATGTTCAACATTCGGACGGCGGAAATCATCAAGCGAATCATTCCGGACGCCCGAATCGGCGCGCTCTCACTCGCGACGAACAGTCCGAAATTCACGAAAGAATGCCTGGACGTTTTTCAGCGTGAAGGAAAAATGGAGCTTTTCACCTGGCTCATTTACCACGGATACGCGCGCAATCCGGACACTTCCTACCAAAATGTTCAGGCTCTCCAGGAGCTGGTGAATTCCTACGGGCACAAACTGATTCTTTGGCAGGGTGAAAACGGCTGCCCCTCGGAAATGGCGCGGAAATTCGCGCTTTCGAATTATCCATGGAGCGAGTTGACTCAAGCGAAATGGGACTGCCGCCGAATGCTGGGTGACTTGGGGAATGACGTCATCTCCTCAATCTTCACCATTTGCGATTTTGACCATACCGGACGTGAGATCAACCGAAAAGGCCTTCTGAAAATCAACGACAAACGGAATTTGGCCAAGGTCAAAATGGCGTACTATTCGGTTCAAAACATTGCCTCAATCTTTGACCTTTCGCTCGCGCGAAGAAAAGACTTTGTCCCGGAAGTGAAAGAAATGGAGCCGGAACTCGCGAAACTTTCACCCAATGACGAAAAGAACTCTGCCGGAATACCAAACGTCACCTGCTTCGCTTACCGTGATTCTGAAAGAAAACAGGATTTGATCGTTTTCTGGGATGGGAGACGAATACCTTCCGAGTCGAACACGGCCCGAAGAATCCAGTTCTCCATGAGCGATGCCCTCTTAAACGAACCAGTCCTCGTGGACATCGTTTCCGGAAGGATTTTCCAGATTCCTTCTGAAAATATCGTGAGAAAGGACGGAACGCTCATCCTCCGAATTATTCCCGTTTATGACGCGCCGCTGGCCATTACGGAAAAAACGCGTGTTCGGGACTAAATTTCATGAAAAATCTTCCAAAATGATTTTTTGAAAACGTTTTCGTGAGTGCTTCTGGAAATCAGGAAAGCTCTCGAATGATTGAATGCCTGAATGATTCGTTCCCAAAAGCGTTCCTTCGCGCGCGATGTGCGATTTATTCGCGTAAATTATTTATTTTTTTCGTTAAATTTCATCATTTCATTTTTACCCAAACCATGGACAAACAGACTCTTTTCAAAATCAGTTACGGACTGTTCGTGCTCTGTGCCGAGGAAAACGGCAAGGATAATGGGTGCGTCATCAATACTCTGGCGCAGGTCACGGACGAGCCGTGCCGCGTCACGGTGACGGTGAATAAAGCGAATCTGACGCACGACATGATTCTCCGTACGGGAAAATTTAACGTGAGTATTCTTGCCGAAAACGCCTCATTCCTGACTTTTCAGCGTTTTGGTTTCCAAAGTGGAAGAAACGCCATGAAATTTTACGGCACGAACGCCCCGCGCGCGGAAAACGGAATTCTCTACTGGACGGAAGGGGCCAACGCGTTCCTTTCCGGGGAAGTCATTTCCTCCCAGGATCTCGGGTCGCACACGCTTTTCATCGCTCAAGTCACGGAGGCCCGCGTGCTGGATCCCGCTCTGCCGAGTGCCACTTACGCTTACTATCACGAGAATATCAAACCGAAACCGGCTCCCGTCGCGACTGCTGATGACGGAAAATTCCGTTTCCGATGCCGAATCTGCGGCCACATTCACGTTACCGACACGCCGGACCTTCCCGACGATTTCATCTGTCCGCTCTGCAAGCACGGAAAAGATGACTTTGAGCGTATCTGAAATTGGGAAAACCGCGTGAAAATCGTTTTTTCAGCATGAACCGGGAACCGAAGACCCCCGGTTCAATCTTTTTCTCGTGACGGCTTTTACCGAACGAAAGCCAATCCGGCAAAAACGTCGTTCGCCTTGAATCCGAAACTCTCAATATGAACCTGAATCGATTCGCAAGAACGAAATTCGTCCGGAATTTCATAAATGAAAAGATCTCCGGGGAGTTTTTCGAGGAACCGGATTTCCGTTTTGCGCTGACCACGATCCGAAACGAAGACATGCCGCGCGGTATCTTCCGGAACTTTTCCGTTGAATGAAGAGGCGAGCCGTCCGAGAATCGCGATGCGCCGCGCCTCCGGAGGCACGGATGCCGGGGTCAGGCTGACCGTAATTTCCTTCAGGTAAAAAACGTAACTTCCGCAATCCGCCCCAGTCAGAGAATGAACGTTCATTCCGTCAAATCCCATGAAGGAGCAAGCCAGGAGATCATCTTCCGAAAACGCCTCAAACGGCTGCGGAATACTTCCCGTCATCTCGTTCGGTAAACGATTGAACGCGGGAAGCGCGGAAAACGTTCCATCAGGATTTCGACGGATGCGCGCCGTCAGTTTTCCCGCGCTCAGGCAGTAAATCCAGTACGCGCAGCCCTCGCGTTTCCACCCGCCGGCACACGAAACGTGGACAAATTCATGAAGAAACGTTTTGGGAAGACGAAAAACGTTCTCCTGATCGTGGTGTTCATGCCCCGCCAGAAGAATCGTTTCCCCAGTTCGGTTTGCGAGCAGTTCCGGAAACGCCATCGCGAATCCTCGCTCGTTTGAAACCCCAAGAGGCTGATGGACGGCCAGAATCAGCGTCGCGTCATTCGGAATCCGGGCAATTTCCGCTTTCATCCATTCCGCCTGATTCCGCGAAAGTGACGCGTCATGCCCGCCGTTAAGAAAAAGAAAATACGCGCCGCAGGCCTGAAACGCATGGTATGGCTCAATCCCCAATTTCTCGCAGCAGAATTTTGAGTCCTCCTCACGCGGCTGCGTGTCATGATTGCCGGGAATGAGCTTCATCGAAAGTCCTGCGGCGAGAGAATCAAGGTCCGACTTAAGCAGCGCCAGCTCTTCCGACGCCGCTTTTTCGTTTCCATTATTTCCGAAACCGAGTGAGCGGGAACAGATTAAATCTCCCAATACTCCGACGAATTCCGGACGCGGATCCATCCCTGAACATTCTCTAAGCAGGGTCCTGAAGGCTTCCGGCTGCTTCGGAATGTCCAGTGAATAGTGAATGTCCGCTCCAATGACGAAAAAAGAGTTTCCTTTCTTCCGCGGATCAAATCCGGCCTCGTGGCAGGCCGACTCAAATGATGAAACGGGTGCCGCCCAGAGAGCGGAAGGGTTGGAACAAAGTGTCAAACCGCCGCCAGCCGCTAAAACCTGAAGAAAA
>JAFQUP010000137.1 GCA_017408405.1 Thermoguttaceae bacterium
GCGGCATCTGAGCGTTCGTGAGCCGATTCAGGTTCAATCAGGTTTTAAAAGAATTCACACTTAATCAAAGGTTTAAAATATGAGTAACCAGGTATTCATTTTTGCTGCCGCTTCCTCCGGTCAGCAGATTGGGCTTGGCGTTGCCATGTTTACCGGCGTGGTGATGGTGCTGGTCTGCGCGATTCTGATCGCGCGCAAGTTCCTCGTCGCGACGGGAGACGTGAAGATCGAGATCAACGACGATCCATCCAAAACGCTTACGGTGCCGGCCGGCGGTAAACTCCTCCAGACGCTGGCGTCCAAAAATATTTTCGTCGCGAGTGCCTGCGGCGGGCAGGGAACGTGCGGTCAGTGCCGGCTTCAGGTCCTTGAGGGGGGCGGAGACATCCTCCCCACCGAAAAAGACCAGTTCACACGCGGCGAAGTGCGCGACCACTGGCGTCTTTCCTGCCAGGTCGCCGTCAAGCAGGACATGAAGATCCGCGTTCCGGCCGAAGTGTTCGACGTGAAAAAGTGGGTCTGCACCGTCCGCTCCAACAAAAACGTCGCGACGTTCATCAAGGAACTCGTCCTTGAGATCCCGGAAGGCGAAGAAGTCAACTTCAAGGCCGGCGGATACATTCAGATTGAATGCCCTCCGTACGAAGTCGCGTACAAAGATTTCGACATCGACGAAGAATACCATCCCGACTGGGACCGTTTCAAGGTCTGGGATTACGTCTCGAAGGTCGACAAACCGAATCTCCGCGCGTACTCCATGGCGAACTATCCGGAAGAGAAGGGCATCATCATGCTCAACGTCCGAATCGCGACGCCTCCGCGCGGCATGAACGTTCCTCCGGGAATCATGTCGTCCTACATTTTCAGCCTGAAACCGGGCGACAAAGTGACCATCAGCGGTCCGTACGGCGAATTTTTCCCGCAGGACACCGACGCGGAAATGGTCTACGTCGGCGGCGGTGCCGGTATGGCTCCTCTCCGCTCGCACATTTTCGACCTGCTCAAGCGTCTCAAGAGCGGCCGCAAAATCTCCTACTGGTACGGCGCGCGTTCCCTGCGTGAAGTTTTCTACGACGACGAATTCCGCGCTCTGGAAAAGGAGTTCCCGAACTTCAGTTTCCACCTGGCCCTGAGCGATCCGCTTCCGGAAGACAACTGGACTGGCCCGACCGGCTTCATTCATCAGGTCCTTCACGACGAGTACCTGAAAGACCACGAAGCGCCGGAATGCTGCGAGTACTACATGTGCGGCCCGCCGATGATGACCAGCGCGGTCTGCAAGATGCTCGATTCCCTCGGAGTGGAGCGTGAGAACATTTACTTCGACGATTTCGGCGGCTGATCCGTTCGCGTTTCGCGGCGCGGACTGACTTAAGTCAGAAACAGGCGGTGTCTTTCGGGACGCCGCTTTTTTTTGATGAGGCGAAAACGCGCGGAATGGGTCGGGTTCGAACGGGGGTTCGGGTTCCCTGATTCTTTTCCGCGGTTTTGAGGCGGAAATTGGAAAAATCATCTGAAAAAGCTCCGGGTGGGGGTAGCCAAACGCCTTAAAATCTGCTATACTTGATTTAACGTATTTTTTGATTCCGTTTCCTGTTTGTTTTTTTGCCATGAATTACGCTGAAATTCTTCGTCACACGATTTTCCCGCAGGTTCAGACTCCCGGTCAGTACGTTGGAGGCGAGCTGAATATGGTCGTCAAAAATCCCGCGCGAGTCAAGGGAAGATTTTGTCTTTCATTCCCGGACACGTACTCGATTGGGATGAGCTGCCATGGGATTCAGGTCCTTTATTCCGCGATTAACCGTGATCCGGACTGGTACTGCGAAAGAGTCTTTGCCCCGATGCGCGACATGGAGCGTCTGCTTCTTGAGCACGATCTTCCGCTCTGTTCTCTTGAGACGACCACGCCGTTGAGGGATTTTGACGTGCTTGGATTTTCCCTTCAGCATGAATTAGCCTACTCGAATGTCCTGACGATTCTGAAACTTGGCCAGATTCCCCTTCACCGAAAGGATCGCGGCGAGAAGGATCCTTTGGTCGTCGCGGGCGGTCCCTGCGTTCAGAATCCTGAGCCGATGAGTGATTTCATCGACGCGTTCATCATGGGTGACGGTGAAGAGGCGGACCTTGAGATGGCGAAGGAGTGGCTGGCGCTTCAGAGTGTGGAGGGGAGTACCCGCCGCGAAAATCTGCGGAAAATGTCTCAAAAATTCCCCTGGCTTTACGTTCCAGACTGTTACGTTTGCCGCGTGGAAAACGGTCTGGAAATTCCTTATCCGGAATCGGACGAAATTCCCGGAGTGATTCGCCAGGCGGTTTTGGAGAAGCTGGATTCCGTCCCGCTTCCGACTCGCCCAATCGTGCCGAACGTGGAGGCGGTTCAGGACCGAATCGCGCTTGAGATCATGCGCGGGTGCCCGTGGCAGTGCCGTTTCTGCCAGAGTAATCCCATTCGCAGGCCCGTGCGTTCGAGAAAGCCGGAGGCGATCATGGAGTGTGCCCGAGCCGCGATCGCGAATACCGGCCATAGTGAAATCTCGCTCCTTTCTCTTTCCACCAGCGATTATCCCTGGTTCGAGAAACTCTCCACGGAAATGCGGGACGAATTCTCCAAAAAGGACGTGGCCATTTCCGTCCCGAGCCTTCGCGTCAACAAGCATCTCGCGGAAGTTGGCGAGACGCTCTCCACGGAACGGCACAGCGGGCTGACGATCGCTCCGGAGGCCGCGCGCGATGACATGCGGCGTGTCATTGGGAAGCGCGTGACCAATGAGGATCTGATGGCCGGCTGCCGAATCGCGTTTGAGAACGGGTTTCAGAGGGTGAAACTTTACTTCATGATTGGTTTGCCGGGTGAACGCGCGGAAGATATTGACGGAATGATTGAGCTGGCGCGGCAGATTGGGAATCTCGGCAAGGAAGTTTCCGGCCGTTTCCCGACGATTGTCGTGAGCGTCTCCAATCTCGTTCCGAAACCGCAGACGCCTCTCCAGTGGTACCCAATGGCGGACAGGGAGTACCTGACGCGCGCCCAGCGTTACCTTCGCTGCCGGAAACTCCCGGGATGGATTCAGATCAAGTACCATGAAATCAACGGAAGTCTGCTCGAAGGCGTTTTCTGCCGCGGTGACCGGACTTTAGGAAAGGCGATCCTCCGCGCCTGGGAAAAGGGAGCGCGTTTTGATTCTTGGAGCGATCAGTTCAAGCCTGAGATTTGGTGGGAGGCGCTGGAAGAGTGCGGGATTGACCTCAACCTTTTCCTTCATACTCCGCGCGAACCTGAAACCAATCTGCCCTGGAGCCGAATTGAAATCTTTCAGGGAATGAAGCATCTCGTGAAGGAATTTCAGCTTTCGCGGGAAGACATTCGCGCTCTTGAGCCGTCCGTGAAGACGATGGAAGCGGGCGACTGGCAGCCCGCGGGAAAAAAAGAAAACAGAAAGCGGGAACAGCCATGAGAGCGTGCGTTCAGAGAGTTTCGCGGGCGAGTGTCCGCGTTGGGGGAGAGACCGTCGGGAAAATCGGCAATGGAATCCTCGTCCTTTTGGGAGTTTCCGCTGCTGACACCGAGGGAGACCTGACGGCTTTGGCCGACAAAATGGCGGGCCTGAGAATTTTTGAGGACCAGGACGAAAAAATGAATCTTTCTCTCGCCGATGTCGGCGGGGAAATCCTGGTCGTGAGTCAGTTCACGCTTTACGCTGACTGCCGAAAAGGAAGGCGTCCAAGTTTCACGGACGCGGCTCCTCCGGAAAAAGCGGAGCGTTTTTACGAAATTTTTGTGGATTATTTACGGAAGAAGGGGTTTCACGTTGAGACCGGACGTTTTCGGACGATGATGGAAGTTGAACTGGTCAATGACGGCCCCGTCACGATTTGGCTTGACAGTCAGGAGCTGGTGAAAAAATGACTCCTTGCGATTATTTTGATTTGGTCGTCATCGTTTTTCTCATTCTCGGCTCATTTTGGGGAGTGAGTAAAGGGTTCATTTCCTCCCTGGCGGTCCTTCTCGCCACTTCTCTCGGCGTTTTGTCCGTCCATCGTTTCCGGGGAAGCGTCATTCAGTTTTTCGATCTGGAACCAACCCGTCTCATGCTCAGTATCGTCTCTTTCGTCATTTTCGCTTTGACGTCGATGATCATTTACCAGCTGATGAACGCGTTGGAAACCTTCATTCAGAAAAGGCGGCTGGGGGCCTGGAATCGCGTTTTGGGATTGATTTTCGGTTTCACTCTGAGTGCCTGCGGTTGCTGGATCGCGGCGTGGATACTCACCGAATTCCCCCAAACCAGAACTTCCGTAACTCATTCCAGAAGCGCGAAATATCTCGTCCTCATGGCTGAATTCGGGAAGGAATCCTTGCCGGCCCGTGAACCAGTCGAGGAAAAGCCTTCTCTCGCGGCATACCCCGCCGCTTTCATTGAGAGGGTGAAGGAAGACGCGAGCCTCCCGCCGCAAAATGAAGTTCCCGAAGATCAAAATGTCGGAGTCCGCCGTTTCCTCGATTCGCTCGACCGCCATGTCTCTGAAATCCTTCCGGAATCCGAGGCCGATTCAATCCCTGACTCCGGCTCCGGCTCCGATTCCGGTTCCGGCTCCGATTCAGATTCCGGTACCGATTCCGGTTCCGGCTCCACCTTAAACTCTGATTTCAATGAGGTTTAAAGTTCAGCCTTGCCCCCAAATTCCGCACGGCCCAAACGCGGGGTAAGGTTCATCCTGAACCCGGATTCCGTCATCAAAAACTTAATTCCCGGATTGCCCCTTCAATTCATGGGGTGAAAAATCCTTTCATTCACAGCAACTTTTTTGGACACTTAAAATGGCTCGAATTCAGCGTCTTTCTCCAAATCTCATCAACAAAATCGCGGCGGGAGAAGTAATCGAACGTCCTGGGAGCGTCGTGAAGGAACTGATGGAAAATTCGATTGATGCCGGTTCGACCCGAATCGATGTCGTGATCGAAAAAGGCGGGAGTGAATTGATCCGCATTTCCGATAACGGGTGCGGGATGGACGCGGAAGATTTGATTTTGGCGGTCACGAGTCACGCGACCAGCAAGCTGCGAACGGAAAACGACCTTTTCACTGTCCGCACGATGGGATTTCGCGGTGAAGCGATGGCGAGTATCGCGGAAATCAGCCAAATGACGGTCCGCAGCCGCGTCAATCCGGGCGTTAAACCCAAAGTTGGCGAAGCCGCGCCGAGAGAAAGCGGAAGCGAAATCAGCGGGATGGAACTGCGTGTTGAGGGCGGGGAGTACCAGGAGCCGACTCCGTGCGGATGCCCCGTCGGAACGCAGATTGACGTCAGGAATCTCTTTTTCAATACGCCGGTCCGCAGAAAGTTCCTCAAATCCACTCAAACGGAATTCGGATACATTTCGGAATTTTTTACCCGTCTGGCTTTGGCCAATCCGCAAATTCATTTCACGCTGCGCCATAATTCACGAATCATTTACGATTTGCCGGCAACGGAGAACTGGCTTCAGAGAATTTGCGACGCGGAAGGAAAGGAGCTGGCGGATGCCCTGATTCACGTGGAGTACGAAAATCGGGGCGTGCGCGTCTCCGGGTATGCCGCGCGGCCGAACCATAGTCGAAGCAGCGCCAAAATGCAGTTCCTTTTTCTGAATGGGCGTCCCATTCGTGACCGCGCTCTTCAGCACGCGCTGCTTGAAGCGTATCGCGGACTCCTGACGCAGAATCGTTTCCCGATTTGCTTTTTGAAGCTGGACATGCCTCCGGAAATGGTTGACGTCAACGTTCATCCGACCAAAATGGAGGTTCGTTTCCAGAATTCCAACGAGATTTACGGTCAGCTGCTTTCGGCTCTCCGTTCAAAATTCCTTCAGACGAATATGGCGACATTCGTTGGTTCTTCACGGCCCGCGAACGATCCGCTCCCCGCGCTGACCGAAACATTCCGAAACCTTGACGCGCCGAATCCCGGGCATTCCCCGTCTGACGCGGAGTCTTCGCCCTCTGCCCGCGCGGCAAAGCTGCCGTGGCTTGCCGACGCTGAGAATGATTCCGTCTCCAATCTCACCAACTCTCCGGATTTTTCCGAAAAGCCTGACTGGGAAACCGCGCCTTCGGAGTTCCAGAATTCCCCGGAAACCTTCTCTTCCGATCGGGCCGCGTTGGGAGAAAACTTTTCCCCTTCCGGAAAATCGGCGGGGGGGGCGTCCGAGCCGATTCCTCCCTTCAAGCCTTTCGAGGACCTGACGCCGGGGATGACTTTGGGGAACGCGCGCCCCGGATTTTCCACGACTTCGGGATCCGTTTCCGGCTTAACGCCGAAGGAAACACTTTCTGCCGCGCGATCCTTTGGAGTCCGTTCGTCAAGACCCGCTTTGGGAACGGCTTTGAATGAAACTTTTCCAACCCAAAATCCAACTACGCGAAATCGCGGCGCTCAAACTTCCGGTTTTGACTTTTCCGGCTCATCCGTCAGTGCCTCCCCGACTCCGTCGAATGTTTCAGGCCAGGAGAATCGGCAGTTCGAAAAAAACACGCCGCTGGAAAAACCGCTTATTTCGCGAAATGTCATTCAAATCCATCAGCGCTACATCGTGTCGCAGTGCGAAGAGGGATTGATGGTGGTTGACCAGCACGCAATGCACGAAAGAATTCTCTACGAACGCCTGAAGAACCGCATGAAATCCATGTCTGTTGAAGTTGAGCGATTGGTGATTCCTGAACCGATCGACCTGCGTCCCGCGGAGGCCGCGATGCTGCTTGAGAGACGGGAGCAGCTGGAGTCCATGGGAATCCACCTTGAATCTTTTGGCGGAAACACGGTCCTCGTTCACGCTTTGCCCGCGATGCTTTTCACTTTTGAGAAGAAGGACAGACTCCGTGCCGATGAACTGCTTCATGAGATTCTTGAGGTGATTCGTTCCGGCGGAGGTGAACTGTCGCTTGAGAAATTCATGGACGATACCCTCCACACGATCGCGTGCAAAGCGGCGTGCAAAGCGGGACAGGCTCTTTCCGCGGAGGAAATGCGAAAACTGCTCGACGAATACCAAACCTGTCCCGCGGCCGATCATTGCCCTCACGGACGTCCCGCGGTCCTGATTTGGTCATGCGCCGAGCTGGACAAACTTTTCTGCCGCATTCTCTGACCGCTAAACGCGATTCCGACGCCAAACGGCAAACCGATTCCGCGTTCTTCCTGCCCCGGACGTTCAGGAGGAACGCGTTTTACCCGGCACCAGGCATTGCCCGATTTTCACCCTCCAAATTTTCTACCGATACGCGCGGTTTTCCCGCCGAAACCAATTCCCCGCCAGAACCAATTTCCCGCCGAAACCAATTTCCCGCCGAAACCAATTTCCCGCCGAAACCAATTTCCTGCCGAAACCAATTCTCACCGGAACCAATTCTCACCGGAACCAATTCTCACCGGAACCAATTCTCACCGGAACCAATTCCCCGCCAGAACCAATTCCCGCCAGAACCAATTTCCTGCCAGAACCAATTTCCTGCCGAAACCAATTCCCCGCCAGAACCAATTCTCACCGGAACCAATTCTCACCGGAACCAATTCTCACCGGAACCAATTCTCACCGGAACCAATTCTCACCGGAACCAATTCTCACCGGAACCAATTCTCACCGGAACCAATTCTCAC
>JAFQUP010000138.1 GCA_017408405.1 Thermoguttaceae bacterium
GACGACGTACCATTCGTCGGTTCCCGGAATGTTCATGACGCTGTGGTGTCCCGAACCTCTGGCGACGTTCAGGTCCGATTCGATGATTTTCCCGATCCGTTCGTGCGGGCCAAAGAGTGAGTCGGAAATGGCGTACGCGACACAGTAGTTCGGTCCCGTCCAGCCGCCTTCGGACCACATGAAATAGTATTTTCCGTTTTTCTTGAAGACGCAGGGGCCTTCAACGTAGTTTTTCGGAGTGATTTCCTTGAAGATCGTACCGTCTTCGAACGGAATGAAGCCGGTGAAGTCGTCCTTCAGTTTCGCGATATTGCAGTGACGCCATCCGCCGTAAATCAAATAGTACTGGCCGTCATCGTCCTTGAAAACGTACTGGTCGATCGGCTGTGCACCGTTCACGATGTCGTTCACGAGCGGTTTGCCGAGCAGGTCGCGGTACGGACCTTCCGGTTTGTCGGCGACCGCCACGCCGATGCCGCCGATCTCGCCTTCATGAACATCATTGGCACCGAAGAAGAAATAGTATTTCCCGTCCTTCTGAAGAACGCTCGGCGCCCACATCGCACGGCGTGCCCAGGTGACTTCTTTCGTCGTAAGGATCTTTTCGTGCTTCGTCCAGTTCACGAGGTCTTTGGACGAAAAGGCATCAAAAAAGGTCTGATCGTTGAATGGTGCGGAATAGGTCGGGTAGATCCAGTACGTGTCGCCGTAGATGATGACTTCCGGGTCGGCGTACCAGCCGGGGAAAATTGGGTTTTCCGCTTGGGCAATGTTTAACCCGATAAGGGAAAGAGCGAAAAATAAAGTGCTTTTTAGTAAATTGCGGATCATGGAAACCTCTTGAGTTGAAGTGAGGGATGAGCAGCGTCTGGAAAACGAGAAAGCTGTTTTCCAGACGCCCTTTTCTGGAAATGATGAACGTGAACTTAACTTTCTCAAACGTTATTTCCAAAAAAACGGATAATTTTGAAATTGGTCCGCGTTTCTGAAATACTTGATTATTTCGGACGCGCGGAACACCTGGCGGCTTTCAAGATTTCAAAATACGCGTTTTTTACTGGAAAGTGGTTTTGGGAAAAGGCAAAATGAGCCTCCGGTTCCCCAATATTTTTAATTATTCATGATTTTTGAAAAGTGTCAAGGGGGCAACAGCCCGTGAAGAGGAAATTCGCTTATTTTCCCAAAAATTCATAGTCTATTCGCCAGAATTGGGGCCGATACTCAGCTGGCGATCGCGGCAGAGTGCCGAGTCTGTTCAGATTGTAGGAGAAGACAAGGTACTCATCGGTAGAAAGCGCGGGATGAGCTTTCGCGTTATACGCGGAAATTCCATTTTTATGTTCGGGAGCGCGACAAATGATTTTCGGTTCACTGAAAGGGCCAATGGGTGAATCGGCTGTTCGATATTCGACAATAGGCGAGATTCCACCGCGGGTATTCACGAGAATAAACGAACCTTTTTGAGGCCCGGCCGGGATTCGGGAAATGGAAAATTCGGCGGAGATGTTTTTCACCAGCGGACAGCTTTGATTTTTGTCTTCACACCAATTTTGTCCATTCCAAAAACGCCACGCGGAAAAGTCGGTCAGCCGTTTCGGGTTGACGCGGGCGGCAATGAGGTCTTTCCGGCTGAATTCTTTTTTCTGGTCAAGGTAACCGAAAACATAAAGAAAACCGTCGTCGGCATCTTCGAGAATCGCCGCACCCCAAACGAAATCACGGTCGGGCGTTTTGACCAGCAGCGGAACATTAGGAATGATTTCCGGATTTTGAAAGTCCGGCGTTCCGTTTGGGAGAAGGCTCAAGGTGACCCAGTCCATTCGTGCCGGTTTCCAGTTGCCGGGGTTGGGAATCATGGCGGAGAAATGGAGTTTTCCGTCGAGAAAAATTGCATCCTGAAGCCAGAAACGGTCCGGCAGAAGATTTTTCCCTTTGTCAGGAATAAAGCATTCGCGTTTTCCTTCCGGGGAGAGTTTCCAGAAGGAGTGATTAACCATGAAAACGTCATGAAATTTCTGTCCGTTTTTTTGGGTAGTACCGCAAATAGTGTCGCTGAAGAGGAAGAAAACGTTCCCCTGCTCCGGCTCACGAACCGAATAGACTCCGTCGGCCGCCAGCCAGCCTTCGTCCGGGTATCGCGTTTCAATGCGGGTTTGAGCGGTGGAGATGGGGACGAGTCCCAGAAGGAAGGAGGCGGAAATCAGGATTTGAAGGAGTCTGTTTTTCATGGGATTGGGGCGTGGAAAATGAAAAAGGCGGAATCGGTTTGAGCTTTCTGGAATCAGGCGGGAATCAAACGCGTTTTTTGGGGCGTTAAGTTTTCCGGAAAGGCTGCCCCGAACCACCCCGTTACGCTTCGCGAGCCGCCGTTCCAATGGGGAATTCGCGGCTGCGGAGGGCGGATCGATTTTTACCCCTGGAAAAGCCATGGGTGAGTCCACGGATTCCAGGTTGGAAAGGAGACCGAAAGGGCGGAGAACAGGAGGCAAAGGAGAGCCGCTTTCCAAAGAATGGGGCGATTCTCGATTCTTTCAAGAGCGGGCAGCATGGCGGATAGCCAGAGCGGAATGAGCCAGAAGGTCCAGCGCAGGCCGCACGTATTCCCGCCGTAGTTCCGATCGCCGAGAGGCCGCATGACGTAAAAGGTGACGATCAGCAGCGTTAGTCCCAGAACCAGGAGACCGAAGAGCTGAATCGCGCGTTCCTTCGAGCGAAGCATGAGAACGGCTCCGGCCATGGCAAAGAGCCAGATGGGGGTGAGGGAAAAAATGCCGTGGTGGCCAATCAGGACGTGAAACGCGTATTTCGCGCGGCTTGGCTCTCCGACATCGAGCCCTTTGGGGTCCTGCCAGTAGCTTTTGACGACTTTTCCGTTTGAGGTTTCGTAGGAGTATTCGTACCAGTTGTCGCCGTTTTTTCGGTGCATGTAGGGCGGTCGGAACGAGTCATGCGCGATGTGGTTCGTGCCCAGGATGGGAGTCAGGACGACCAGAACGCCAAAAACCCAGAGAAGGAGATGCTGAACCGCGTTCCGAAAGTTGGATTTCCACGGAAGATAAAGGAGCAGAATGAGGAAAAGGGCGGCGAAGAGACTCAGGGACGGCAGTTCGTTAATGACGAAAAACATACTGAGAATCCCAATCATGAAAGAATTCTCAAGCCGAAATTCTCCGGAAAGGACCATTTTCATCGTGAGATAAATCGCGGCGGCGGCACAGGCCGCGGCAGGCAGGTGATTATTCAGGGTAACGCAGAAAGTCGAAAGGAAAGTCGCGAAACACGCCGCGGCAACGATAAATAGTTTGGAACGGTCTGATTTTCCAAAGAGTTCGGCCAGTTTCGTTACGCTCCAGAGAAAGAGTGCCATGAATGGGAGATTAACGCACGCCAGCACCAAAATGCAGACGGGATAAAGGTTTTCGGCAAAGGAAAGTCCAAAAACGTTAAACAAAATCCAGTAAACGCCGGCCATCATGGTCGGAAGAAGCGGCGGCTTGCTCGAGTAGTAATGCCCGTCGTGCTTCACCATGTCAATCGTGTCCCAGCCGCGGAGGAGACGTACTTTATCGATCGCGTAGGGTGCGCCGGCAACACGCATTTCCGGCTCGACCAGGGCACGAATAGTGCACCATCTGCTTCGGTCGTTCGCGCTGAAGAAAGGAACGCACAGAATCGCGCTTTCTTTTAGTTTGGCTTCTGTTTTGGCCATTTCCGCCGCGATTGCCTCAGGAGACTCGCCGAGACCTTTGAGACGTTCTTCTTTTTCCGCGAGCTGCTTGGGAATCTGGTTCAGACGGTATTTCTGAAGATCCTGTTTGTTGACCGTATCTACGGCCAGGATCCTTCCGAGGATAAGTCCCAGGGAGAGGATGATCATTAAAGAGTAAATACTTTTTCGGAGGGAGAGATCCATAAAAACCCTTTCTCACTGAAATTTGAGCCGCTGGAAATAATACGTCATTAGTTTTTTCGGCAGCAGGCTTTGAGAACTTGACTGTTTTGAATTTTGAGTGAAAAAATGAAGAGATTCATGGGGTTGGGAAGGCCTGACGCGCGGATTTTTCGCATTCATATTTTGGATTCCCCTTGACTTTCCGAAAAGTCATGGTAAAATGAGTATTTCCAGCGGGAATGTCGGCTTTTACGGGTGGAGTGTTCAGTGTGTCCAGGTTCAGATGGACTGGAAATTGGAAATGAACGTAAGGAAAAACGCTGTTCAGTGAGACAATGAAAGAAGAAAAGGAAGAAAGGAGATTGGAGGCAGTGAACGAAACGATTCGGGGTGAAGTAGTTCTGAATGAGGCGGTTCCGCGTGAGGAACTTAACGCGCGGCGTGAACGTTTTTTGAAGAAAATGGATGAACTGGCTCCAGGATGGGAGACCGTCATTTTGGTCAGCCGGGTGAATCAGCTCTATTTCGCGGGCACGATGCAGGATGGTGTCATGACGTTTCAGAAAGACGGAAGCCGAAAACTTTTCGTGCGCCGCAGTTTTGAGCGCGCGTGCGATGAGTCAAATCTGCCGCGGGATGAAATCCTTCCCATGAGCAGCTTTCGGAATCTCGCCTCCGCTCTGGGAGAGGAAATTGGGGAAACGTACGTTGAGAAAGACGTTTTGACGGTTTCGATTCTGGAAATGATGGAGCGGTACCTGAAAATTCGCGCTCTGAAGTCTGTTGATCCGATTGTCGCGCGGGTTCGTGCCGTTAAATCCCCGTGGGAGATGAAGTGGCTGGAACTTGCGGGCCGACAGCATCATCTTTTCATGACGGAGATTCTGCCGACGTATTTTCGCGAGGGAATGAGCGAATGCGATCTGGCGGGAGAAATTTACCGCGGGGCTTTGAAATGCGGCTATCAGGGGGTTACCCGATTCGGGATGTTTCAGTGCGAAGTAGCCTATGGTCAGTACGGTTTTGGGGAGAGTTCACTTTATCCAACGAATTTTAATGGTCCCGGAGGCTCCCGCGGAATGTCCGCCGCCAGTCCCTTCACCGGATCAAGAGAGATTCGGCTTGAACGCGGAATGAGCGTTTTTGCCGATATGTCATTCGCGGTCAATGGATACCATACGGACAAAACTCAGGTTTTTTTCTTTCGCGGTGATGGATCGGAGGCTAAAATTCCAGAGGAAGCTCTTGAGGCGCATGAAAAATGCCGAGAGCTTGAACTGGCAATTGCCGACAGGCTCCGCCCGGGAGCGATTCCCGGTGAAATTTACGCGGACATCATGGAATCGCTTCCCAAGGATTTTCTCGTCAATTTTCAGGGATTTGGCGCGCGAAGCGTTAAATTCCTCGGACACAGTATCGGGCTTCAGGTTGATGAGTATCCGGTTCTTGCCCGCGGATTCAGTGAACCGCTTGAGGAGAATGTTCTGTTCGCGGTTGAACCGAAAAAAGGAATTGCCGGTTACGGAACGGTCGGGGTTGAGGATACTTTCGTCGTCACTCCAGATGGAGGCCGCTGCCTGACGGGAAAGCCGGACGGAATTCTGGAAATCTGAAACGAACGGTTTCACGCCGTTCGGTTTCCGAGGATGATGTTTCGCCGGGGAAGTTCACCCTTCATTCAAACTGCCGCTTTGAAATCCTCCCAAATCAAGGCAGATTCGGGAAAAACCGAGTTGACGAAATTCGGTTAAAAGATTACCGCGAATCTCCGGGCGAAGGAGAACGGCGAGTTTTTCGGGATCGGTTTCAATTCGGGCGAGTTCTTTCTCATGAACCCGAACACGGAGCGGCGAGAGACCGAGTTGGGCAAGGTACTTTTCCGCGAGTTCCACACGGTGAAGACGTTCCGGCGAGATCTCAATTCCATACGCGATTCGGCTTGCCAGGCATGGCGTTGAAGGCTTTTCCGCAGTTGAGATTTTCCACTCATGAGCAAGTTGCCGGACTTCAGATTTCGTTAAACCCGCTTCGCACAGCGGACTGCGGACTTTCCATTCCCGTACGGCCTGAAAACCTGGGCGAAAATCACTCAGGTCATCCGCGTTGGACCCTTCCGCAAGCTGCGTGAAACCGCGTTTTTTCGCTTCTTCAAGGAGCCTGCCAAGAATATGCCGTTTGCAGAAGTAGCAGCGTTCTCGCGGGTTCGAGCGGTATTCCGGGAGTTCAAGTTCCTGAGTCGGTACGAACGCGTGCGGAATGTCGATTTCCCGCGCGAGGCGTTCCACCTCAAGTGCTTCTGATTCCGGCATTGACGCGCTTCGTGCCGTAAGCGCGAGAACTGGTTTCCCAAGCTCCGCGCCGAATTTTTTCAGGGCGAAAGCCAGCACGCAGCTGTCAACGCCGCCGGAAAACGCCGCCGCGCATAAACCTGATTCACTGATTTGACGAAAAATTTCAAAGAGTTTCTTTTTTTTACTTTTCATTTTTTTAGTTGAAAAATTTCTCTGACTAGCTGGTTTCAGTTCCGAAGAGCCTTCCCGTGAAAAATATTTCGATGGTTTTTCGATGTTTGGGGAAGACCTTTTGAAGATTTCTCTTACCTTTGGATTCAACGGTTTTTCTTTCTGAAGGGATGACGCTGAATTTAGCTCTTTTTAAGAGAACGTCCAAATTCTTTTAAATGTTTTCGTCAAATTGCCGAGAGAACTTGACATTTGGTGAAAGTCTGGTAAAATGAATGATTGATCAGTTTTTTTATTTTTATCCCACCTGTTTTTTAAGGAGATTTTATGAAAAAAGTTACCATTTCATTTTTAATGTCGCTTTTTCTTCTGATTCTTTCCTTTACCGCTTCCATTTTCGCGGCAGAGGCCGCCGCCGTCCCTTCCCCGAAACCTGAAGCTCCGGAAAACTGGACCATCGTCGTCGTTCCGGATCCGCAGCAGTACACGAATCCGCGAAATCACGCGAATTACTGGCAAATGTTCGGCTGGATCGCGGACAATTTGGAGACTCTGAACGTCAAAACGGTTCTGTGCGTCGGCGATATCGTAAATTCCAACGCGAAACCCGCGCAGTGGAAGGCGTCTTCCAAAGCGTTTGGTTTCCTCGACGGCAAGATTCCGTACGTACTGTGCACGGGAAATCATGACTATGGAAACGGCGGCGCGAATACGCGGGAAACGAATCTGGACAAGTACTTCCCCGTAGATCGGAATCCCAAATGGGACGGCGTTCTGGTCGAAGTCGGGGAAAGTCTCGCGGGACAAAAGACGCTCGAAAACGCCGCGTACCAGTTTCAGGGACCGCAGGGACAGAAACTGCTCGTCATCTCGCTCCAGTTCGCGCCGAACGAAAAGCTCCTGGATTGGGCGCACTCGCTGGCGACAGGGAAATACGCAGATCATTTCGTCATTCTCCTGACGCACAACTACATGAACTCGCATAAACGCGGCGACAGACGGACAGGTAATCATCCGTATCCGGTCATGAAAGTGGACGGTTTGAATGGGGAGGAAATCTGGCAGAAATTCGTGAAAAAGACGCCGAATGTTCGGATGGTCATTTCTGGGCATATTTCGGCCGCGGATGATTTCACGGGCTGCGTTGGTTGGCGTATCGACAGAAATGACGCCGGGAAACCGGTTTACCAGATGCTTTTCGACACCCAGGCGCTTGGCGGCGGTTTCGGCGGAAACGGCGGTGACGGCTGGCTCCGCCTGATTGAGTTCACGCCGGACATGAAGCGCGCCAAGGCATTCACTTACTCGCCGTTTTTCGCGCAGAATCCTGAAACGGCAGAAAAGGCCTTTGAAAAATCTGAGATCAACGAGTTCAGGTTTGAGATTGAATAAATGGTGGTTCAATTGAGGAAAGCGGAGGTCTCTTTCCGCTTCCTCAGGATTGGAAAACAATCGGCTTTAAACTTTATTCAGGAACGTATTTAGGGGAAGTTAATCATGAAACGGGTTTTTCTCTCCATTTTTTTAACGGCAGTGCTTTTGGGAATGTCTCGCGCAGCGGAGGCGGAAAATATCAGAAAAACGATTGATTTCAATGAGAATTGGACTTTCGCTTTGGTTTCGCCTGGTGATGAACGCGCGGAGAGCGTCACGAACGCGGAATCGCGGAATTCAAAGAAGATTGGCGCGAAAATGGATTGGGAGAAAACCCGCGAGCCTCGAGTCGTTCGCCTTCCGCATGATTGGGCGATTGAAGGGCCGTTCGACACCAATCCAAAGACATGGGGCGGTCAGGGAAAACTCCCGTGGCGAGGCGTCGGCTGGTATTCGAAGAAGTTTAATCTCTCCGCGGAAGAAGCGGCTGGGAGAGTCGTCTTTGATTTTGGCGGATGCATGGCTTTTCCGGAGGTTTTCATTAACGGCGTATTCGCCGGTGGCTGGGACTACGGATACCAAAGTTTTCAGGTGGATGCTTCCCGTTTTGTTCATGAAGGCGAAAATACGGTTTCTGTTCGGTGCGACACGCGCCGTCACGGTTCGCGATGGTATCCGGGAGCGGGAATTTATCGACCGGTAAAAATGATTTTCACTTCACGTGAAATGTGGTTGCCGGAAGGCGCGGTTTTCGTCTCCACGCCGGACGTTTCAAAAGAAAAAGCTGTCGTGGAGGTTCAGATTTGTCCGGAATTTGGAGTGAACGGGGAAAGAGGAGTGGAAAAAGAGTGGAATGTTCGGCTTTTTCTGAATGCTCCAAATGGCCGTGACGTTGAAATCGCGCCGCAGATCGTTCAAAAAGACGCGAAATCAGCCATTCTTCGTTTCTCGATTGGAAATCCTGAATTTTGGGATGTTGAAGAACCGAATCTCTACTTGCTTCGTGTTCAGATTACGCCTTGTTCAGGAACGGATTCTTTTGGTTTTTCCGTTGAAAATTCACCTGAAATTTCAATTGGGGATTCCGGAAAAGATTCGTCCGCGTTTTCTGAAGCGGAAAAACCGCTTTTTGGCTTTTGCGCTGATGAGGCGAACGCGTCGGATGAAGCGGTCATTCCTTTTGGTGTCAGGACTTTTCGGTGGACCTCGGATGACGGATTTCACCTCAACGGACGACGTGTCCAGCTTTACGGCGTGAACCTTCATCACGATCAGGGAATTCTTGGGGCAGCCGCGCATCCTGCCGCCGTGGAACGCCAGCTGCGAATCATGAAAGAAATGGGCGTTAATGCCGTCCGAACGTCCCATAATCCGTCTTCTCGCGAATTTCTCGATATTTGTGACCGTCTTGGATTGATCGTTTGGAATGAACTTTTTGATAAATGGAACGAGACGGCCGATCTGCTCGACCAGAAATACTTTGACGCTTTCGTACTTCGTCAGGTAAGGCGTTTTGTTGAACGTGACCGAAATCATTCGTGCGTCTTCGTCTGGTCGATCGGGAATGAGATCTGGGATATTGAGGGAAATATTAAGGGACCGTCCAACCCGAATCTTGACGCGCCGCGGCGGGTGAAGTACGCGGCGGACTGTTTCCGGCGTTTTGACGCGACTCGTCCGGTTGGATTCGGCTGTTTCGTGGAGGGAACCTGCGGTCCGGAAAATCATGTTCGTGATTCTCTGGATATTACGGGTTGGAATTACGGCGCGAAATATCGAGAGGCGCGCGAGCGTTATCCTGAAATGCCTCTCGTCTACACGGAGTCGGCTTCTGCCGTTTCCAGCCGCGGTTTTTATCGTTTTCCGCACCCGCTCACGAAAGAAACCTACGATACGGATGTTCTTCAGGTGGACGGTTACGATTGGGTTTCCGCCAGTGGACCGCGAGATATTCCGGATGTTGATTTTGACCGGATGGAGACGGACCGCTACGTAGCGGGAGAATTCGTTTGGACCGGGTTTGACTATCTTGGAGAGCCAACCCCCTTTGATCGTCAGGCACGATCAAGCTATTTCGGAATCGTTGACCTCTGCGGTTTACCGAAAGACCGCTATTTTCTTTACCGGAGTTACTGGGCGCCGGAAAAGACGACCGTTCACATTCTCCCGCACTGGAATTGGGAAGGAAAGCAGAAGGAGGTCCCCGTTTACGTTTATTCAAATGGAGATGAGGCGGAACTTTTCCTGAATGGCAAATCACTCGGCAGAAAAGCGAAATTAAAAACGGTGAATCCTGCTCCGGCAGTGCGTCCTGAATGGGATCTCAACACAAAATTTACGGCAAGCTCTGTCCAGGGAGGAAATTCTGTTCGAAACGCGTTTGATACGCGGAAAGAGACGCGCTGGTGTGCCGCGGATGGTTCGTCTGGGCAGTGGCTTCAGGCCGATTTCGGAAAACTCATTGAGCTGGAAAAGCAGACGATTCTTTTGGAAAAGGCCGCGGAGAATTATCGATTTCACGTTGAGGTCTCCAAAGACGGGGAAAATTGGGAGACGATTTTCTCTAGGGACAGAAAAGGGCACGGTAACTCCGTGACGATTCCGGCACCGGAAAAGAAAACGCTGGCGCGATTCGTGAGACTGGTTTTTGATCAATTATGGAACAATTCGTGGGCCTCTGTTTTTGAGTGGAGTTTCTCCGAGGCGCGGCTTTCTCCGGGAGTCCTCCCGCAGTACTATGCCGTGATCGATAAATACCGAATGCGCTGGGAAAATGTTCCGTTTGAGCCGGGTATTCTTGAGGCCGTTGCCTACCGAAATGGGAAAGAGATCGGCAGGCAGACTGTCCGAACGGCTGGAAAGCCCGCGGCAATTCGGTTGACTCCTGAGAAAAAACAGTTCGCTGACGATGACGATTTGATTTATGTTCTGGCGGAAGCGGTCGATGAAAACGGTGTGCCGTGTCCATGGGATGAGCGGAAGATCAGGGCGAAAGTCACCGGGCCGGCGGAACTGGTCGGAATTGATGCCGGAAATCCGATGTGCTTTGAGACGATTCCGGATGCTGAACATTCGTTATTTTTCGGAAAGGCGGTGCTTGTTCTTCGAAGCCGTTCCGGTGAAGGAAATGTTTTGCTTGAAGTAACGGCAGACGGCCTTGAATCGGGAAAAACGGCTTTTTAAGCTCTGGAGAGCATTGGGACTTTTCTCCGTATTCCAACGGCGGAAACGGTTTTCGTGAAACGCCGAAAAAATCAGAAGGAGGCTTTTTCCGCGGACGTGAGACGGCCCGTTTTCCGGCGTTGAGAGGCATTTGAGCGCAACCAGCTGAAGGACAGACGCGGAACATTCACGAAGAATGTTTTGCGCCTGTTTTTTTCTGAAAAATACTGAAAAATCTGAAACTGCTCTGGACGTTTTTCTCGATTTCAGTTAAGATAAAAAATGCTTTAATGACCTTCCCCAAACGCTTTCCGGTGAGAGAAGCGAGAACGTTTAGAGTTTTGGGAAGAATCCTTTAAGGCCCAAACACGTTTTTCGAGATCGTTTTCCTTCATTTCAGGATTTTTCATGGCATCCTCCTCCGTTTCAGACGTAACGTCCGTTTCATTTTCCCGCATGTGGTGGAGAAGTTTGGCACTTCCAATGGTCCTGATCGCGGCGATCGGAATCATTCTCGTGCCGATGCCGCCGCTGGCGATGGACCTTTTGCTTTCATTCAATCTGGCACTTTCTGTCGTGATTCTCATGGGAGCGATCTTTGTCCGGAAACCGCTCGATTTCAGTTCCTTTCCAACGGTCCTTTTGACGATCGTCATGTTTCGGCTCGCACTGAATATCGCGACGACGCGAATGATTCTTACCAACGCCGAGGAAAAAGGGACAAATGCGGCAGGCCAAGTCATTGAGGCGTTCAGTGGTTTTGTCGCGTCCGGGAATCTCGTCGTTGGGAGTATTATTTTTCTCATTATTCTCATCATTCAGTTCGTCGTGATCACGAAAGGAGCAGGCAGAATCAGCGAAGTGAGTGCTCGATTTACTCTGGATGGTCTTCCTGGAAAGCAGCAGGCAATTGACGCTGAACTTCAGGCAGGAGCCATCACGAAAGAGGAAGCCAGGAAAAAAAGGCAGCTGCTTGGCGATGAAGTTGATTTTTACGGCGCGATGGATGGCGCGAGTAAATTCGTTCGCGGTGATGCCGTTGCGGGATTGGGAATTACGTTCGTCAATATCCTGGGCGGATTGGCCATTGGATTGACTCAGGGGAATCACTCTTTGTCGGAAGTCGTTGAAATTTACTCCCGTTTAACGATTGGTGACGGTTTGGTTAGCCAGCTTCCGGCATTTCTCGTGGCGATCGGCGCGGCAGTGCTGGTGACACGGAGCAATCGTGAGAAAAAATTGGCAGAGGACGTTCAAAGGCAGCTTTTTTCAAGTCCTGTCGTTTTGGGAATTACGGGATTTCTGCTTTTTCTGCTGGCTCTCACTCCATTGCCGAAACTTCCCTTGATGATTTTGGGAGGCGGGTGCGAATTACTCGCTTTCATGCTGTGGTCGGATCTCCGAAAAGGTGAAAAGGAAGCGGAGAGAATGGCGGAGCTTGAGGAAAAAAGCCGCCTCGAAAAAGAAGCTCGAAAAGCTGCTGAAGTTCAGATACGCGACGCGATTCAGCAGGAAGCAATTGAGTTGGAGATTGGCTCTGAACTGGTTTCATGGACTCAAGAAGACGGAGAATTTGATCTTCTGGGAAACGTTCAGGAATTGCGCCGCCATTTAGCTCGGGAGTTTGGGTTTCTCATGCCCGCGGTACGGATTTCTTCGGGAGGGAATATTTCTTGGAGAAAGGGGGAAACTTGGGGAAACGAGGATGGAGTTTTGGATGGAACCGCCTATCGAGTTCGGATCCACGGAAGTATTGTCGCGGAACAGGTTCTGCGCCCCGAATTCCTTCTGGCTGTCGAGGGAATTTACGCGGCAGGGGAAGTCAAGGGGCTTCAGACGACGGAGCCGATTCGCCAATTACCAGCGGTTTGGATCGCGAAGGAAGATCGTGAAGAGGCTGAAGAAGCCGGATACGAGATCTTTTCCGCGGGAAGACTGCTCATTGAGCATCTTGGCGAACTGGTCCTTCAGTTTGCTCCGGAACTCTTAACTCATGAAGACGTTCAGAATCTGATTGGTGAATTTGCCAAAACCGCTCCCGCGACTGTGCGTGATGTCGTTCCGGAACTCCTTTCCATTCAGGAAATCCAGCATGTCCTTCAACAGTTACTCGCGGAACGGATTCCAATTCGGAATCTTGGTCTGATTCTCGAAACACTTGGCGAAGCTGCCCGCCATACCCGCCATACGGTGGAATTGACTGAATCCGTTCGTTTGGCACTCGGCCGGCTGGTGACTTCGAGGTACTTGGACACGGACGGAATCCTTCATGTCTTGACGCTTTCACCCGCTCTTGAAACGAGAATCACCGAAAGTTTTGAACTTACGGAAGACCGCGTTTCAGTTTTTCCGGATCCCGCGGAGTTGGAACGTTTAATCCGAAATCTCTCATGCCACGTCCAGCGTCTTCAATTACTTGGTATTTCGCCAGTCCTGCTTGTCTCGGCGCAGATTCGACCTGCTCTTCGGGAAATGATCAGTTCGCTCAAACCCGCCCTGCCCGTGCTTTCTATCGCGGAAGTGCCAAAGTCAACGCGGGTGAAGCAGGAAGAATGCCTTGGAGAAAGGTGAATTGAGGATTAAGACGCAGAGAATAAAAAGAACCGATCGAAAATTTCCCGGTCAGTTCTTTTTATTCGTTCCAGCTCCAATTATCCGCTTCAAAATTTAAACCGCGGAAAAAACTTCGCGCCAGAAAAAACTGAAAAGACGTTCATCAGGCAATGACTCAAACGAGAAAATGGTAATTGGAGGGCGGAGAAAATATCGTTTTTGCCCCCCGGTTCTCATTTCATTGGCCTTTTATCGTCCGCATATTCAAATGCGGAATGTGCGCGTTCTCACCTGAATTTTCTTCAGATTCCCCTGCGGTGAGAAAGCCTTTCGCGTTCAGATTCCACGAACGAACTTTTTCCAATCGCTCAAGGTAGGTCATGTCCAAACGCAGTGGAGTGACAGTAACTTTTCCCGCTCCAAGTCCATTCATGTCGGTGGAGCATTCCGGACGGCGTTCCCGCGGATTAGGAACGAGCCAGTAGTAGGAACGTCCGAATGTGTCGCAGTGTCCCGTCATTCGCGTCGCATAAGGTGTCGTGTCCATGGGACAGACTTCAATTTCAGGCTCTTCCTGCTTCACCGCGTCTCGAGAAATATTAATATTGAAAACCTGAGGAATGGGATTTCCGCAGGCATCCAATTCTCCTTTTTCGTTCTGGATTTTTGCGAAAATCTGCTCAATCAGACGGCAGGCAATTCCCGCAGCCCGATCAAATTGAGGCAGTGGGTCATCGTGAATCGAGACGGCAAAACTCGGAATGTGGTAGATTGCGCCTTCAAAAGCCGCTCCGAGCGTCCCGGAATAGAGAATGTTCGTGCCGCAGTTTTGCCCCCAGTTAATTCCGCTGACGACCATATCGGGTTTTTCCGGACAGATGACGTTAATTCCCGTTTTTACGCAGTCTGCCGGCGTTCCTTCCACTCCCCAGCCCCATCGTTTACCGTTGACAAAAACGTCTTTAACCAAAATTGGCGTGCGAAAAGTGAGTGCCTGACTTACTCCGCTCTGTTCCACGGCAGGAGCCACGACCCAAACTTTTCCAAGACGGGAGAGCGCTCGATAGAGTGCGGCCAAGCCAAGACCAAAGATTCCGTCATCATTCGTTAAGAGAATGTTCATGAAGTACCTCTTCCGCGTTAGATAATTCGCAGTTCTGGACGTTTTTCAGGTTCTGCGCATCGTTTTTTTCCGAAAAGGTTTCAGAAAAAAAATAATTTTAACCGCCCAAAACGTTACTCGCAGGCCGTTTTTTCCGTTGCTCGCCAGGCACTCGGCACGACTGAGAAATTACCGACCGCGGGAAAATCAGGAACGTCCAGGTTCTTCCCGCGGCTGATCTTTAGATAATTCGCGCTTTTTATTGGCGTTAGTCGTTCCAGACGACAGCTTTCTTTCCTTCGACGACTTTACCGATGACGTGATTTTCGAGTCCCATTTCATCAAGTAATGCGCGAATGGCTTCAACCTGCTCTTTCTCCAGGACAAGGACTAACCCAAGCCCCATGTTGAAGACTTTGAACATCTCATCGTCTTCAATTTCTCCAAGCCGCTGAATCCATTTGAAGACAGGCTTCACGTTCCAGCTGCCGCGATCAATCAGGACATGAGCACCCTCCGGAAGAACGCGTTCAAGGTTTTCATGGAGACCGCCGCCCGTAATGTGCGCGATACCGTGAACCGCGGAACGGAAATTATCCAGAATCTGAAGAGCGGGCTTGACGTAAATTTTGGTGGGCGTCAGGAGGACATTGCCCACGAGCTGTCCGTCGAGTTCCGTGCCGGAATTCTTGATTTCGTCAAATACGTTCAGATTATTAAGCGCGAAAACGACTTTTCGCACGAGTGAAAAACCGTTGGAGTGAAGACCGGTAGACGCGATACCGAGAACCACGTCGCCAGGTTTGACGGCACTGCCGTCGATAAGATCTTTTTTCGAGGCGACTCCGACACAGAAACCGCCTAGATCGTAATCGTCGGCGCCGTACATATCGGGCATAATGGCCGTTTCACCGCCAAGGAGCGCGCTGTTCGCCTGAACACAGCCTTCGGAAATGCCGGTGACGATTTTTTCAAGGAGCGGCGGATTGTCTTTGCCCATCGCGACGTAGTCGAGGAAGAAAAGAGGTTCCGCGCCGCAACAGATCGCGTCGTTAACGCTCATTGCCACCAAGTCAATTCCGACCGTTTCATGAGAATTCATGGCAATGGCAATTTTGAGTTTCGTACCAACTCCGTCAGTACACGAAATCAAAACCGGATCTTCGTAGTTTCTGCGGAAAGGAGAGCCTTTTTCAAAATCGAGCTGGAACATGCCGGCAAAACCGCCCGGAAGACGGCGGACACGAGGCGTTTCCGTCCGTTCCATGAGTCCAGGAAGGCGCGACATCGCATTTCGATAAAGATCCAAATCGACTCCCGAGTCTTTATAGGTAGCTTTGGCCATGATCAATTCCCACTGAAATTAATTATTGGAAGAAAAAACGAAAAAAATTTCTCTACTGGACATTCTACACGAAATTCGCGGAACGTCCAGCCCCCCTGGCGCATTTTTTTCCACATTTTTCTCACATTTTGCCCGAAATACTCATTGAAACTTTTTCCGGGATTTTTTCTGCTCATTTAAAGAGCTTTCCAATCTCCAACTCTTTACTTTTGGCCTCTTTGACGAACATTTCGGCGACCGCGCGTGCGCCGTTTTCGTGGAAGTGAGTATTGTCACGATTTCCCTTTGGGTAATTCGGTGCTTCACCCGGTTGAAGATTCATGAAAAATTTAGCGGATTTTTCTTGCCCGGCCTCTTCCACCCATCGGCGAGTCAAGAGGTTGAGATCGACGAGCGGGGTTTGGGTTTCCCGGGCCGTTTCCCGGAGACATTCAGGATAATCTTTCAGCGAAAAGGTTAAATTTTCCTCCGCATCGAAAATTCTTCGGGTGACGGAGGTGACCAGCACGGGATTTCCTCCTTTTTCGCGCACTTCTTCCACAAATTTTTTGAGATTTTTTTTGAAATCAGTATGCGCCTCGGCGTAGGCGGCCGGTCTGTTTTCCTTTTGGTCATTATGGCCGAACTGAATCAGGACGAAATCTCCTGGTTTCAGGTCTTTAAGAATTTGCTCCCACCGGCCTTCATTTCTGAAACTTTTTGTGCTTCGTCCGCAGGCGGCACGATTTTTGACGTTCACGCCTTCGATCGTGAATTCCGGAAGACATTGGACCCAGCCCTTCATTGGGGCCTGCCTTTCAGGATAGGAAGCGGCAGTGGAATCGCCAGCGGCAAAAATCGTGATGTTTCCCGCGGTATCTCTGGAGAGGGCCGCCGGGGAATTTTTCTGGTACGTTTTCTGATTTATGTTCGGATTCGCGTTGCGATTTGCCAAATTTTCCTGTTTCGCGTGAAGGGAAATTGAGGACATCGGCAACAGAATGAAAAACAGCGTGAAAAAATAGTTAAGAAGATTGGACGTTTTCGGCATATGGGTTCCTTTTTCTTTAAATTTTGAGGCTAGGTTAATTAAAATTCATGGAAAATTCATCGAAAACGCGCTCCGTTTCCCGAATGTCGCACTGAATCTGCTCCATGAGCTTTTTTGAATCATGAAAATCAGCCAGATCGCGAAGTTTTTCAAGGAAATCAATTTTCAGGCACTGGGAGTAAATATTTCCTGAGAAATGAAGCAAAAAGATTTCCACTTTATTTTCAGTCTCGTGAAAGGTAAGATTCGGGCCAATGTGGACCGCGGCTGGGTATGAAGCTCCATCTTGAAGGCAGGCCCGGCACGCGTAAACGCCATGAGCGGGAATGATGGTTTGAATTCCTCCAAGATTCGCGGTTGGAAACCCCATGGTTCTTCCGCGGGCAAGACCATGAATGACATTTCCTTCCAGCTGGTATGGAGCCGTGAGAAGCGCGTTGGCTTCCCTGATTTCCCCTCGTGAAATATGTTTTCGTATTCTCGAACTTGAGACAGAAGCACCGTCAAATTCGAGAAGATCATGAATGATTTCCAGCTTTCTTCCGGAGTTTTCGCAAAACTCCCGCAAAAGCGCGGTATTTCCAGAACGTTTTTTTCCGAAAGCGAAATTGGCCCCCTCAACGATGACTTGAGCGTCTAGAAAATCAATAATGACATTTCTGAAAAATTCTTCCGCGGTCCAGTTCAGGATCTTTTGAGTGGGAGCGAAGATCACCTCATCAGCCCCTAGCGAGCGGAGAAGGTACTCCTTTCGCTCGTTGAGAGTAAGCTGTTCCGGGGCCGTTTCCTGGCACAGTATTTGCCTTGGATGGGTGGCAAAAGTGAAAATGACAATCGGCAGGCCATGCGCTTTGAGGCGGTGGAGAATTTGGGCGTGTCCCAGATGAACGCCGTCAAAATTCCCAATCGTCACGGCTCCGTGCTTCAAATTATCGGGTAAAAAGTCTGACTCTGGATTCCAGTTCATGATTTAAAGGTTAGTCGGTTTTGGAAATTACGTTCAGCATTCGTAAACGACGATGGCGTTTTGCGAGCTATTGTCGGATGCTTCCGCGAAAAGAATAATCCGATCTCCGGAAGAAATGAGTTCTTCAGAACGAAGCGTATCAAGCGCGAATTTCATGACGCTCTGATTGCTTTTTATTGATTTTGGGAATTTGAAAGGTACGACACCCCAGTCAAGGCACATTTTTCGGAGGGTTTCATCCGAGGAGGTGAAGGCCAGGATTCGCGCGGGGCAACGGTTCGCGGAAAGGCACATCGCGCTGTCTCCTGTTTCGGTTACGGTCACGATGAATTTCGCGTCGAGCTGTTCGGCCAGGTCACAGACGTTTTGAGCAAGTGCTTCCAAAACCTGATTGAATGGCGTCAAGAGCGGAATGAAACGAAAATCGTCCGGATTAACGGCGTCCTCCGTATTAAGCGCGATCCGGTGCATCATGCGGACGGTTTCCTCAGGAAACTCGCCAACCGCGCTTTCGCCGGAGAGCATGACCGCGTCGGCACCGTCAAGGATGGCGTTGGCGACATCTGAAACTTCCGCGCGGGTCGGCAGATTATGGTGGGTCATGGATTCGAGCATCTGCGTGGCGACAATGACAGGACGGCGATATTGACCGCAGATTTGAATGATTTCTTTTTGAAGAATGGTCATTCGGGCAATGTCCGTCTCAACGCCAAGATCTCCTCTGGCGACCATGACAGCGTCGGCAGCCAGAATGATTTCATCCAGGGCGTCCAGAGCTTCCGGTTTTTCAATTTTAGCGATGACTTTTGAGGTTCCTCCGTTTTCCGCGATCAGGTTTTTGAGGTCGTTGATTTCCATCGCGTTTCGCACGAAACTGAGTCCGAGAAAATCAATGCCGTTTTGAGCGGCCCAGGCGGCATTGCTTCTGTCCGCGTCGAGCATCGCGGGAATGGTGAGTTTCACGCCTGGGAGATTCACGCCTTGTCGACTTCGGACTTTTCCGCCGCAGAGAATGGCGCATTTGGCCCATTGATCTTTTTTGCCGGCTACTTCCGAGACACGAAGCTCAACGGAACCGTCGGCGAGCACAATTCGGTCCCCGGAACGAAGTTCGTTCACGAGCGGTTCGTAGGAGCAGGTGACGCAGGGAATTCCCGCCAGTTCCGGACACGTTTCAGCCTTGGCCTGGAATTTGGAAGAGATGAAAGCGACCGTACCGTCTGTTTCGAGTTTCAGTTCGTCATTCGGCAATTTTCCAAGACGGATTTTGGGGCCGCCGAGGTCCATGAGAATGGCAACGGGCATACCCGTTTTCTGCGAGGCATTCCGAATGTTCCTGACGGTAAGTTCAAAATCTTTCTGGGTGCCGTGCGCCGCGTTAATGCGGAAAACGTCCACTCCCGCGAAAAGGAGTTTCTGGAGCATTTCATTGGAATTTGAAGCCGGACCAAGAGTCGCGACAATTTTCGTACGGCTGGGACGTTCAAAAAGGTTTTTTCGCGCGGAAGTCATTAGGAATCTCCATTGGGTTAATAGGGGGTGTCCGAAAGCAGGCGAAAGTGGTTAGGGTAATTCGAGACCAAACGTGATTTCAAGGAATGAAATGAAGCGGAAGCTCTCGATTGAACCGGGAACGCTTTGGGATTTTCGCTGAATTTAATCTTTTTTAATTAATTCAACTCTTGCCTGATTTTGATTTGAGGTAGTTTGGGTGATTTTGATCGATTTGAATTCCCGCGTTGGGAAGGCGAAGGAGACGGCAAATCTCATTTGCGCAATCGAGTTAGGAGTAAAATCAGCAGCAGAAGGGCGATTTGAAGTAAAACGATCGTTCCGCCTGGCTGAGTTTCCGTAAAATAGGAAACGAAAAGACCGATATTCATCGTCAATACGGAAAAAATGACGGCGAAAATCAGGGTAAAACGGTAGCTTTTTCCTAATCGCATGGCGGCAGCTGCCGGGATGACCAGAAGCGACGAGACGATTAAGGCTCCGACGGTTCTGGCGGCGAGTGAAATCGTGACCGCGGTCAGAAGCGTGAAAAGGAAATTTACGGCTCCGACTGGAATTCCCGCCAGCCGTGCCGCGGCTTCATCAAACGCGATGTAGAAAAGCTCACGGTAAAGCAGGAGGAAAATCGAAAAGACGATGATCGAAAGCACGATGACCAGTTTTAACTCGAATGGAGTAACGGTGATGAGGCTTCCGAAAAGAAAACTCTGAAAACTCGCCATATTCGTGACGAAACTCGAAAGAACGCCCGTCAGACCAATCCCAAGCGAAAGGATCAGCGCGATGGCCATTTCCGCGTATTGAGGCCAGTGTTTGCGAAGGAGTTCAATCCCAAAGGCTGCCAGAACGCAGTAAAGAGCCGCGCAAACTGTTGGGTTGAAACCCAAAAGAAGGCCAAGCGTTACCCCGGCAAGTGACGTGTGCGCGAGAGTTTCGCCGATCATCGAAAGGCGTTTCAGGACTACCGTCAGACCAATGCACGGGATGATGACGGCAAGGAGCGTGCCGGTCAGAAACGCGCTGCGAAGAAAATCGTATTGGAAGATTTCAAGAAGCGGGTTCATTCGGTATCTCCTGACCGTGAATGGCCTAAAGAGGAAGCGTGCTGTTCAACGACGCAGGAATGGTCCATGCCGCGGGATGATTCCGGAAAAGATGATTCATGGCATGCCGTAACGCATTTTTGGTAAAAAACGCACTCCTGGCATCTTTTTTCCAAAGCCTGAACGTGCTCGCACGCGTCATCTTTTCGGTCATGATGGTGACGATGAATGAGTTCATGCTGAAGCTGGCAGGGGGAAATTTCAGCCAGATTGCCATCCTCAAGGCAAAAAATTCGCGAGGCGTAATTTACCGCGTGAATCAGGTCGTGCGTTACCATGAGAATTGTCAGCCGAAACTCACGATTGATGCGGTCAAGCAGCTCGTAGAGCGCGTGAGCGTTTTGAACGTCAATTCCAGTCGTCGGTTCATCGAGAATGAGCAGTTCCGGGTCGTTCACCAATGCCCGCGCGATGAGGATTCGCTGAAGCTGGCCGCCGGAAAGCGTGCCGAGACGCGCGGTCCGAAAAGGAATCATGTCGACGAGTTTAAGAACTTCCGTGACCTTTTCGCGATGAGAGCGGCGAACGCGTCCGAAAAGGCCTATTCGCGGAAACTGATGCGCCAGGAGAATCTCCTCTACCGTTGCCGGAAAGTCGGAATTCAGGTAGGAATGGCCTTGAGGCACGTATCCGACTCGGGACCAGACGCGAAATGACGCGAGTTCTTCGCCAAAAAGACGGATTTCACCAGAATCTGGCGTAAGCTGTCGAAGAAAAAGTTTCAGCAGTGTGCTTTTCCCAGTGCCGTTGGAACCGATCAGGACGCAAAAATCCCCCGTCTGTGCCGTGAGCGACACATCGTCCAGGATTGGCGTTTCGCGACGATAGGAAAAAGTAAGGTGTTTAATTTCGAGCACTTTTAAAATAATTTTGAATTTAGGGAATAAAATTTCCAAAAACTCATTGAATTTTCCAAAACGGTTCTGCGGATTGGCAGAAAAGAAACTTAATTCTGCCGCAGCCGTCACGGAACGTTGGGAGACGGCGGAAATCCGAGTTTGGAATTTCTTTACCGCGGAAAAGCGGCTGAAAAAACGAAGGTTCGACTGAAAAACGTTCCGCTCGAAACGACAGCAATCGCCGGAAGCGGAGCGGTTCACGAAATCAATTTGGTCATTTTCAAATTTCCGGATTGATGATGGCGAAAACGTTTCACGCGTACGATATGGCACCAGCGTGGGAACTTTTTCCGTAACTTTTTCGTGTTTAATGGCGGAAACTGTTTCACGCGCGTGATTTTAGTGAACGTTACCGCCGCTGAATCACGACATTCCATCCGATTTAGGGGAGCCGTTTCGGATGAACGATCGAGAAAGGGAGGGAATGGGAGGGAGCCATTCTCCAGCTGGACGACATCCGGAAACGAAATGGGGAAATTGCAGCGATAAATCAAAAGGAAGTGCCGGGAATAGGGAACGTCCTGAAAACCCGGAGGTTAAAAAGCTCTCAAAGGGCCTCAATCATTCTCCAGAGCCTTAAGATTTTCACGCATGACGGAAAAATAATCCGCACCGGAATCAATCTGCGCCTGCGAAAGGGTGCCGAGCGGGTGAAGGATAGCGAGCCGGACGCCCGTTTCTCGTGCCGCGGCTTCCGCGCCTTTCGTGCTTTCGGATGCCGTCGCGTAAATGACTTTAAGCTGATTTTGGCGAATGAAGTCAATGATTTTCACCATTTGCGCGGGGGATGGATCCGAGTAAGGTGAGTAACCTTCAAGGGAAATTTGCTCCAAACCGTAATCACGGCACAGGTACCAGAACGCACCGTGCGTAACCACGAGTTTCCGGTTTTCAAGCCGGGACGTAACGGCCTGAAATTCCGTATCCAGAGCATCGCATTCCGCCGCGCCGGCCGCGAGATTGGCAAGGAATTTACTTTTCCGCGCCGGGTCAAGCCGGATAAAAAACTCAGCCAGGTACACGAGGATCCGTTTCACGTTACGAACCGAAAGCCAAATATGGGGATCTGCCCCTGCTCCGCACGCGTGGTCATGGCCGCAGTTTTCGTGCGCGTGAGTTTCATGGGCGTGGTCATGCCCGCAGAGGTGAGTTCCGCCAAGGGTAACGCATTTGGCAGCCTCAAAAATCGGGATATTTCTCTTTTGGAGCTGTGGAATGACTTTTCCTGTCCATGTCTCAAGGCCGGCACCGTTAAAGAGGAAAGCGTCCGCCTGAAGCATTTCCATGATTTTTTTCGGGGAAGGCTCCCAAGTGTGGACATCTGCTCCGACCGGCATGACGCAGCGTATTTCGAACTGATCGCCCGCGATAATCTTCGCCAGATTTTCGAGGAGAAAGAAGCTGATGCAGACCAACTTTTTTCCCTCTCGTTTTGGAGGAGGAGCGCAGGCCGTGAAACTGGCGATTCCGGATCCCAAAACGATTGCGGAACCAAACCGCGCGAGGGAACTGCTTCCTAAAAATCCAAGGATAGAGGAACGCAGGAAATCGCGTCGATCGGGTGAAACGGAATGGTCATGAACCGTGAGGATCGGTTTTTTCTCCTTAAAAATGAATGAAGTCATGGCTTCTGTCTCCCATCCGGATCTTCAATGAGAAATGTCGACGAAAAGCAAAATACCCTTTCAGAATGTTAATCATACTCAATTATCGAGGAAATTCAAGGGGGACAATTGATTAAAGGCGTTTTTTTTGGGGATTTTTTAAAAGAAATTCCAAAAATTCCTCCAACTTCGCCTAATCTTCCCTTTTGGACCTCTTTCTGAAAAAACCGTAATTTATTTTGTTCCCCCTACTTGCGTTTTTCGCTCTTTTGGGTATAATTAGGTAAAGTTTGGTGAAGCATTCACCACGAGTTTTGAAAAAACCTGACGGAGAGGAGGATTGCTGGATTAATTCCGTTATTTGCCGCCGCGTTCATAAAATTTGAGAGCGCGGAAGACGACATTTGAGAGAACGCGCGCTTTGAAAACGTTTTGGGAGTGTTTTTTGAGGAGTGCGCGGGTAGTGCGTTCAGGTGGTTAGATTAAGATTTTTTCGTGCTTTTGGCTCGGAAATCCTGAAACGTTCGTTTGCTCTAATCTTTTGTGTCGCGGTACGGCGAATGGTGGGCATCTGGTAGTTGCGTGAGTTCATATTTTTGTCACAGCACTCAAAAAATATCGTTTTCAGCCGACGGCGGACGCGCTCAGCGGGTTCAGCGTTTATGAAAGGCTCTTTCTGTTTTGGTTAAGGGGTCTGATTCGCTTTTCTTTCTGTGTGTTTTCTGTCTCGTGTTTTCTGTTTTCCCTTTGGATTTTGGATTCGGCTGCTTTAGATTTTTTTGAGTCTGGCGGATATCGGGAGAGCAGTTGGTGGAAAATTTCTTGCGTTTTGAAAACGTTGTTAAGGTTTTTGGCACAAATCGCGCGGTTGACGGGATTTCCCTTTCGATTAAGCGCGGCGAGGTTTTCGCGCTTTTAGGGCCGAGCGGCTGCGGGAAGACGACTCTTTTGCGCATTTGCGCGGGTTTTGAGAAGCCGGATTCCGGTCGGGTGTTCATTAATGGTGTGGACATTACGGATCTTCCGCCGGAGAAGCGTCCCGTTCATACGGTTTTCCAGCAGTACGCTCTCTTTCCTCATCTTTCTGTTTTTGAGAATATTGCTTTTCCCCTGCGTCTGCGCGGAATGTCGAATGTCGAGATTGAGAAAGAAGTCGAAAAAATGCTCGACATGACGGAACTTCTTGATCACGCGGGCAAGAAACCGGGAAAACTGTCCGGCGGTCAACGGCAGCGTGTTGCCATCGCGCGGGCTTTGGTGAATCGGCCGCAGGTTCTTTTGCTGGATGAGCCGCTTGCCGCACTGGATTTGAAATTGCGTCAGAGAATGTTGGCTGAGCTGGACTGGATTCATGATGAGGTCGGAATCACGTTCCTTTACGTTACGCATGACCAGGAAGAGGCTTTGGGAATTTCCGACCGTATTGCCGTCATGAATAAAGGAAAAATCGAGCAGTACGGTACTTCCGACGGCATTTACGAAAATCCGAGGAGCCGATTCGTGGCTTCGTTCGTAGGGCGCATGAACTTTTTTGAGGCGGAAATCCGCAAGATTGAGGGAGACAATATCCTGGTTCAGGTTACCGAAACCGGCGAAAATTCCGATGTTCTGTTCATGGTCAATAAACCGGCGCCGTCCATGATGCCAGCCTTTGGGGGGCAGCTTTCTGTCGGACAAACGGTCCTCCTCTGCGTTCGCCCGGAGAAATTTCTCATTCGTCCGAGAGGGGAGCGCGCGTTTGCGCCCGGGTACAGTACGGAAATCTTCCAGAACATCATGAACGGCGTTTTGGAACGCGAAATTTACTATGGAAGCGAATCCCGATTTTTCGTTGACGTTGGCGAGTACTCCGTCATGGCCACGCGCCTGATTCATTCTCGCGGTCTTTCTCTTCACGGGGAGCCGGTTGAGCAGGAACTTCAGCTTGGGCAGCCGGTTCAGCTCTCATGGCACGTCCGTGACTGTCTCCTGCTTCCAATGGACGAGAACGCTCCTGAGGTCATCGGCGCGGAACTCTTTACCGGCGAGGGAGAGGAGGTCGGCGCATGAAACAGAAAAGGGGCACGGATCGGTCCGGGGCGTTTCGCCTGAATGAACTCCTTCTGACCCTTCCTTCGCTTTTGATGCTCATTGTCCTGGTGGGAATTCCGACGATTATCGTGGTTTTCAACGCCTTTTGCGCGGATTCCCGCGGCGGCTGGGGCGAGGGGTTCTCGCTCGCGGCGTTTAGGGAAATTTTTACCGTATACTATGCCGGTATTACGCTGGAGACGATTCTCTATACCGCGCTCACTTCATTTTTCTCGATTCTGATTGGTCTGCCCGTCGCCTATACGATTGCCAGATCACGCGGCAGAATGAGGCTTTTGCTGCTTCTGCTGGTTTTCATTCCCTTTTGGACGAATATGGTGGTTCATATCGCGGCGTGGAAGATTGTCCTTCATCCCGATGGTTTCCTTCGTAACGTTCTCGTTTTCATGAACCTGATTGACGAAAAGCAGTTGCTCTGGAACACGCCGTTTGCGGTTCTTACTCTGTTCGTTTACGTTTTTCTCCCTTTTGCGATCATTCCGCTTTACGCCTCAATCGAGAAGTTTGATTTTCGCCTGATTGAATCCGCGCGTGATTTGGGAGCGACGGCGAGTCAGGCTTTTTTCAGGGTATTTCTGCCCGGAATCAGGAACGGAATCTATTCCGCCGCGATGCTCGTTTTTGTCCCGGTTTTCGGCTGCTACATTATTCCGCAGCTCGTCGGCGGGCCGGGATGCGATGTCCTTTACGCCAACAAAATTTACCAATTCACCTCCACTCAGAGCCGAAATATCCCAATTGCCGCCGCTCTGTCCCTTTTTCTGCTGCTGGCAATGCTCGTGCCGTGGATCATTTACCGGATCCACCTCATTCGTCAGGCGAACTCCGAGGGAAATTCGCGCGTGGTTCCGGAACCAGGGAATGCCGCTGAAATCCATTCTGCCGCGGTCTCCTGTCAGAACGGCACAAAGCTCGATACCGGCGCGGAGAGCTTAAAAAACGCCGCGGGATTTTCTCCGGCCTCTGACATGACTGAAAAGGAGGGGAACTCATGAAAAACCGCATTCCGCAGATCACGACTCTGTTCGTTTTTCTGTTCTTTTACTTTCCCCTCGTCTGGATGGTCATTCAGTCTTTCCTGGGGAAGGTAGACGGTGAGTATGAATGGACTCTTCGCTGGTACGAGCAGGTTTTCCGCAAGCGGGAAGTCCTGTCGGCCGTCATGAATACGGTCGTTGTCGGCTTTTTTGCCGCTGTCATCTCGACGGTTCTGGGGACGCTCAGCGCGTTGGCCATTTTTAAATATCGCGGTAAGATTCAGGAAGTGCACACCGCGCTGCTTTACATTCCGCTTGTCGTCCCGGAAATTCTCATGGGATTAAGCCTCATGATCTTTTTCTCCGGTTTGGGACTCCCGTTCGGCAAGGGAACGGTCATTGCCGCGCACGTCGCCTTCTGTACCAGTTACGTTACGGTCGTCATCGCCTCAAGTCTGGATGGCTTTGACTTTACCCTCGTTGAGGCCTCAAGGGATTTGGGGGCCACCTACTTTCAGACGTTCAGAAAGGTGATTTTCCCCCTTTTAAGGCCTGCCATCTGTGCTGGCGCGCTTTTGGCGTTCACCCTTTCACTTGACGACTTTATCGTGACCTTTTTCGTGTCGGGCCACGGCGGAACGACTCTTCCGGTTTACATTTACAATTCGCTCAAACATGGGAAAGTTCCCGGCCTTTACGCCCTCTCCTCTGTCCTTTTGGCGGTAACGTTCCTCCTGGTGACAGTGAGTGTTTTCTTCCAGAAAAACGAATTTCTGGACAAGGAGAAATAAAAAAATCCAACGGTGAAAACCGCGCCTGCTTCGGGCAAAGTTTAATCCTTTTGATTCCTTTAATCCTTCTTCTGGACGAGGGGTATCCTGAAAGTTGAGCTTCAGAAGAGGTGGAACGGTTTAATTTTTACGCAAATATCCGGTGAAACCGCCCGAAATTCGTACTCGGACATTCGGTTTCCCATCCCATCCTTTTTTTCAAGAAATGGAGAATCGTTTAGATGAAAACTTCATCCTTCGCGTCATCCACGGCGCGTACGCTGACTGTTTTTCTGGCTTTCTTTGCTTTCGGATTGATGCTGACGCTGACATCCGGATGCGGCCAATCCAAACCCGTTCTTTATTTTTACACTTGGGAAGACTACATTGACCCGCTGGTAGTCGAAGATTTTGAAAAGCAGTTCAACTGCACGGTTCACCTCGACACGTTTGAGAGTAATGAGGATATGCTCGCGAAGATTCGTACCGGGAGCGTCCCATACGATGTGATTCTGCCGACCACCTATACCGTGGAGATCATGCGCGACGAACAGCTGATTCAGAAACTGGATCCGGCACAGCTCCCGAATGTTCACCAGTATGCCGACAAGGTACTCGCGGAAAAGAATGGTGACGCCAATTTTGAATACTGCGTTCCGTATTATGACGGCATCACGGGGCTTGGCGTTTTGGTGGACGAGTGCGACCCGCTTCCGGATTCCTGGACCGTTTACGGCGGCGAGAATGAAAAATATCAGAAGCGAATCGCGCTTCTGGACGATATGCGTGAGACGATTGGCGCGGCTCTCATTACCCTCGGATATGATATTAACACGACGGATGACGCGCAGTTGGAAGAAGCCAAAAATCTCGTGATTAAATGGCGTGAGAACATCGCGAAATTTGGTGTGGACGACATTAAGCAGGACCTCAATTCCGGCGCGAACTATATCATTCACGGATACGGAGGAGACATCATGCAGATGTCCGCGGAAGATCCGAATATCCGTTTCGTGATTCCGAAAGAGGGCGCGATCGTCAACATCGATAATTTCGTGATTCCGACTAACGCGAAAAACCCGCAGCTTGCGTACCAGTTTATCAATTTCATGTGTGATCCGAAGAACGCGGGCCGCAACATGGAATACACAAAATTTGAGGTCCCGATTGCCGGAGCCGCTGACGCGGTTTCGGAAGAGACACGCGCCATTCCCGGTTTCATCGTTCCGGCTGAAGTTCGCGCCAAGGTTCAGGTTATTAAGAATCTTGACGAGGAAGGCGTGAAGAAGTTCACGAAGATCTGGGATGAAATCAAGGCGGCTGACTGAGCCGTTTGAAAAGAGGTCTCTCGCGAACACGCCTTTCATGAACTAACTGTTCGCGAGGGAGCTGAGTAAGGAGAGGGAGGACGAGCGGGACCGTTCACCTCTTTCGTGAAGAATTTACCCGCGTTATTTCGCGTGATTGGGTTTTGCCGTGTGATACCGGGTTCGGCGGTGGAAAAAGGAAAGAAGGTCAGGCATGATTTCGGGCTACGTATTCGAGAATGGGAGACTCGTGGAAGCGGATGAACAGACGGCTGCGCCTGTCCTCATCTGTTCCGAGCCTGACCAGATCGAAAAAATGTTTATCCAGACTGAATTCAATCTGGGAAAGCATACTTTAGCTTCGGTGCTTGACGAAAACGAGTTGCCGCGAATCGAGAGCCGGGACGAGAAAATCGTCATCATCTGCAAACACCCGATGCATATCGGCGTCATTGACCAGAATATTGAGTTTCACGTCATGTCGCTTGGCGCGGTCATTTACGAAGAGCGTCTGCTTTTTATTTTTAACGAAAAAATTTCCCTCAAGGATTTTCTCTATACTCCGATGCGCGTAGACGATATTCGGGACGTTTTGATTAATGTCCTTCATCGCACGACGCTTCATTTCCACGAGCATTTGCGCTGCATCAGTCTTGGAATGGAGCAGATTGAGGAGGAAGTGATTGAGACGGCGTCCACGCTCCAGCTCATGAACCTCTTTAGTCTTGGAAAGAGCATGACGTACTACGTGAGCGCGCTGAACGGAAATCATTCGCTCATTGACCGAATCTACTCAAATACGGGCCGTCTGGGATTTAACGAGCAGCAGAAGGAAATTCTTGACGACATTCGTCTGGACAGCGCGCAGTGCTGCCAGGAAGCGCAGATCACCACCACGATCATGACGAAAATGACGGACGCGCGAATTTCGCTCATGGGAAATAACGTGAGCGTTTTGATGAAGCGGCTGACCATCATTTCGCTGATCATGATGCCGATGAACCTTTTGGCCGGGATTGGGGGAATGTCGGAATTCACGGCTCTGGCTCAGACTTACTTCGGGCTTTCCATGGGACCTGCCTACCTCTTCCTGTTTGTCTTTTTCGGGTTCGTTGGTTTCATGACGTACCGGATTTTCCAGAAGATGAATCTCGTTTGAGGCGTCGCTGATTTCGGACGCCCGCCTTTCCGCTCTCTCTCTCCCGTGAACTGAACTTTCGGAAAGTCCAAGGCGCGGATGACGCTCTTTTTTTTAGAAATTTTGGCTTTTTTTGCTGGAAAAGGCCCCCTCCCCCTTGAAATTCTTGCGTAAATCGCACATACTATAGAGGATATTTCAAAAATATGTGTTGAAATGCCGTTTTCTTTGGGGAGGACGGTCTGACGTCGACAGAAAATGAACGTTCATTTGGATTTTTATTTAATTCAGGGGAAACCATGAATAAGATTTTGGGTTTACTTTCCGTTGGGATTTTGGCTCTCGGAATGCTTTTGGGATTCGCCTTAACTCCGGCACTCTGTTTGGCTGCTGAAAGTGACGGCACGGCTGCCGCTGCCGATGAAAATGGTTCTGTGAAGAAAACCGTTAAGAAAAAGAAAAAAAAGTCCTCTTCAAAAGCGAGTGCCGTAAAAGCTGAGGAAGAGGATGCGGAAGAGAGTGACGGGAAGAAAACAGCCATAAAAACCAAAAAAACGAAAAAGGTTAAAAAATCCTCCGCGACGGAGGCTGATGACGCTGAAAAGGAAGCGGATGCTGCTGAAGCGGACGATTCAGAGGGCGTGAAGGAAGCCAAAGCGGAGAATGACGAGGAAAAAGCGGAAGAAACGGCAGACGACGGGCCGATCGACGCTTCACCAATTTCCGAAGAGGGAACAGAGGCTGGGGAAGTGCGGAAAATCACGGTTCGCGGGGTAGAGTACGCGTTCTGCTGGTGCCCGGCCGGTTCATTTGAGATGGGGGCGCCGGAAGATGAATTGGGATATTCTGAAACGGAGAAACTCCATTCCGTGAAACTCTCGAAAGGTTTCTGGATGCTTCAGACGGAAGTGACCCAGGAAATGTTCGAATCGGTCATGGATCGAAATCCGAGCTATTTCAGCGCGAAGAGCTTTGGGAAAGACAAAGGTTTCGTGAGTGGGCGTGAGGAAACCGCGAAATTCCCCGTGGATCGTGTTTCCTACGCGGATGCCGTGAATTTCTGCGAGAAATTCTCCGACCTGGTTGGAGTAAAATTTGCTTTGCCCACGGAGGCGCAGTGGGAGTATGCCTGCCGTGCCGGAACGACTTATCCATTCTATACGGACAAAACGCCGACGCCCCAGCAGGCCAATTTCAAAAAGGGAGAAAGTGTTCCGGAAAGTACCGATGAAGTCGGGAAACACGGGAAGAATCCGTGGAATCTCTGCGACATGATGGGGAATGTCAATGAGTGGTGCCGGGACTATTACGCGCCGGATTACTATGAAAATTCGCCTGCCGCGGATCCTCAGGGACCTGATTCGGCTGAAAATGACGAGCGTGTCCTTCGCGGCGGAAGTTTTGCCAATCTGGAATACTATCTGCGAAGTGCCGCCAGAAATTTCCTTGTTGAGGGAGCGAAAGGGAATCGTTTCGACGGCTTCCGTTTCATGACTGCCCCTGGCGGAGAAGCGGCCCCTGAAGCTGCCGCGGATTCTGACGACGAAGAGAAGGAAGACGCGGACGAAGGAACCGCGGATTCTGACGACGAAGAGAAGGAAGACGCGGACGAAGAAACCGCGGATTCTGACGACGAAGAGAAGGAAGACGCGGACGAAGAGTAATTTGTCTTTGTCCAGAAACCAGACTCCCGTTCCTTTTGTTCAGGGAATGGGAGTTTTTTTGAAAAAGAGAACATTCTGATTTTTCCTGCCTTAAATTCCGAAAAGGAGTAAACCATGCCAACCTCAAGACGAGAATTTTTTACTGCGTGCAGTGCGGCGACGGGTGCCGCGATTCTTTCCGAAACTCTCCTGGCTGAGAATTCAAAATCGGCCGAAACCGTTGCCGAGATTAACTTTCCCACGGTGCCGGAGGAGGTTGGCGCACCGTATGCCGGGTGGAAAGAGGGCGAGATGGATCTTCACTTCATTCTGACGGGAGTTGGTGAATCAATGTTTCACATTTACCCGGATGGGACATCGATGCTTTTGGACGCGGCAGATCGGAATATTGCCCGATACGCTAAAAATGTTCCAGCTTTTCCGGATGACTCACGTTTGGCAAGCGAATGGATCATGCGTTATCTTGAGCGGGTGAATCCGCGCGGCAAATTGATTGATTTCATGATGTTGTCGCACTTTCACGAGGATCACGGCGGCGGAAATAATGTTCACGCGGGGCGAACGTCGGGACGCGGCGAAGACTATTTTCTCTCCGGTTTGGCGAATATTGGGGAACATTTTACGTTTACGAAAGTCTTTGACCGCGGCTATCCCGCGTACGATCAGCCGGTGGTTCTGAAAGCGGACGGCTACGAGAATTTCGTCAAGTTCTCGAAGTATATGCGGTCGGCCGGAAAATTTCAAATGGAAGAATTTGAGGTTGGCAGAAAGAATCAGATTTCTCTTTGTCGCGCGGCGGAGAAGTTTCCGACGTTCAGTACGCGCAATATTTGCCGAAATGGCGTAATGTGGACGGGAGAAGAGGGCAAAAACCGTAATTTTTACGCGGAGAATCCAGACAATCTGAAGGGTTGGGTGAATGAAAATTCCATGTCGCTCGGTCTTTTGATTGAGTATGGTCCGTTCCGTTACTTTACGGGCGGTGACCTGAGCGGTTCCGTCAAGTCGAAGGATGGCGAGACGGTGAATCTTGAGACTTACGCGGGCCAGATCATGGGGCCGATTGATGTCTGCAAAACGAATCATCATTCGTACCGGGATGCGATGCCGGACGGTTTCACGAAGGCGGTTCAGGCTAAAGTTTACGTATCGAATGTCTGGGATCTTTACCATCTCCAGGACAACACGATGACGTCGATGGCCGCGGGAGCGGAGGACGTTCTGGTTTGTCCGACGATTTCGCACCGGATGGCTCTCGAGCAGTACCGGGATTGCCCGTGGATGAGGAATCTGGCGCCGGAAGCGCGGGAAGGAGGGCATGTCGTCGTGAAAGTTTTCGACGGAGGCCGGCAGTTCAAGGTTTACTATTTGACGGCGAGTGATGAGTCGATGACCGTGAGGAAAGTTTACGGTCCGTTTAAATCGAAACGCGCGTGATTTCATGAATTTGGGAATGGCGCGTTTTCCGGAGTGAAGGAGGTTTACTTCCGTTTTAGAAAGAGCGTTTCGTGAAACGCGGGAATCGAAACTCAAATTCAAAACAGGATTAAATTTAATTTGTCCCACCTTAAATTCAGGAGAAAAACATGAAACGACGAGAATTTTTGACAGCCGGTGCCGCCGCGGCGGTTGGCGGAGTTTTGGCAGGCGAAAACATTCTTCAGGCGGAAGAATGTGCCGCGGTTCCGAGAGAGCTGATTGACGTCCGTATTTTGTTTACGGACAGTGCGGAGAAGAGAGACAAGCTGCTTTCGCGCTGCGATGAGCTGCTTATTCCGCTTTGCCGAAAGATTGGCTTGGGCAAAACGGGGATTTTTTCTGTGAATCTCGCGCTTCATGAGGGAGATCAGGGATTTGATTCCCGGTACGAAAACGCGGTTTTCTTCATGACGAGTGCTTCATGTTTTGGAAAACTTGAGGCGTTTCATGAGGCGCTTCACACGATTTCGGATCCCGCGAAGCGGATTCAGACGTTCAAGGATGACGCGCTTTATTCCGAGATGGAAGCGACGTTGATGCGCGCGTTTCCGCATTGTCCGAAATTGGAAGTTCCGAATCTTTCTCCTGACCGAGTCGTTCAGTTTCGCCGCTATTTCAGTCCGTCGTGCGATCGAAACCGCGCGAAGCGGAATATGTTCGACATTCGCGGCGAGCTGAATCTCTTCAAGCAGTGCGGGATGATGCCCGTTTTCTTTGGCGAGATGCTTTACGGGACGGTGATGCCGAATATGTCGTACGCGCTGAGCTTTGAGAATGATCAGATTCGCCGCGAGAGCTGGAAAAAGTTCGTTACGTCTCCTGAATGGAAGCAGATGAGCGGTGAGGCGGCGTTCAAGGATACCGCGACGAAGATTCGGAATCTTTTCCTGAAGCCGACTCCATCTTCTGAAATCTGATTGCTTTGAATTGAGAGCCGAATGAATGTTGCCCGCGATTTCATTTATGGTCGCGGGCATTTTTCTGTTTAGTTAAAGTGAATGATGAAATTGGTTTGAACTTTTAGCTCATTCGTTTCGCAAAATCATATCCGGGGAAGTGACCAGGATCGGGGTGATGTTTTGGAGGGAAAGATAAAAATCTTCAAAGACGGCATTTGACGGTTTTCCTGTCCGGATTGTCCAGATTCCCCCGGCCATGGCTTCCGATTCTTCCGGGTAGAAGAACTCAGAGCCTCCAATGTCGTCTTTCGCGAAACAGACATTTCCCGCGGGGTTCAGGATTTCGATTTTTACCCGTTCCCCATCGTCACCGTTGATTCGCACGCCGAACATTTCAGTTCCTTTTGGCACGTAGAAATGGAAAGTGGAGGAACTTCCAATGAGTTCGAGTGATTTCGCGCAGTAGGCAAATGGGAGATTGCTTTTCACGAGCCTGAAACCGTGAGAAGTTTTTTGAGCGGCTGACAGGACGTAAATTCCGGTTTCTTCTGCAGCGGGAAGTTCAATCTCTGTCGTCTGTTTAGGAGCCAAAGATCCCGCTTTGAGATTTTTTCCGGAGGGAGTAGTCCAAATCAGCGGCATATCCGTGATTGCGGGACGCCCGACCTGGAAATACTGGATGGCGAAATTTGGTTTCTGGCCTTTTTTCACGTAAAAAAGGATATTTAATTTGTCTCGGAGGCGAACCGGCGGAACGTTCTGGAGGTTGGAATCGGATTCCAAATTTTGGGGAGTGAGGGGGACGAGTGAGTTGGTTTCGAGAGGAAGGACTGGGAGTTTTTTCGTGTTTTTGACTGGGAAATACTTTGCCAGCCACGCGTCATCAATGACGATTTTCTCGGTGGTTCCATCATCATGACTGACATTGATCTCTCCTTTGACGTTGACCATGCCGTTCGCGAAACTTGAATTCGCGGTTTGGTTAATGGCCATCACTCCTTTTGGAAGGCGCAGCGAGACATTTTTGAAGGAAATTCCGCCGAGAGAGGCGAGTTCGTCGGCAGAGGCCATGAATCGGATCGCGGGGGCTTTTCGTTCGGCGTTGATTCCGGGGTCAATGAATTCCACATTTTCCAGCGAGACACGGTGGAAATCATTCATAACGCCTCGAAAAACGAGTCCGCCGCCGTCTTTTTCCGAGCGGAAGTTTTTCAAAATGAGGGTTCCCTTCGCGGATTTGAAATCGGAGCCGAGTTTGGTTCCGGTCATGAAATTGAAGCCGTTTCGCCGATTATTTTTCGAGACGCAGTTTTCGATCACGAATGAGAAGTCTTCGGACCGTTCCGTCAGGTTCGGCAGATAGAATTCGTATCCGTCCCCAGCGTTTCCTTCGCAGAGGCAGTTTCTCATGACGCAGTTTTTGAGCAGTTCCGAGTCACCGTTTGGCTCAAAGTCGATTCCAGCCTGCGGGGCGGTTCCGTTTGTGTTTCGCATGACGGTATCTTCAATAAGAAGATTTTCGGCACTAATGACGCTGATTCCCTGTCGATTATTTTCATTGCAGTCGACGCGGCGAATGACGATATCTCTGCATGGGACGCCTTTTTTTGAGACCCCGAGGTAGATGCCGTCTCCTCCGGTGAATTCAATTTTGAGGTCCTGGACAAGGATATTTTTTGAACTTTTGATATTCAGTCCATGCCGCCATTCCGCCTGAACGTAATCCTGGGTATGGTAGTCCGCTTTTCTCATTCGGAGTACGGCACTCTTTCCGGCATCCTGTTTTTCACCTCGTATGGTGACGTTTTCGCAGAGTGAAATGGTGAAGAGTGAATCCGCGGTACCCTTGAACTCGCCTTTTTTGGCGAGAATGACGGTGCCTTCCTCAAGAATGATTTCCTGATTGCTGACGCAAAAGAGTCTTCGGGTGATCCACTCGGAATTCTGTTTGTCGATAATGAGAGTTTTCACTCCGGAGTTAATCGCGGCCTGAAGGAATTCGGTGGAATCATCCGGTGAGAATCCCCACCATGAGGCGCGGGCCGTGTCGCGTTTCCCCTCCATGACTTCCTGAACGAGTTCCGGAGAGGCCGCTAAAAGATTGGAAATCAGTCCAAAGAGTGAGCAGACGCAGAGTAAAAGGAATGAAAAAAATAATTTGTGAATGGGGCGAAACATTTGAATCTCCTTAATGGGGGGTAAAGTTTCGTAAAAATCAGGAACCATAAACGATAAATAAAGGGTGAGTTTGAATTTTTCCTGAATCTTCTTCACGTCGTGAAATTGAGCCAGGTTTGGAATTTCGGTCAGCTTTCCCTCCTTTTTTCGCGTAATTCCGAAAGGGAGTTCATTGACCTGCTCCATGGTGAGTGTCTCGCGGTTCGTCTCCATCCGCGTGTTTCGCGGAGACCGTCGAGCGAACGCGGCTTGACTCAGGCGGTGAGGGTAATTTGCCGGAGAGCTACCGGAAGGGATTTTTCCGGGAAACTCAAATTGAAATATCCGGGGACTTTTTCCGGTTTTCCAGGCAAGTCAATCGTGATACCTGAAATACCCGGAACACTCTGAGTTACTTTGACTGGTTCGTCATAGTTTTTTTCAGAAGTGCTTGCCCGAAAACGGAATCGGCGGCGGGTAAGAGAGTGACCAGGGGAAATCCGCTGCCAAGGTAAATGCCGCGGCGGGAAGAGTAAGTGGAACACGGGAAAGAGTGAGGTTCATGAATACCCAAAAGACCGCGAGAGATTTGAAAACGGGCGAAATGTGATTCATGCTTTTCTCCGTGAAAAAAGTGAGGGAGGTGGAGTGGAGGATAGGGAAAGTTAATGGTTGCCGGGGTCGGAATGGCTCGTGAAGGAGAAAAAGAAAATGGAGGCCGTTTCCAGTCATTGGGAAGTGAAATCCGGAAACGACCGAGAGAATTTTCAGGAAGGTTACTCGATTTTGAGATTGAAAAGGAATGAATGTCCCCGGAGACGTTCTGTTTCGTTGAAATAGAGGGTGTGGAAGGTAGTCAGGGCGTCTTCTGGCGGGATGAGTTTTCCGTCACAGAACGTCATGTTGAGGTCTTCGATTTTCTTTCCGTCTCCTTCTTTGGCCACGAGAATTTTCGGGCCGAGGAAGATGGCGGTTTCGGAGAGGGAGAGGCCTTTTTCGAAATTTTCGATTTTCTTCAGCCGCCTGGTTTCAAGCCTCGTCTCAATTTCGACCTGAATATGGAGAGTGGTTCCCGCCGCGAGCGGTTTTGAGAGATCCGCGTCTTTTCCGCATGGGAATTTAACGCGGAGATTTTTTGCCCAGGAAGGCTTGCGGACGGTAAAGGGTACCGCGGCACCTTTGGGGCCATCGAGTTTCACGATAAAATTTCTAGCTGAGAATTTGCTCGACAAGAGCCATTTCTTTCCGTCAATTTCAAGAGGAGCTTTGAAGTCTTGAAGGAAATTCATTTGGATTTTTCCATTGATGGCGACCGCTAGGTATCGTTTGAAATCGTAAAGTCCAAGCGGTCCATGGTAGGAGCAGCACCAAAGTGATTCCTGGGAGTAATTCTGGTAGGAGAAAGGACCTTTTTCGTCAATTCCGAGGAATCGGTGTCCAAATCCGCCAGAGACCCATTGGTTGGCAACGTACCCGTTCCAGAGAAGGCGTTCCGCCATATCGAGGTACTTTTCCTTCCCCGTGCTTCTCCAAAGCATGAGGTTCAGACGGAGCCAGTCCGCTTCGGAGCAGCCTTCATCCCTCCGGTCGTCGGTGACCCAGAATTTTTCCAGGACGGAACCGCAAACGTTGACGTACCCGCCGGAAACCGCGTCTTCCCAGCGTTTTTCAACGCGGTTGAGGAAGTATCTGTCGCCAGTCTCTTCGTAAATCATCATGAGACCTTCGTGTTCCGAAAGACTCCCGTGACTGTGTCGGACGGGGAGGACGTCAAAGTTTTCATGGAATCGTCCCATGCGTACCGCGCAGTCAAGGTACTTTTTCTCTTTCGTCGCGCGGTAAAGCTGAACGAGTCCTTCCATCCCTTCGTAAACACACGTAACGTAAGCGGAAGCGTAGCCGGGAGAGACGACGGAATACTCTTCCAGTCGTTTGGGGTCGCAGAAACGCGGGACGACGATATTCACGTAGAAATCGCCGAGTTTTTTCGCGGCAGTCAGCGTCGCTTCTTTTCTGAATGCGTCCCAGGCTGCCGTGAGTCCGAGAAGGAGCCGCCCGTTACCCCAAAGAATGGGCATCATGACCGCGTTGTCCGTGTCGTTGAGCAGGTCCAGATTTGCCCACCAATTCACGTCAGCTCCGAAATGTCCATCCGCTTTCTGGTGGGTGACGATTCGGTCAATGACTTCCTCCAGGCATTCCGGCTGAGGAAGCGCGGAGCCGGAGGCTCTGTGCCCGCCGCGGGAGCAGGAGCAGATTTCAAGAAAACGTCCGGAAATGTCGCCGCTAAAGTTCGTGAACCAGCGTTTCTGGTTAAAATTCACGTCGGCAAGGACAAAATCCGTGTTAAGCGGTTCCTGGGTCAGACGTTTCAGCCCCAATTCGTACATTTGGCCGAAAAATCCGCCAAGTTCCACGTCATTGGAGGGAGAAAGAGGAAGGGTTCCCGATTTCAGCGGGTCCAAAACGGCGACGGCTGACTGAGTAGAGATGAACGGGAGTGCCGCGAAAACTGCCGCTGCGCTGGAATTACGCAAAAAATCTCTTCGATTCATTTAAGGTTCCTTTAAAGCGAGTGAGTTGAGAGAATGGGAACGGTAGGGAGTTGGTTGAGAATTTTCTTCAGGAGGCTGCCGGGAAAAGGAGAGCTTCCCGAAGAAAATCATTCATGAGGGTTCAGCTTTTCATGATCTCTTTTTCGAGAGATTCGATCGTTCCACCCTTCGTTTCGGGCATGAGACGCCACGCGAAGAAGAACTGGAGGAGCGTCATTCCGGCGAAGAACATGAAGGCGTACTGTCCTGAAGTTTTGGAAAGTCCGACGATAACGGGGAACGCCCATGAAATAATCGTGCACATGAACCAGTGCGTGAAGCTGCCCAGAGCCTGACCTTTCGCGCGGACGGCATTGGGGAAAATCTCAGAAATGAAGACCCAGATGACGGCTCCCTGCGAAATGGCGAAGAAAGCGATGAATCCGAGGATAGCCGGGATCGCGACGCGCGGATCCGCCGCTTCTCCCAGTCCGATCTGCCACGCGGCGAGACAGTGCATCGCGCAAGTTCCGAGAGCACCGAACATCAAAAGAGCGCGGCGTCCGAACCAGTCGATAAAGAAAAACGCGGCGACGGTGAAGGTCAGGTTGACCATCCCCAATCCGATCGTGCTGGCGAGAGCGGCCTGCGTGCCGAAGTCGAACATTTCAAAAATGCGCGGTGCGTAGTAGTTGATGGCGTTGATTCCGGAGACCTGGTTGAACATCGCGACAGCCCAGGCGAGGAAGATCGGCCAGAGGTACTTTTTCTGGAAAAGCGGGACATTTTCACCTTCCGAGGCATTCTTGAGCGATTCCGCGATCTGATTGACCGTTTCATCCGGGTTTTCATCGCCGATGGATTCCAGGACATTTTTTGCTTCCTCACGCCGACCGTAGCGCATGAGCCAGCGGGGGGATTCCGGAATGGTGAAGAGGAGGAGGAAGAAGAGGAATGCCGGGAACGCTTCCACGCCGAACATCAGACGCCATTTAATTGCTTCGGTCGTCATTCCTTCCGCGAAGAGAGCTGCCAGATTCTCGCACCATGTCCAAATGATCGTCTGATTATCAATCGCCCGCGCCACAAAATAGTTTGAAACGTAAGAGACGAGGATTCCCAGTACGATGTTGAACTGGTTCATGGCAACCAGACGCCCGCGGTATTTTCCCGGCGCGATTTCCACGATATAGAGCGGAACGACGACAGAGGAACCGCCAATGGCCACGCCGCCGATAAATCGCATGATGACGAGAGTTTCCCAGTTTGGAGGGAATGCGCAGCCCACGGCGGAGATGAAGTAGAGAACGGCCATCGCGAGCAACACGTTTCGCCGTCCAAAGCGGTCGGTGGGGCGTCCAATTCCAAACGCTCCGATGATGGTTCCGATCAGAGCGACTGAAACGGTGAATCCGTGCCAGAAATTGGCCTGATCTTCTCCTTCGTATTTCTCATTCTTTTTAGCTTCGATTTTCTGCTCAGCCGCCAGAATCAGAGTTTCGTCCTGCGTTTTTTCCGCTTCTGCCAATTCTGCTTCCAAAAGAGCCAAATCATTGGCTTTCCGTTCAAAAACTTCGTAGTATTCGAGCTGCATTCCTTTTTCGCAGCCGGAAATGACCCCGGAGTCAAAACCGAAAAGCAGTCCGCCCAACGCGGAAACGATGACGACATAGATTAAAGTGCTCCAGCGCACTCCTTTAGCCTGTCTGGTCATATGGGCCTTTCCTGATTAATTTTGAAAAAATTTGGTTGGATAAAATCACTGAATTTTTTATTCTCTTTTATTTTAACGGGAAATTTAAAGGAAAAAAAGGGGGAGGGAGACTTTTTTCTTTTTTTTTTGTTTTATTTCTCGGTGTTTCCTCTTCTTTTCTTGACAAAAACGTAAATTTTGGTAAAATAGGAAAAAGATTGGAGTCGTCAGACTCTTTTAACCGTGGATTCTCCCTTTCACTCCAAGGGAATTCGCTTTCGAAATACTTTGTTTTACGCTTTCATTAAAAAAGTCCCTTTTGCCTTCAATCAGGCACGGTTGAGGTCCGTATGGCAGTTCAATGGCAGAATTTCAAAACGCTTATCCGTGATTCGCGCAAAATCCTGATCGCGTCGCACGCCAAATTGGACGGGGATGCTTTGGGAAGCGAGTTGGCGCTTGCCGCCGCTCTGCGTTCACTCGGTTTTTTCGTGACGGTCGTTAATCCGGACCTTCCCGCGGAAATGTTCCGCTTTATCGGAAAAGATTTTGAGGAAATCCGCTTTTTTGACGGAACGAAATCCCGTGAGTCTGAATCCGAAGTCGATTCGCGCAAACTTTTGTCGGAGGAAGCTTTTGAGTACGATACGCTGATTTCGGTTGATACTTCCGCGCGAGGTCAGCTGCGAAGTATTTCGGAGCTGATTGATTCCGGCAGAATGAAAGTGATTGTCATTGACCATCACGCCGTTCGCGAGTCGCTTAGCGAGCATGATTTTTCAGATTCGTCCAAGCCGGCGGCCGGGTGTCTGGTGATGGAGTTGATCGAGAACCTTGGCGTTCCTCTGACCCTGCGCGAAAATGGATCTTCATGCTCTATCGCGGATTTTCTCTTTTTCGCGATCGCGACGGATACCGGCTGGTTCCGTTTCCCGTCAGTGCTTCCGGAAACCTTCGCGCAGGCGGCGCGTTTGACGGAGGCGGGGGCTTTGACCTCCCGGCTTTACCGATTCGCCTATGAAAACTATTCGCCCGCGCGTTTAAAGCTCCTGGGGGTTTTGGCGAAGAATTCAGTTCATGATTTTGGCGGGCGGCTCGCCTGCTCGTGGCTGGAGAAGAGTGATTTTGAGCAGTGTGGGGCGGTCATGGGAGACACCGCGGATTTGGTTAACGCGCTTTTGATGACGGCTGGTGTCGAGGCCGCGGTCCTTTTTACGGAAGTACCGGGAGGCTTTCGGCTCAATCTTCGCAGCCGCGGCGAGCTGAATGTGGGGCGGATTGCCGGATTTTTCGGAGGCGGCGGGCACAAAAACGCGGCCGGGGCGACGGTCGCGGGAAGGCTGGAGGAGGTCAGGCGGAATGTCCTGGAACAATTTAAAAATGAAATCCCGGAATTTTGAGCAGCTTTCTCTGACCGCGGGCGTTTCTGAAATACGGAGTATCGTTTTTGTTAATGTCCCTGAAAAGCGGAATCCCCCCAAATGAAGCCTGAAAACCAGGGAAAACTTCCCAAAATAGAGACGGAAGCGGTGAAAGCCGAAAAAAACGAAGAATTTCCTTTCCGGAATAGATTAATTTTATCGTCAGCCTGAAAAAAGTGATTCAATGAAAAAAGCCTTCCTCCTTTTGTTCCTTTTGACCACCCTGCTCCGCTCGGTTTGGGCGGCGGAAACCTCGTGTCAAATTGTCGTTGCCGGCTCCGGAGCGGCTGGCTTGGCGGCCGCGCTTTTCGCGGGTGAAGCGGGAGCGGATGTCATTCTCCTCGAAGCGACGCACCAGCTAGGCGGGAACACGACGTCTGGAGGAGTTAATTTTCCGGGTATTTTTCATGCTTGGGGAAAGCAGATCATCGACGGTCCGGTCTGGAAACTGATTGAGGAATGCGTGGAGCTTGACGGCGGGAAAATGCCTGACTTTTCCATCGTTCCCGATCGCCACTGGAAGCACCAGGTTCGGATTAATCCCGCGCTCTTCGTCCTTCTTGCGGAGGAAGCGCTTCAGAAGAGAAACGTTAAAATCCGATACTATGAAACGCCGACCGCTCTTGAGCCGACTCCGGACGGCTGGATCGTTCGGACGGCTGCCATGGGAGAAAATCGCGTTATTCGCTGCCGACAAATTATCGACTGCACGGGGAACGCCGCGCTTTGCGCGATGGCCGGGGCGGAACGGATGCGTGAGGAGGAAACTCAGCCAGGGACTTTCAATTATTTTTTAACGCTCGATAATGAAATAAAACCGACGAGAGAGCAGTTGGCGGAATGGAGAAAGCGGGCGGAGGAAGCCGTCCGGAAAGGGGAGCTTTTGCCCGAGGACATTCGCGGAAACGTCTGGGACGCGTTTTCCGCGGAGCGTTCAAGCAGTTTCAATTACGTTTTTAACGCGGACAATTCAACGGCTGAATCGCGTACCGACACGAATCTTCGCGGGCGCGCGGCGGCTCTTCGGGTTTTGCGTTTCGCCCGATCGCTGCCGGGACTGGAGAACGCGCGGCTCGCTTTCTTCCCGCCGGAAGTCGGCGTGCGTGAAACGTGGCGGGTACGCGGGGAAATCGTCATTTCTTGCGCCGACTATACTTCGGGAAAAGTCTGGGATGACTCACTCGCGTTCGCGTATTACCCGGTGGATCTTCACGTGAACGCGTCTGGCGTGGCTCCTGCCCAGCTGACGGAAGGGGTCCTTCCTACGATTCCTCTGCGCGCTCTTTTGCCGGCTGGGGTGGAGAATATGCTCGCCGCGGGAAGATGCTTAAGCAGTGATCGGCTCGCCAATTCCGGACTGCGCGTTCAGGGAGCGAGTATGGCTGGCGGACAGGCTGCGGCTGCCGCGGCGGTCATTGCCGTGCGGGAAGGGACTTCCCCGCGAAAAGCCTCTCTCCAGGCCATGAAAACTCTCTTGAGAGAATTGGGAGCGATCGTTCCTGAGTGACCTTTTCCGCCCAAAACCTTTGCCTTTCGTGGACTTTTTCGCGAAAAAAGCCGAATAAATTAAATAAAACGGAAAGACAGGAATAATTTGAATCATGAAACGAATCAAAATTAACAGACGCTTTTTGAATCCCATTCGCCGCGCGGGTACCTCGTGCCGTGCGAAAGGAGTCATTCTGCGCAGTTCATTAATTTCATCAAGGAAACGATTTATGAGTAATTCAAAAGATCAGAAAGTTCAATCTTCCGAGATTCAGACACCGGAAACGGGGAATGATGCGGTAGAAGAAAAGAAATCGAGTGGCTGCGGAACGATTCATTCCGTAGATGATCTTCCAACCGGCCGCCGCTGCTTCATCGCGCAGGCAAGCGCGGCGGTTTTGGCGGCAGTGGCAGTCTCGCCGGCGGTCATCGCGGCTGCCGGAACGGTCCTGACGCCCATTAAAAAGCATTTTGGGAGTATCAAAAAAGAAGTCGGCGGTGCCGTTAAGGAATACCCGGTCGGAAATTTCGCGGATCTGCCGCAGGACGGAACTCCGGTTTTGGTTTCGATTCGTGACGAATTGGTGGACGGCTGGTCGAAAGAGATTAATGTCGTAGGGGCCATTTTCGCGCGGAGAACAGGTGAAAACTCCATGAAGGTCCTCCATACCATGTGCCCGCACATGGGGAGCACCGTTGGCTTTAAGGAGGCGGAAACCCTCTTCTTCTGCCCAAGCCATTCCGCCTACTTCGATCTCGATGGAAAACGTTTGGATAAAGGCGCGAAAAACCCGTGCAAACGGGATATGGATGAACTTGAAGCCAGAATCGGTGAAGATGGAATGATTTACGTCCAGTACCTCTGCTTCAAAAGCGACAGCCCGGAGAAAATCCCCGTTTGAGGAGGATTCGGGCGGGGGATTTGAGGCTGGCCAAAAGCTAAAAGCTGAAAATCTGCCTGACGACTCGTTTTCCATTTCCATTACTCAACTTTTGAAAATTAAAGAAAATTCATTATGTTTAATAAAATTTTTGATTGGGCTGAGGCCCGTACGGGGATCGTTTCCCTGCTGAAAGCCATCGGCGGACGCCGTTGGGTAAAGGCGCTCATGGACATGAAAATGTGGCCGGGAGTCCTTTTTTTCCTTTGTGTTGTGCAGTGCGTGACCGGATTCATTCTTTGGATGCACTATAGTCCGAGCACGCAGACCGCGTATGAAAGCGTTTTCCACATCCAGTACTCCCTCTGGGGCGGCTGGCTCCTGCGCGGGATCCATCATTTCGCGGCTCAGGTCTTCGTCGCTTTCGCTCTTCTTTACGTCATTCGGTTCATTATTTTCGGAATGTACCGCCAGCCGCGCGAACTTACCTACTGGCTGTCCCTCTTCCTCTTTTTCTTCGGCTTGGGGGCTTGTCTTACCGGCGACCTTCTTCCTTGGACGCAGAACGCCTACGGCGCGACGATGGTTCGCGTGAAGTATCTCACGCAAATCCCGTTCGTTGGCCAAATGCTCTATGAACTGGCGTGCGGCGGCACCACGATCAATAATTTGACGCTCACTCATTTCTTTGCCCTTCACGTTGGCGTTTTTGCTGCCGGCATCATCGTGCTCCTGCTCATTCACGCCATTTGTGACGCGCGCACGGAAAAGAAAATCCTTAATGAACAGCTCGCAAACGGCGAATTGAAAGTTCCGGAACAGTGCGCGGGAAGCTGCGGCGGATGCCGAAGTACCGGAATCGCCCGCTGGTGGTCGTGCCAGGCGGCTGTCAACGCCTTGGGATGCTGCGTCGCCATGGCCATTGTCCTCTGCCTCGTCTTCCAGAATCTTGGAGAGTACCGCGAAGCGAAAAAACTTTCCGCTCTCCAGAACGCGGAAGCCGCGCAGACGACTGAAACTCCGGCTGACGCGCCTGCCGCGGAAGCTGCTCCGGTCGAAGCTCCTGCCGCTGTTGAAGCCGCTCCGGCTCCTGCCGCTGGTAATGACGCGAACGCTGCCGCGGAAGCCGTCCAGCCCGCTCCGGCCCCTGCCGCAGAAACTCCGGCACCCGCTCCGGCAGAACCTGCTCCGGCCCCGGCACCCGCTCCGGCAGAACCTGCCCCGGCCCCGGCACCCGCTCCGGCGGAACCTGCTCCGGCCCCGGCACCTGCTCCGGCAGAACCTGCTCCGGCCCCGGCACCCGCTCCGGCAGAACCTGCTCCGGCCCCGGCACCTGCTCCGGCAGAACCTGCTCCGGCCCCGGCACCCGCTCCGGCAGAACCTGCTCCGGCCCCGGCACCCGCTCCGGCAGAACCTGCTCCGGCCCCGGCACCCGCTCCGGTTGAACCTGCCCCGGCCCCTGCCGCTGAAGAGACTCTTGAGATCGAAGTCGTCGAAGAAGCTGCTCCGGCTCCTGCCGCTGAAACTCCGGCTCCCGCTCCGGTCGAAACCGCTCCGGCTCCTGCCGCTGACGTGAACGCTGAAGCCGTTCCGGCAGAAGAAACCAAATCCGCCGAATCCGCCGTTCCGGCAGAAGAAACCAAAGCTGACGCGGCCGCGGAAGCTGAAGAAACCGAAGAAGCTGCGGTCGTTCCGGCTGTCGTGAAACCTGGTCTTTATCTTGGCGTTGAACTTGGTCCGCCGGCCGACACCAGCCCGATGGCGAGTTCGGAGACTGCCCGTCCGGAATGGACTTTCCGCGGTCTTTATGAATACGCGCTTCTTTTCTCGAGCAAATGTCCGGAATTTATTTTGATTTTCTGCATTCCGACGGTAATCGTGGGCATCTTCTTCCTGATGCCGTTCACGGTAAAACTTCCGGGCGGTTACTTCCTGAACCTTGGCTACTTCCTGGTTGTCGCGATTGTCATGATTTACCTGACGATGGCCTCTTACGATCGGGATGCCAAAAATGAGGCGTATCAGACGGCGATGAAAGCTGAACACGCGAAAGCGGTCGATCTTTACTCCGCGATCCAGGAGTTTGGCGGCATTCGCAAATCGGGTGCGCTCTCCATGATCTCCGGCACGGCTCCGGCCGCCTCCGACGCGGAAGTCGTCATCCCGACCGGTCCGGAAGTCTTCAAGAAACACTGCGCGTCCTGCCATCCGTACGCTCCGGCCGATGAAACCGTCACGGGCGATGATATTTTCCGGATGGAAACGCCCTGTGCTCCGAATCTCTGGGGCTACGGCACGCGTGATTGGATCGCCGGCTGGATGGATAAAGCGCGTGTCTCCTCAAAAGACTATATCGGGTACGAAAATTCCGCTTTTGAAGAGATGATTACCGTTTCGGAGACCTTCTTCAATATGATGGATCCGAATAGTCCGATGAGTGAGGAATTTACGGACGAAGAACGCGCGAACACGCGTAAGGAGCTGGAGGCCGTGACGGATCTTCTTGCCGCGGAAGCCGCTTTGACGCAGCCGCGCAGCGCGGAAGTTCAGATGGTTGAACTGCGCAAACTCCGTTGGAAGACGGAAGGGAAGAACATTCGCAAACTTGAGGACCGTGACGGAAACGAAGTCAAGAGCGTTCCGGAGTACGTCATTGACGGCGTGAACGCGGACGGGCTGGCTGCTTACTCGAAGCACTGCCTCAAGTGCCACCAGTTCTACGCTTATCCGAAGCAGAAGGGACACAGCGGACCGGATTTGACCGCTTACGCGTCGAAAGAATGGACGAAGCGTGTCATTGAGGACGCTTCCAAATTCTACGACAAAAACACCATGACAATTTTCCACGCGGAGCCGGAAGGATCGGCCAATAATTTGATGACGCCTCTGGAAATTGAGATCGTGGCTGCCTGGCTGACCGAGAAAAAGTAGTCAGAAAACGCCTTTTTGACTGAACTTCCAACCGCTCATGCTGAAAACGTGAGCGGTTTTTCATGTTTAGGGCTGAGTTTTCCGGAAAAATTCGTATTCTTCAAATATTTCGTCAAAAAAAACACACCTCCCCCCTTGTGCCAAAATAAAAATATGGTATACTTCCTTTTGTTGTGTGAGGGATTTTGTCCTTTACTGACGGAGGATACGCGAATGGCTAGCAGGCTGACTCGAAATCAGTTGCCGGGAATACCGGTTGTGGGTTCGAATCCCATGTCCTCCGCTTGACTGGTTTATCTGGTTTACGTATTTTTTTCCGTGGTGCCGGGAGGCGGTGACGCTGATCGGGATCGTGGATGATGGAACTAAAAAGCTGAGAGGTTTATCCGTTTGTGGATTGTTGTCTCTTGGCTTTTTTTATTTCTTGAAAATTTTTCCAACCCTCTTGACGAAAATTTTTCTGGTACAGTAAAAAATCTTGAGCGAAGTACCAGCTCCCGAAAGATGAAAAGTTTTGGAAATCTGCGTCTGCGCAGTTCTGGCAAGAGGCGAAAGAAAAGAAGAATGGGGCCTGCGGTCTGCCTTTTTGATTTACGCTGACGCGCGCTGGCACGAAACCGCGGCTTGTTGGCTGCTCAGCCCTCCACATTCTGGACAAACCACGGATCGAATGCCGGGATCTGGATCTGTTCGGAACCAATATCGGACCGGTCTTGGACGCCCATCATGAGCTGGCCGAGTTCCTCTACGCTTTCATCTACCGGAAAGAGGACGGATCGGTCGAAGTGCTGAAGATCAGCAGAAAGGGAAGAGCGTAATGGAAAACATGCAAGAGAGCCTTTTTCTCTTCATTCTAATCTGCATTTACCTCTTGATGAGGGATTGACTTTTGGAAGGAAGGGGGGTATAATGGGGGGAAGAGGAGCGCATTTGAGCCGGAATGAAAATGGGAGAATGACCATTCTGAACTACAAGACCATTGGAGTCATTCGCCTTCATATTCAGGACAGCAAGGGAAACACGATCCCGCATGTGGTGAAAATATTGGAACCTGACGTCAACAAGACAGCTGGTGCCAAAGGAAGGCCGGCCTATTCCAATGCCCCCAGCGCCACTTACGCTATTTTGAAAGATGGAGTCATTCATTAGATCCGAATGTATGGAGAGAATTACGAACCGATTCGGGATATTGAGATCCATGGCATTCAAAACGGCGACCCGAGACAGGTACTTCATAAACATGAATATCCAAATGGAGTAAAAGACTTCAAAAACGCGCACAAATACGCTCAAAAGCATGGCCACGACATCATTTCCGATGCGGCGGTCCAATGCGCCGCTTATGTAGAAATCGTGAATCTGGTCGGAAGATCCATTCAGGATATTCCCAATTATATGGAGATCAAAAGGCAATGAGAAACAAAGGCTGGGAGTATTACTCGAAAATGAAGTATGAGGACATGAACGGAGAGGACTGGTTCTACTTCATGCTCGAGGAACATGGATTTATCAATTACTGGACGTTCACATTTCAGGGAACTTCCTACGCGATCATTCATGGGCCCAATATCTCATGGACGACCGAAGACGGAACGCTGGGAGGCGTGGAATTTGAAACCGTGGAAGAAATGCTCGACGCAAGAAAACTTCCCGGAAATCTGACTCTGCGGGAGATCATGCTCAAGATCGATAAGGAAGATACGGTTTTCGGATATTGAAGAAAGGAGGACGGCAATGGCGAATATGTGTTCCTCAAATAACGAGGATATGTTTGAGTGGTTCTGGAATGAGTGGACCGTTTCAAGCTCAACAGAAGCATGTTTTTATATTCTATAATGAAGTAAATGCAGGAAATAATGAGAAGAAGCCGACAAAGAGTCTCCGTTTGGAATGAGAAACTTTGTCGGCAAACTTTATTGCATTTCAATGTCGTCTGCCGCAGATTCATCCAGCTGAAAGTTCTCAATATTCAAAATGGATGCCGTACGATGTTCCCGAATAACATGCCCGCGAAATTTTACAAATTTATTTTTGGCATGACTTCGGATCGCCATCTGATAAAGTTCCACACTCGTCAAATTTACCTTGGCATCAAAAGGAGTACAATCGTCCGCTATGACAGAAATCAAAACTTCCCCATAGGTATTTTCATCCCCATCATGCTTCCTTCCTCTTAATTCCTTGACCTGCCCTCGAAATTCCTGAAACGGGATCTCTGTTTTAGAAGGTCGAAACCGCCTGATCCATTGATCAAAAACTGGAAACACACTTTTGGAAAGCTGAACAGTTTGCGGAGCATCCGTAGGAACGATTGGAGACCAGTGGGCCTGGATCTCTATTTCAGCGTCATCCCACAAACACGTATCACGAACAGCTGCTAAAAGATTACAGCTGATCTCAGGATTTACCATGTTTTGTTCTTCAAACTGATCCACATCTCCTTTGTCGATCACATCACAAACCTTCGTCATGGAACGCATCAGGTGTTCAAGCCCCTTGCGAAATTGACAGTTTTCAAAGCCATCGACCATTTCCTGTTCACCTGGAGGATCGATCGGAATGTAGATATTTACGATAAAACTTCCCTTTTCCGTTTGTCCAAATCTGGAATTTTCAAGAAGACTTTCAATTCCGTCCCCGCTTAATCTCGGATGAAAAACAGAAGGTTTTCGCGAATCTCTCAAAGAAGCCTTGATCGCATTGATAATACCGCCGAAAAATTGTTCTGCTCCGGCAAGATTGATCGTGCCGAAATCCGCCTGCTCCGAAATGAGCCGATAGCTGATCCTGTCCATCTTTGGATTTTGAAGATAATTCCAGACCTCTTGGCGCGGCATGGAATCAAATTCACTCAAACGCTGAACGGATTCGATGACCGTTCGTGCATAATGAGAAACATCTCTGGATGCTGGAATCAAAATCTCCTGGAATTCCTGTCCGGGTTTCGGCTCCTTTCTGCGATAGCATATCACCTCTGAAAGTACACAGGGGACCGAGGCCCATCCGGATGCCTCCAGATACCGTTTCACATTATACGGTTCTATTTTCTGAGCAAGAAGCAGATCTTTCTCCATGTTAAAATCTCCCTTCTGCTATCGGGATCACTATTTGATTTTTCAAATTTTCAGGCGATAATATATTCAATGCAGAAAATCGGATCCGTTTGGAAGATCGATTTTCTGTATGCTCATTCGGCAAACGCTTCCAGTAAAGACATTTTTTCATAACCAGACCATTTGCATCCAATTTCAGCCACTCCTCAAAATCTTCCCTGGGCGGCAGAAGAAGCAATACGATCAGCATCGGCGAACCGGGCAGGTCATACTCAATGTATTTATTATATTGAGCCGCGTCAATGTCATAGGCAATCTCGTCATTTTCATCAATAACGCACGAATAAGTTGCCTTTAGCTGAACATGCAGCTGAACATAGGTAAGACTGCCGGATAAATCAGAAAACCCACCCATAAATCGCACAGTGGCATCAAACCCTTTATTATCGTTTGCTCGTCCTTCACGTGTACAGGTTCCCCCAGCATACGTTACTACTGCTTCCAGACAAGCGTGACTAAGTTCGGAAGCGATTTGATTATAATCTTTTTCCATTTCTCCCTCCCAATTTCTATCCATTTTATTTGAACTTCATTTAAAATCAAGTTCTAAATGTAAAATCTCTAAAAATTTTTGAAAATTTCTTTATTTTGACATTGTCAATTGGCTGATTGCTGATAGCAGAGGGTTGATAGCTATCCGCTAAAAAAAGAAGGTATTGACTTTTGATTGGAGGGGGGTATAATGGGGGGAAGAGGAGCGCATTTGAGCCGGAATGAAAATGGGAGAATGACCAGGCAGACCTATCGAACTATTGATGTTTTTAAAACGGTCTACCGTGGTCAAATGGTGCAAGTC
>JAFQUP010000139.1 GCA_017408405.1 Thermoguttaceae bacterium
CGGCGGTGACCATGCAAATATCGCCAACGCGAGGATCGAGTGGCCGGAAGGCGTTCAGGCTCCGGAAAATGCAGAGTCGAAGGTTCCGCGGACGATTCTCCGTCAGAAAGAATGGACGGACGAAGGCGGAAAAAAATTCACGCGTATGGACGAAAACGCGTCGGAATGGTACGCTCTGCGCGAACTCCTGAAGACCGGTATGAGCGAGAAGGTCAAGGCAGAAACCGTCCATCCGGCTTCTGCGGTCTACGAAACGGACCGTGACCCGCTGGATGTCGTGACGCGGAGACTTTACCCGCTGATCGATGCACTCCGCGCAATGCAGAACGGTCCGAAACTTACGGAGGAAGCTGCGGCACTGGAGGCTCTCAACGCGAAAGTCAAGACTGTCCCGGTGGAAAATATTGCCGAGCGTAAAGCCGTTTTCGCGGAAGTGACGGCATTGCGCCGGAAGATCATGTTCCAGAATCCGCTTCTGAACTTCACTGACCTCGTGTTCCTGAAACGCCACTATCTGCGCGGTATCGAGAACATGGGGAGCCACATCTGCGACCAATGCTATGGCTTCCAGCAGCTGCCGGGAGGCGGACTGTTCGTCCTGAAAAATGCGTTCACGGATGATCCCCAGGTCGTCCCTGTCCTCACCGAGCCGGTGAAAAACGGACGATATGCGGGCCGGATGCTTGACGAGAGCTGGGGGTATCTCTCTCCGGAACTTTCGCATGACGGCAAGCAGATCCTCTTCGCCGCCGCCGACACGAAAGGCTCAAAGCGGCACGAGTATATCTGGACGCAGGAAAACTGCTTCCACATCTTCAAGGCTGATTTTGATATGGAGACAGGAAAAGCGTCGAACATTACGCAGCTGACCGACGGTGCGTTCAATGAATTTGACCCATGCTTCCTGCCCAGCGGCCGAATCGCGTTCATTTCCGAACGCCGCGGCGGGTACGTGCGATGCTCCGGTCTGCGTCCCGTGCCGACGTTCACTCTGTACTCGATGAATCCGGACGGAAGCGACATTTCGACACTTTCCTGGCACGAAACGAACGAGTGGGCACCCGCAGTGGACCACAATGGGATGCTCATTTATACGCGGTGGGATTACGTTGACCGCGGCTCGAACAACGCGCACCATCTCTGGATCACGACGCCGGACGGACGCGATCCGCGCGCGCTTCACGGCAACTACCATAATGACGAGTTCAGCACGCCGCACTTTGAAGGGGACGTGCAGCCGATCCCCGGTTCGCCGAAACTGGTCGCGACGGCCAACGCACACCACGGACAGTCCTACGGTTCCCTGATCCTCATCGATCCGCAGGTCAAGGACGACAATCTGATGGCGGCCATTCGGCGGATCACTCCGGACCAGCTTTTCCCGGAATCCGAGATCCGGCACGGCGGCACGAATCCCAACCGTTACGCGACGGCGCATCCGCTTTCCGAGCAATTCTACATTTGCGTGTACGATCCGTTCGGGGTCTGGAATGCGCATTTCACGAACAATTTCGGCATTTACCTCCTCGATGTGTTTGGAAACCGGACGCTTCTTTACCGTGACCCGCAAATTTCCTGCCGCGACGCTTTCCCGCTTCGGACGCGCAAGATGCAGCCTGTCGTGCCTCACAGAACGCTTCTGGGAAAACCGCTCGCACCGGGAGAAAAGTTCCAGCCGATCGATGAGTCGGAACTCCCAAAAACGGCCAACATCGGGCTGGTGAATGTTTACGATTCCAAGTATCCGTTCCCGGAAGGGACGAAGATCAGCCGTCTGCGCGTGGTTCAGGTCCTTCCGAAACCGAATTTCGTCGCGAATCAGCCGCGTATCGGCTACGGAAACCAGAAAAACGCACGGCGCATTCTCGGAACGGTCCCGGTGGAAGAGGATGGAAGCGCGTATTTCAGTGTCCCGGTAAACATTCCGATCTACTTCCAGGCTCTCGACGAAAACGGCGTCGCGGTCCAGACGATGCGTTCCGACACGTACGTGCACGCAGGCGAGGAGCTGATCTGCCAGGGATGCCATGAAGACCGCCACAGCGCGATCACGGCCCGGCCGCAGGTCCCGAAGGCGATGCGCCGTACGCCGAGTACGCTTACGCCGGATCCGGAAGGTACCGATCCGTTTAACTACGTGAAGCTCATCCAGCCGATTTTGGACGCGAAGTGCGTCAAATGCCACGAGGAATCGGACGATCCGAAGGCGATCGATCTCTCCCGCGGTCCGGAAAATGAGCATTTCTTCACGTCCTTCAAGAACCTGAAGCCGTACTGTTTCTTCTTCGATCATTATCATTGGACCGCTCCGGAGACGATCCCCGGTCAGTTCGGCTCCAACGCGAGCAAACTGTACAAGATCCTGACCTCGGAGCATCACGGTCTGGAACTCACTCCGGAGGAACTGTACCGCTTCACGCTCTGGATGGACAATAACTGCGACTTCTACGGCGCGTATGAGGAATGCACCCTCCAGCGTCAGGGACAGATCGTCCAGCCGAGCCTCGAATAAGTCCCTGAAAAAGACCGCGGCCTTAACCCTGCCGCCAAACAAAAAGCCCCAAACGCCGACTTCCCGCGCTTGGGGCTGTTTTTTTGTCCGTCCGGAGACATCATTCCCAATTTGAATTGGGAACATTTCCTTCGCGCACGACACTGCTAAACCAACCGACGTCCCAAGCTTTCGCGTTTCCAGAAAGCCGATTGTTTCTGAAAATTCCTGACGCTGGTTTCAAGACTAAAATTCCAGTTCCATGATTATTCAGGATCTGGCAGCCCCTTACCGTCGGGGCCGTGCCGCTGTCTTGGACCACAATTCCAGCATTCGCGTTTCCGCTGGCTTCGCAGTCCGTAAACGTTCCGGAGGCGCCGTCGTGGACAAAAATTCCCGCCTGTTAATTATTCGTAAATCGGCATTTCTCCACTGTCGGGTTCGTGCCGCTGCCGCGGACCTCAATTCCAGACAACGCGTTTCCGCTGGCTTCGCAGTCCGTAAACGTTCCGGAGGCGCCGTCGTAGACAAAAATTCCCGCCAGTTGATTATTCGTGGATCGACATTTCGTCACTATCGGGTTCGTGCCGCTGTCTTGGACCAAAATTCCAGCATCCGCGTTTCCGCTGGCTTCGCAGTCCGTAAACGTTCCGGAGGCACCTTGCCAGACCCAAATACCCGAGTCTTGATTATTCGTGGATCGGCATTTCTCCACCGTCGGGTTCGTGCCGCTGTCGCGGACCGCAATTCCAAAATACGCGTTGCCGCTGGATTCGCAGTACGTAAACGTTCCGGAGGCGCCGTCGTAGACAAAAATTCCGTTCTGTTTCCCA
>JAFQUP010000140.1 GCA_017408405.1 Thermoguttaceae bacterium
CCCTCGACCAAGGCCGTGCGGAAGGCCATGCGGAAGGACTTGCGGAAGGGATCGCGGAAGGTCTTGCGAAAGGTCTTGCGAAAGGTCTTGCGAAAGGCCGTGCGGAAGGGATCGCTGAAGGCCGTGCGGAAGGGATCGCTGACGCGATTTCGGTGATTCTAAAATCGAGGTTTCCGTCGGAATTCACGGAGACGGAACGTGCGCGGCTTCAGAGGATCACGGACCTTGAGCGTCTTGACGAGCTGATGCGGTTGGCTCTTTCTGCGGCGGCGTATTCGGAGATTGCCTCTTTTTTGAACTGAGGCGCGACTGTTTCAGATATAGCAGATTTTTGGTGTTACGTAAAAGATTTTCTCGGAAATCTTCTTCAATTTTGACCGATTCGCTTGACAAAAAGCAGAAAGGCTAAAATGAAGGTATCCAAAGAGGCGATTTTTGTGTGTTGGAGCGTTTTTAGTTTAGGGACGGCCTTGAATAAAGTGTGTATCCGGGGACGGCCCCGAAAAAACGAGTGCAAAAGGAGCATACAGTGAGCTGGATCTTTCTTCTTTTGGCAGCGTGTGCAGAGATCGGCTTCGTGCTGGAAATGAAACTTTCGGATGGTTTCAGCAGGATCAGCCATGCTGCCGCGTCCCTGATTATCATGTGTCTTGGTGTCTTTTTTCTCTCCCTGGCAATCCGGAAAATCCCTGTTGCTACCGCTTACGCAATCTGGACGGGACTCGGCATTGTCGGAACCGTAGTGCTGGAGATCTGCTTTTTCGGAGCACCAGTCTCTGTCGCGAAACTTCTCTGTATCTTTCTGATCCTCTGCGGCGCGGCAGGACTGAAACTGCTTTAAATTCGGCAATTTACCTTTCGGGGAAATTTTTCGGAAGGCAAACACAGGCCGTGGCGGACGACTGGAAAATCAAATCTTCGGTCTGTTGTGGATTTGAATTTTGGAGATGTTCGTAAAATAAAAAACGGCAGAGAAGACGCCCTGCCGTAATGTGAAGTTTACTTTAGAAAAAGCTTAACGCTGTATTGGTGCGGTCTGCTGGGCTTGAGCCGTATTTGCTTTTGCTTCCGCTTCGGCCTTTGCTTTGGCCGCTTCCGCTTCGGCCAGTTCCGCTTTGGTGGGCCTGTCGGTCAGGAAACCGCCGTTTGTGCCGCGACGGATGGAGGCATTATTTCTCGCACGGCATCCGTAAACATCCGTTCCGCCGTAATCGAACAGGAAACTGAAATTCCCGCCGCAGTTGGGAAGGTCGTGATAGGTGATATTCCCGGAAGCATATCCCTGGCTTGACCCTTTGTAGGTATCGTTTCCAGCGAAATTGACGAGTACGCCGAGGCTTGCCTGCGCCCCCTGTCCCTGATTCCCGCTTCCGGCACCTGTGATGGTGTCGTCACCGGCGTGATCGTAAAGGAACGCAACGCCGCAATCCCAAGCAAAGCCTTCCGACATAATTGAGGCCCAGTAAGTATCGTTTCCGGTATCCTCGAAGAAGAATCCGGCAGCGTAATGGCAGCCAAACCCGGAGCTGAAACGCTGGAATTTTGGCTCACGCCGCGGAGAACCGTCCCACATGACCGAGGTAGAACCCTGATGAATGTCATTTCCGGCAAAATCACGCAGGAAACCTAACCCCATCCAGTATCCGCCGCCGTGCGCGATATAGTCATATTCGTAACGGTCATCTCCCTCACCTTCCAGAAGCATCCCAATTCCACCAGCCGCGACGCCGCGGATACCAGTTCCGAGTCCCTGTCCCCAACCTTCATAACCGGGAGTGTCCGGGTAAGAGTCGAAGTACATTCCGCCGGTATAGTAAGTGTCGTCTCCAGTGCAGTCTTCCAGAATACCGCAGCCGAGCGGCTGTCCCATGCCCTGTGACCACATTGCGGCATGGTATCGGTCGTTACCGCGTCGATCAACCAGAATTCCAATACCGCAGACAGCGGTTCCCTGCAAACGGCGAACGCCATCGTAGGAGTCATTTCCATCGTAGTCAATCAAGGCGCATGCCCCACCCATCGCGGAGGCTTGAGCATGATGTTTCGCGACATATTTGTCGTCGCCCTCAACATCAACAAGCAGGGAGATTCCAAGGATGCAGCTTCCCTGAATGCCGGGTAAGGAACCGCGATAAACGTCATCACCGTGAAGGTCCAGAATACCGAGTACCGGGCGTTTCAGATTGACGGCTCCTTCCACGTAAGTATCGTTTCCGCCAAGGTCAATGATGCAGCAGACATTAGGCATTTTTTCGATATCGTAGAGGTTCGGGTTACGTCCGCCAATGAGAATGATACCGGCCTGAGTTTCAATGATTTTTGAAATCGTTCCCGTTACGCCTTCATAGGTCAGTTCGGAGTTTTCGTCTTTAATGGAATCAATGGCTTTGATGAAAATTGGGTCCATCAGCAGAGAGAGGTCTTCAAGCCCCTGGTACATCGCGCTTTGGTCAATGGCCTGCATTGCCAGAATCTGTTGTTTTCCGGAACCGCGCATCGAGACCGTATGGCCGACAGAGGCTTCGATCGTGAGGATACGATGCGCGTAGTTCGAGATGAGCTTAAGCTGATCCTGACTCAGCGGAGCAATTGCCCGGCCATGAGAGAGGAGGGTATCAACCAGTGCTTTCTCAAGAGACGCAAGGGCTTTGGTGCTGTCACTGCCTGAAAAATATTCAGGGATGCGAATTCCTGAATCATCAATATCCATCCGCGAGGCGACCTTTTTAAGGGCTTTACAGAAACCAAGACGCCCCAGACAGAGATTCACATGAACATAACGGGTAAATTCATCCGCTTCGCCGGCACCCTTGAGCGGGTCAGCCATAATGCTCTTAAACCAGGACAAACGTCCAAGACCATTAATTTCAGAGCCGGAACGAACACCGTCCGTGTTTCGCATGACACCGGCAAGATAACTGCGCCACTGATTGTATCGCTGATTTAGACTGCGCGCCCCAATTCCCTCAACAATATCCTGAATCGAAAGATTGACAATCGCGGCACTTGCCGAAATGCCGCCATTAGGCGTGCGTAAATCAGATTTGGCGGGAAAAACATCAAATTGGCCAAATGTTTTGACGGAAGTATTCTGTGCGGAATTACTTATTTCAGGAGATGGTTCCACGTTAACCGGTCCGCGCTGCGGAGTCGCGTATGTGTTCTCGGGAGGAAGAATCCTCTCATGGCTGGACTGCTGCTGACGCTGAGCCCTGCCCCATAATTGGGCATCCGCTGAAATCGGTAAAAAAAGATTCACCAACAGCACGGCAGTACACGGAATCATGGAGAGGGTAACGTAACGAACAAAATCCCAAATGCGAATCATAAAAATATTCCTCGTCGGTAACAGTACATTTTTGAATGTTCTGTATCTGAGTCTTTCTCTTAAATTTTTACTACCGAAAAACGGATAGCTGATTATCAAGTAAATGTCGAACAGTTTAATTCAGACATAACAAATTATTCCGCGGCATCACCGAAATCTGAATAAAATAATAGTATATTCGGAAAGTGATCGGGAATTATGGCAAAACCTCATTTCTTTTATCGTCATTTCGTGGAGAGAATCGCAAATGGAAATCTGATTTTAGAAAAACTTTTGAATATTTTTTATGGAATTATAAAATTAAAGAAGATTAGGGAAAAAAGAGAAAGAGGTGAAACTTTTCAATCTCACCTCTTTTAGTCGATTACGTTCAAAGTAATTTCACAAAAAGCGTTTCTCTTATGGGAAAACGATTTTAGGAAACTCCGGAAGAATCAGAGATATTATTCTTCCTCTTCTTCCATCTTGTTCTTCGCGATGATGTCCTGGATAATATTGCCCGGGACAATGTCGTAACGGTCAAATTCCAGAGTATAACTTCCCTGACCGCCGGTCATTGAAGCAAGAACGCGAGCGTAGGTCGTGACTTCAGCAAGCGGAATTTCCGCGATAATCGTCTGCATTCCACCACCGGCACTTTCCATACCAAGGGGACGGCCGCGACGAGTGGAAAGGTCACCCGAAATATCACCGACTTTGTCATTGGGAATCGTAATCTCGATTTTGACAACCGGTTCAAGCAGCGTCGGTTTGCATTCCTGAAATACGTTGCGGAAGCACATGGAAGCGGCAGTTTTGAACGCGGTTTCGTTCGAGTCAACATCGTGCATTTTGCCGAAGTAAAGCTCAACGGCAATGTCCTGAACCTTGCAGCCGGCGATAACGCCTTTGGTCATTCTTTCGCGGAAACCTTTTTCAATAGCCGGTTTGAAGTTATCGGAAATGGATCCCTGCGTAACCGTATCAATCCACAGGAAGTTGAATTCCGGGTCAAGGTGATACTCTTTGAGGGTCGGGAACTTGTCTTTCGTGCAGAATTCAGCCGGATCCGTGCCGCCCGGGAACGGGTACATGCGGATGTGGACCTCACCAAACTGACCGGAACCGCCGGACTGTTTCTTGTGACGGTAGCTTCCATCGCCATTTCGCTGAATCGTTTCACGATACGGGATTTTGGGTTCTTTCGTGTCAACTTCCACTTTATCGCGTCTCTTGAGACGTTCACGGAGAATCTGGAGGTGAAGTTCACTCATACCCGTGATAACGAGTTCTTTCGTCTGAGGATCCTGATCGCGTTTGAAGGTGGAGTCTTCGTCGCAGAGCTTAGCCAGAGCGCCAGAGAGTTTGCCTTCATCACCGCGGGATTTCGGAGTAGCGGCAAGAGAAACCATCGGGGTCGGGAAAGCGATGTCAGCCATCGTCGCGTTACCGATCGTGGTGTTCGTGACGAGATCTTCCGCTTTTGTTACGGCGCAAATGTATCCGGGGCCGGCTTCATCAAGGGCGACCGTCTGATTGCCGAGCATCTGGAAGAGCTGGGCGATTTTGAGTCCTTTACGGCTTCCAGTAACAGGAACCGTGTCGCCGGTTTTGACTGAACCCTGATAGACGCGGAAATAGCTGAGTTTCTGGACGAACGGGTCCGCGCGCGTTTTGAAAACCTGAGCGACGAGCGGTTCGGAAGCATCCGTTTTCAGTTCGTATTCCTCGCCGTCAGCGTTTTTGGCGGTACGGGTGATCATAGCGGGATTCAATCCAGCCATGGCGAAAGCGTCAAGCATTTCATCAAGACCGATTTCATTTTTGCCGCTGACACAGAGAATCGGGACAATCAGGCCTTGGGCGACAGCTTTGGGGAGAAGAACCGCCAGGTCGTTTTCGCTGGGCATTTCACCTTCCATGAACTGCATCATCCAGTCGTCATCGCACATCACGACCTGTTCGATGAAGGCTTCGTCATCCATGCAGGATTTTACGGCGGAGAAGGAACCCCCAACAGCGTCCGGCGTATTCATCAGGCAGCATTCCGCGCCAAAAACGTCTTTGATCTGCTCGACAAGCGCGTCGAAATCGATGTTGTCGCCGTCAAGTTTGTTGATGATGATGAAACGGCCAAGACCAAGTTCTTTGGCAGCGTTGAAGACACGGCGAGTGTTGACTTCGATACCGCTCTGGGCGTTAATGACCACCGCGGCGTTGTCGACGCCATTCAGCGCGCCAATCGTCTGGCCGATGAAATCCGGATAACCGGGGGAGTCAAGAAGATTGAAAAGCTTGCCTTTATAGTCGAAATGAGTCAACTTGGATTCAATCGTATATTTGTGCGCCTTTTCCTCTTCTTCGCAGTCGCAGAAGCTCGTCCCCGCGTCCACAGTCCCCTGATGGTTAATGGCTTTGGTTCGGTGGAGTATCTTATCAACCATCGTGGTCTTACCCGCACTGCAATGTCCACAAAGTACGATGTTTCGGATACTATCGACTTGATACTTCGCCATGAAATTTTCCCTTCAAAAATGAATACTGATTACTGATAAAAATTTGCTGCTGACACAGCGCTTCGATCTGAAAAGCGGTCAGACGCAGTGAACTGCCCTGTGCCGCAACACATGAATGAAAAATCCGTATGTTCCCCACGGAAAATTCAGATTTATTGATTTTAACAAAAATAAAAACTGATGGAAGGGGGAGGGATGGCCAAAATCGCAATTTTATGGGATATTTTTCTCTGATTTTATGAAAATTCTGAAAATTCTTTTTCCTGCCGCCAAAAGAAATGATAGAATGGATAAAATGAGAAGGATGTAGAATTTTAGGCAGCGTAATTTCGAATCAATTGCCTTAGAGGGGGAATGGTACTGACGGTAATTTATCGGAATGAAAGGCTCTCATTCGAGATTTCTCAAAAAGGAGCGAGATTCAGAATGTCCAGAGGTAAATATGATGAATTTCATCACTCGGATTTCGCCTAATTGGCAGAACTTCACAGGAATTAAAAAAGGCACGACAACCGTGCCTTTTTCATTAACTATCACGAAAATTCGCGCGAATTCAGACAGAATGAATCGCGAATTTCACAATCCCCCAAATCAAAAGTTCCGTCCCTTCAGGGATGGCGATTGATGGATAGTCAGGATTTTCACTGCGCAGTTCAATAGAGTTTCCGGACTTGACCAGTCTCTTGACAGTAAATTCGTTATTAATGATGGCAATGACAATGTCATTGTTTTCGGGTTCGGCACTTTTGTCAACGACCAGGATGTCGTCGGCGAAAATACCAGCCCCAGTCATGGATTCACCAGTAGCTCGAACAAAAAAAGTCGCGGCGGGATTCTGAACGAGATAGCTCGAAATTTCCAGACTTTCCGCCGGTAAATCTTCCAGCGCGGCCGGAAATCCCGCCTGACATTTGTTCGGATACATTGGGTAAACGTCACCCTTGCGATGGATGAAATTCACGATCTGTTCGACCATGGATTCCGGAACACGGATAGCTTTCGTCGGAACACCGAATTTACCAGTTCCCTTTGGACGACCAGCACCTTTGCGTTTTCCACCTCTCGGCATTTTCAATCCCCTTATTCTTTAAAATTTAATGTTTATTCTTTCCAAACTGCATGTCGTTAGCACTCAATGCAATTATATTAATACGTTCCAATTTTCAGTCTGGTTCTGAATTTCCGAAACGAACGGTTCTCACGACAAATTGATTTTGAAAACAGATGAAACAGATCGCTGCATTCATGGCTGTAGTAAAAATCAAATTAAAATTTACGCGGTATCGCGGCTTGTCATTTTTAACAGCGCGCGTTTGAGTATCCGGAAATCACGTTAAAACCCGAATGTATTCACCTTAAATGGCACCAAGGCCTGAGGACGAGAGGTGAACGTTTCAGGCGGGATACAGCCGGCAGGCTTGGGATAGTCATAACCGGATGATATTGCCAATGAAAACGGTTCATTTCTATTAAATATAGCAAAATTCACCAGAAATAAAAGGGGGGAGGGTGGAGAATTGGTTGAAATTATCAAATTTTAATAAATAAACTGGAAAAAATTTACGGTATTTCTCTTGGTTTAAGGCGGTGAAAAAAGAGTGCGAAGGGAATATTGAGATTGTTTTTGTCATGAAAAGATGAAACAACGCAGTTTTTTTGAAGAGCCGTTCATTTAAGGAATTATTCAAGTTTTTTGGGGAGGGACCGGAAAAAAATTTTAAATATTTCAGACAAAATTGAAAAAAAAACGCCTGTGCCTCTTGCTAAATGTGAATTAATTGTGTAGAATGTGAAAAATTTGTGGTAAGGTTTCTCTAAAACGGTTGATCGAGTTACCAAAGATGTGCCGTCCAGCCTTTCATAGTAGTTAAACCGTTTATTCACCATTTATTTAATCAATTTCTTAATCAAAGGTAAGACCATGCTGAATCGTAATGAATTTTTGAAATCAATCGCAGTTACGGGAGCCGCCGCCATGATTTCCGCGGAAGGCGCGTCTTCTGTCATGGCCGAAGCAGCCGCCGGTAAAAAAGGAGAAACGGATCTGGTAATCGCCATGGGTGGTGAACCGGAAGAAATGTTTGCGGCTTCCATTAAAAAAATGGGCGGAATGGGCCGTTTCGTCAAGAAAGGTCAGAAAGTTTTCCTGAAACCGAACGCGGCATGGGATCGTACTCCGGAGCAGGCCGCGAACACGAATCCGGCACTCGTATCAGCCGTAATTAAGGCTTGCTGGGATGCGGGCGCGGCAGATGTCATCGTTTCGGAGCACACGTGCGATGAATGGCGCAGAAGCTACCAGACCAGCGGTATTGAAGCCGCGGTTCTCGCCGCCGGCGCCAAGATGCTTCCGGCCAATGAGGAGTCTTACTATCGCGAAGTTGAGATTCCTGGCGCGAAGAATCTGAAGAAGGCCAAGATTCTGAACGCGCTTTTGGACGCGGACTGCTGGATTAATATTCCGTGTCTGAAGAACCATAGCGGCGCTCGCATGACGATTGCCATGAAAAATCTCATGGGGATTGTTTGGGACCGCAGATTTTTTCATACGAATAATCTTCACCAGTGCATCGCGGATATGTGCCTCGCGACGAAACCGGTACTTAATATCGTGGACGCGTATCGCACATTGAAATCGAATGGTCCGAAAGGTCGTTCTGATTCAGACGCGGTGGTCACGAAGGCGATGTTCATGTCGACGGACATGGTCGCGGTAGACACCGCGGCGACCCGGTTCTTCAATCGTATTGTGGATATGCCGCTGGAAACAGTTTCGTATCTTGCCATGGGAGAAGAGCTTGGTGTTGGTACGATGGATCTGCGTTCGCTGAATATTGAGCAGGTTAAACTTTAATTAGTGAATCAATAAAGTGAACGATGAATAAATGGAGGAACATTCCGAACTATTTTTTTCATGAAAACGGATTTTGGAATGTTCCTTGAAATTTTTTGTGTATCGGAGTGTTACGGAGAGGAATTTCGATTATTCATCGTTCATTTCTTATTGTTCAAGCCGCTTTATGAAAGTACTTATTCTTGGTTACCAAAACAGGGCAGGCGTTCCAGAAACGGTTCGTCAGCTTCGCCCCATGCTCCTTAAGCACGCGCAGATTGCCGGAGAGGATCTTACAGGAAGCGCGGATCTGAGTGGAATTGAGGCGGACATCGCGCTTGTCTTTGGAGGAGACGGGTCCATACTTCGAGCCGTTCAGCAGATGGGGCGACGGCAGCTTCCAGTTCTTTCGGTGAATCTTGGCCGACTTGGTTTTCTGGCGGGTTTGTCTCGGGATGATGATTTAATTCAAATTCTTAGCCAGCTTCAGGGGCTTAAGGATCGTCTTGGTTCACGCTGGCTCGACGCGCTTCGGGTACGTTCTTCCCTTAAACTGTCTCCGGATACGCATTTATTCTCCATTTCAGAATATCAGCTATTGAACTGTACGATATTCCAGAAAATGAATACGCCGAATGAAACGCAGATTTCGTCTCTGGTAATGAATGAGGTGGCGATTCAGAGCGCGGATTTTCATATTGCCGAAGTGCGTATTTGGGCGGATGAAGAGTGCCTTACTTCCTGTCGCTGTGACGGGATGATTCTCAGTACTCCGATGGGGTCAACAGCGCATAATCTTTCAGTTGGCGGTCCGATTCTTCGTCCTGGGCTTGACGCGGTAGTCATTTCTCCAATCGCTCCGCACACTCTGACATTTCGTCCAGTCGTGGATTCGTCCCAGAGGACGTATCGTTTTCGGCTTGATTCTCACGGCGGCGACACGGCAGTGGTAGTGGACGGCAGGCTTTTGGCGCATATTTCTTCTCATGACATGGTAGAAGTTTTTCCCTCTGACGTTAAATTTCAAATGATTAATGTTCCAGGTGTTTCGTATTACTCGAAACTTCAGGAAAAACTTGGCTGGGGCGGTCAGATTCGGTGAGACGATGAATTGGGGATTGGGACAGGAATATGTTGAATTTGAGATTCGGAGTGCGTTTTTGAAATGTGGAATGTGAAAGTCCCGGAGTGAAGAGACTGCTCAGAAAAAGCCTGATTAGCTTTGAGGCAGAGCGAGGGAGAATCGGAACAGTCGTGAGAGAAGAGAATTACTTTTTTCGCAAACTGTTTCCTGGCGGGAATTCAGGAAACATTGGGAATTCATGAAATAAAAGCGTAAAGATAAGAAATGGAAGGGTGGAATATGAAAAACCTTATCTCTTTAGTACTTGCGGCCGTTGTTTTCGTTTTGAACGCCGGGACATCTCGCGGAGCGGAAATCGAAAAGGAAAAATGGCTTCTTCGTTACTCATGGCAGGCTGGTGATGTGCTGAACTGGGAGGTGACGCACAGTAATCGTACTGTGACCAGAATTGGGACGACGACTGAAAATATCGACACGCACACTCATTCCATGAAATCGTGGACCGTTGAAAAAGTGGATGAAAACGGAGTCGGGACAGTCGTCAATACCGTGCCGTGGGTGGATATGCGCGAACGTCGTGAAGATGGTACGATGCGTTCGTTTGACAGTCGGAAGGAAATGGTTCCCGAGGACGGCTTTGAGACGGTTCCTGAATCGCTTGGGCGTGAACTTTCGCGTGTTGAGATTTCTCCGCGCGGTGAACAGCTTTCGAGAAAGGACTATCGGGCAACGACTATCGTTCAGCAGGCAAATCAGGCGTATGTCTGCATCGAATTTCCGGAAGAAGCGATTCCGGTTGGTCATTCCTGGACACATCAATATCCGATTTATGTTCAAAACAGCGCAGGAGAGCTGAAACGGGTTGAAATGCTTCAGCGTTTCACCCTCGAAGCGGTGTCGAACGGCATCGCGCGCATTGCCTATTCAACGAAAATACTTTCTCCTGTTCAGGACATGGCGATTAAAGCGCAGCTTCTTGACCGGCTTTACGAAGGGACATTTCTTTTTGACGTAACGCGCGGGCGGGCAATTCTCCTGACTGAGCGGGTGGATCAATCCGTCCTTGGATTTCGCGGTGACGTTAGTTCGCTGAAAGTTTCGATTAATTTTACGGAACGTCTTATTATTCAGTAAGTTCTTTGGGTAATTTTTGGTGTTCGAAAAATTAGCGCAGTTTTTTTAGGAAATCAACCCGATCAGGTTCATTAAATTTCATGCTTAAACGAATTGGTATTTACGGAGGGACTTTTGATCCCATTCATTTCGGGCATCTTCTTCTTGCGGAGACCTCACGTGAAACCTTGAATCTTGATCGGGTATTTTTTGTTCCAGCCAAGCGTCCTCCGCATAAACCCGGCAAACGAATTTCACCTGACGAAGATCGTCTGGCAATGCTTCGTCTTGCTTTGAAAGGGAATCGTTCCTTTGCGGTAGATACGTTTGAATTGGAGCAGGATCAGACCAGTTTCACGATCCATACCGTAGAATACTTTCATGAAAAGTATCCAGTCGCGGAGCTTTTTCTTTTAATGGGTGAAGATATGCTCCGCATTTTTCCTGACTGGTACCAGCCTCAGCGCATATGCGAGCTGGCGACCCCCGCAGTCATTGGGCGTGGCGGAAATGAAATTCCTGATCTTGGTTTTCTTTCGGGTACGGCCAGCCGCGAATGTCTGGCAAAAATCAAAAAATCTCGAGTGCCCATGCCGGCGGTTTCATTCAGCAGTACCGCGATCCGTGAATTCGTTCAGCTTGGAAAAAGTATTCGGTATCAAACGCCGGCTTCCGTCGCTCGCTATATTCAAAGTAAAGGACTTTACCTTTCCAGGGACTGAAGGTTGGTATTTTCCTGGCAGGAACTGGTTTATCTTCAGTCGCAAAACGTAAACGCCGATAAACAAATCATCAGCTCTTTTTTGAGAATGATTTTGAAAGCAAAACGGAGTTTTCAGGTCAGACATTCCTTGAAACATGGAAAAACGCAATGAATTATGATTCATCAACGCCCTCTTCGCTTTTGGTTCAATGCCGCAAAAACGCTAAAGGAAGTTGGGAAACGCTGAGTACGCTTTACGGAAAACTGATCTGGCATTGGTGTCGAACGGCCGGACTTTCAGAAACAGACTGCGATGAGGTCTATCAGGAAGTATTTCTCTCTGTCATCAGGCACATTCATTCTTTCCACAAAAATAAACCCGGTCAGAAATTTCGCGGCTGGCTTAAATCGATTACTACTTCACGTATTTCTGATTTTTATCGAAAGCAAAAGAAAGTTTCGCAGCTGATTGGTGAGATTCGCTATCATCATCCGTTGGAGCGGGAAATCATTCTTCCTGATGACGAAGTTACCGAAAAAACGCTTCTTTATCGTCAGTTAATGAAGATTCTGCGGAAAGATTTTTCTGAACGTGATATTGAGGTATTTAAGCGAGTGAGAACCTCCACGGGGCTTACCAGCCGTGAAATTGGTGAAGAGTTCGGGCTGACCGCGGCAACTGTCCGGCAAATAGTTTATCGGATTCAAAAGCAGATTCGGGAAGAATTTGGCGATGTGCTTTGAGGGAGTTCAGGTTACGCGGCAGTTTGGCGCGAAATTTTATTCTTGATCCATGAGCGAATTTAAATCGCAATAAATCGTGAATTAAAATTTTTTTATTTTCAGTAACAGCTGAACGTTCTATAGTTAGGAAGACAGAATAATTTATCGTAATTTTTAAAGTCTGCTGCTTCTTGAATCATATTGAGAGCCGATTACCCCATATGGAGAAGATTTGATGAACTGTCCAGAAGAATCCGTATTGCGTGCTTTTGTTCTCTGTGAACTTTCCGAAGAAACCCATGACCAGTTGGAGGAACATCTGGTTCTGTGTGCCGAATGTCAGGCGGTCGTTGAAAATTTTGAGCGGAGTCATGCACGGATTGAAAACATCTCCTCACTCGAAGACAAAGATTCATCTTGTAGCCTGCTTCGTCAAAAAGCGGACGAAAAACTTCGGGATAGAGAAATGCTTAATCTTCCCCTTCTCATTCCTCCGTATCTTCTTACCGAACCTCTTGGGCATGGCGGAATGGGAGAGATTTATGTCGGTGAACATCAGGTTCTGAAGCGGAAATTCGCGATTAAGCTGATTCGTCAGAAGAAACTTCTTAGTCCGGAAATCGTTCAGCTTTTTCATCAGGAAATTATGGCGGCGGGACAGCTGGTTCATCCGAATATCGTTTCCGTTACGGACGCGGGACTTTTTGACGGGACGCCCTATCTGGTCATGGAACTTCTGGAAGGGCAGACTCTTACGGAGTATGTTCATGAAAAAGCGGGAAAACTTTCGTTTCTTGAGGCGAAAGAGTTGATTCTTCAGGCAGCCTGCGGTTTGCGGTGCGCGCATGAGAGCGGTTTCATTCACTGTGACGTGAAACCGTCGAATCTTTGGAGAATGCCGGACGGAACTCTGAAAGTACTGGATCTGGGGTTAGCGCATCTCATTGAAGAGATGGAAAATGAGACGACGCATCAGGTTTTCGGAACGCCAAATTTCATGGCACCGGAACAGAGGGTCCCGCACGCGAAAGTTGATGTTCGAGCGGATATTTACGCTTTGGGATGCGTCTTTTTCTATTTGTTGACCGGTTTGACTCAGGATGAATGCATCAGCCGTGAAATTTCATTCCCTCAAGTTCGTGAAGCCGGAATTTTCATACCAAGAGGAACGCAGCAGGTTCTTGATCGAATGACGCATCCGATTGCTTCAAGGCGTTTTGAATCGATGGAGGCGGTGACTCAAGCTCTCCGAAAAAATTTTCGCTTTCCAATTGGGAAGCTGAGTTCCTCTCTGTTTTTCGCGTTGGGAATGTTTGCGGTTGGAGCATTTTGGGGAATTACGCTGAATCGAGGCGATTCGAAAAGCGGTACTGCTTCCACGGACAATTCCATGGAAATTTCAGAGCAAACGCGGGAAAACGAGGTATCAAAAATACCGGAATCGACTCAGGATAATATGCTGGAAACGCCTGGAATTTTGGAGGAAAATAAATCGTCTGACAGCGGTAAAGGAGAAAAAAACGAGGAAACCGTTTCGAAGGAAATGGTTTCCTCTTCTCTTCTGAATGAAATCGTTGATATTGTCTCAAAAAAACTGAAACCGGGTGAACACTATCCGGAATACTGTCAGCCGGCAAAACAGTTTCTTTCCGGAAATCCAAGCGTTGATTTTATTGCGGACCTGACGCCTCAGCTTTACGTTTCTGATCACATTGAGGAAATTGGGTCAATCTTTTCCGTGCTTCAGCAGCCGGAGTATCCTAAGAACGCGGACGTTGATTCCCTTGAGTATCAAATTTACGAGCAGAAGGAACGTTTGTTCCGCGAATTCCAGTCTTTACTCATCGGAATTGGATGTTTCGCGAATGATTATTCCCAGGTTTCGGAGGTTTGTGAGGCATTGAATTTTTGGGAAAATGAAGAAAAGAACGTTCTGATTGAAGATTATCCAGCTATTTCAGCTCTTCTTCTTTGGCCGTACTATCTCCACGGCAAGTACGAACCGAAACAGGGAGTCGGAGAAAAAATACGGGCAGAAATTCTTAAACTTGCCGAAAAAGGAGAGCCTCTCGCGATGTTTTGGCTTGGCTGCGAGCAGTGGTACGGAATGCGTCGTTGCCCGGTTAATCGGGAGGAGGCCGCGAAGTGGTTCAAGAAAGCGGTAGAAACAGGCGGAGAAAGAGTGAGTGTCTGGAATAGCCGCTATTTTCTTGGACGAGCGCACGACCTTGGAATCTTTGGGAAAAAAGATCGGGTAAAAGCATTGGAATACTATCAAAATGCCAAGGATAATGGGCCAGCTTTCGCTATGCTGGGAATGGCTTTTTTGAAAGGAGACGGTGTTCCGAAAGATGAAAAGACAGCTGTGGAGTTTTTCGAAAAATCCGGCGGATATGGCTGCGTTGAAGGCGCGTATCTGGAGGGTTTTTGCCGTGAGAATGGATTAGGATGCGAGATTAGTGAAACGGGTGCCCAAGTTGCGTATGGGAACGCGATGTTGCTCAATGTCAATTACGCGAAAACTTACGGTATTATGCTGCTTCGCTCAAACGGTCTGGAAAATTTTGAATCAAATCATGAGGCAATAAAATACGCGTTCAGTACGCCGGTCATCCTGACAGAGAAAAGGGTAGCGTTCAGTACTCTTGAAGAAAGTACTTCAATGCCGGCATTTATCCAGTGACAGAATTATTCGGGGGGATTCAGGGGCCGCGGGGCCAGCGTTTCTGCTTTTCAAAGAGTTTAAAGCATTTTCTTCTCAGAAATCAGTCGAAGTGCCGTTTCTTTGGGTGCGGCGAGAGACTCGGCACTTCGAAAATATGGGGATTATTCGGATTTCAGTTTATTTTTTTAAGAAAGATATTCTTAAATTGAACTTTCATCGCGGGGCCGGGGTGAAGCTGAAAACCAATGAGTCCGTTAAAACGGGCAATGTCGTCTTCGTCAATGAGTTCCGAGACTTTGATTCCATTAATATACTGCGTGAGAACATTTCCTTTCGCCACAATTCGGTAGGTATTCCAGCCGTTGACGTTAATATGGGCCAGGATTTCGTTTGAATCGCCAAAAGACCCGGTTACGACGGGTTTTCCGTCTTTTCCTATTGTCGTCTGTTTACCGCGCTGGCAGAGAATACCTCTAAAATTCTCGCCGTAAACGATTCCCATATGCGGAGCGCCGGCAATGTCAGCCTGGTATCCGTTAAGTGCCCATGGATGAGCCGGATTGCGAACCGCTCGGTATTGGATTCCCGAATTGCAGTTGAAAAGTCTGAAATCTGCCTCAAGTTCAAAATCGGCGACTTCTCCATTTTGCCAAATGAGAAATTGACTGTATTCGCACGGGTTTTCTTTCGTCGTGATGCCCGTGACGCAGCCGTCTTCGACAGACCAAAAAACTGGGTTTCCGTCCCATCCGTTTAGCGTTTTACCGTCAAAGAGTGAGACCGCGCCTTCCGGAACCGGTTTGTCGGCGGGTATTTCATTGGCGGTATCCGCTTTCGCGTAAAAGATGAAACTGTTCAGTCCTAAGAGAACCAGAAGAATAAAACGCATTTTTCCTTCCTTTCAGATAAAGTGGGCAGGGGAACAAAAACAGGAGAAAAAAGAGCGTGAAGGTAATTCACGCTCAGAATGACTCTTAACTTTATCGAAATTAATCTGAAATTAAATTATTTCGTGACCTGGCAGTTCGGGAGCGCGGCCTGAAGCTTCTGGATTGCTTCTTCAGAAACACCTGTCGCGCGGAAGCTGACTTTTTTCAGCGTCTTAATTTTCGCGAGCGCGTCGACGCAGGCATCCGTAATTTGAGTCTCGGCAATGTCCAAATCCTCAAGTTTGGGAAGAGCCGTCAGTTTTTCAACGCCGGCGTCCGTAATCTGATTACCGACCAGTGAAAGTTTTTTCAGAGAGGCAATCTTGACGAGAGAATCAACACCTGCATCCGTGACCATATTCGCCCAGAGGTCAAGATGTTCCAAAGCACCGAGGTTTTCAAGGTACTTAACGCCTTCATCGTCGATAATATTTTCACTCACGATCAGCTGCGTCAGTTTCGTCATGCCGGCACAGGCTTTGAGAGAATCACTGCTGAGGTAGTTTCCGCGCAGATTGAGTTTGCGCATATCCGTCAAGGGAGCGAGCTGATTTACGCCGTTATCCGAAATCGCGATGCAGCGCATGATGGTGATTTCCTGCATCGACTCAACCATTTCACCAAGCCAGGCAATTGCCGTGTCGTCAAACGTCTGCGAGTCTTCGATACCGAAAGTCTTGAGTTTTTTGCCGCGGATATTCTCGATACCGGCATTGGTGACCGCGGTGCAGCGAAGTTTCAGAACGATCAGATTCGGCAGTTCTTTCAGGGCGGCAAGTCCTTCATCCGTAACGGCCGCGCATCCGCGGAGGTCAAGGAGGCGAAGCGTTTTGACCGCGGTCAACTTGGAAACGCCTTCATTGTCGAAGTTGCCGTAAAGAAGGACCAGGTTGCGCAGATTCGGCATTTTCGCGACAGATTCAAGCGTCGCGGTGCGAAGATACGTATTGCGGCGGAGCGTCAGTTCAGTGACCCACGGCATCTCTTCAAGGAATTTCATGTCTTCATCGACAAAGTCCGTATTTTCAATCGAGAGCTTTTTGCAGTTCACCAGACCGGTGATGACGGAGGCACCGCCCGGTTTCAGGTTCGCGCCGTAAATTTTGCACTGGGTGACAGTGTCCAGTTTGCAGATTTTCGCGAGGTCTTCATTTGTGCAGATACGGTCCGTCAAATCAAAAGAGACGATATCGCCATCCGCGTTCGTCTGGTAATTGGCCATACGGGCTTCAAAAACGTCAATGGCGGCCTGTTTTTCTTCCGCGGTAGGCTTGGCGAAACAAACTCCAGCCATCAGAACCGCTGAAAGCGCGGAGACGGTCAAACTCTTGAATTTCATGGAAATACTCCTGATTTACCATAGAAAGGTTGGTTATTTGGGAAAACATTAGGGGAACTTCTGAAAACTCAAAACTCTCTCGTTTTCTCCCGGAAAGCGGTTTTTAGAAAATCCCTGACAAATATCTGTCAATTATACACGATACGAAAAAATCGTCAACCCCCCGAAAAGAAAACCTGTCCAAAAAATTTTTGAAAAATTGTGTTTTTGAATAAAGACTATTAAAGCCGGTTTAATGGGTTACTGATTTTTAAGAAAGACAATAATTAAAATCGGGTTCAAAATCCTGCCGCGGGATCTGGAAAAATAAAAAATTACGGAGAGGTTTGCCTAAAGAGTTAAAATTAAGACGTGCTTTGCCGAAAAAAGAAAAGTCAGGGCACATCAGTTTTGGCTTCAAATCAAAAAAAGACCAGCATGATGCGGAGTATGTCATGAACAAAAAATATGTTGTCGGGATTACCGGAGCGAGCGGAATTTCATACGCGGTCCGTCTTCTGGAAGTCCTTAGTACGTGCGAGTGCGATGTTCATCTCGTGATGAGCGATACGGCTTATCGTGTCCTTGAGACAGAAACAGGAATAGCGATTCCCAATCAGGAATTTGATTCGTGCGCGCTGGGCCTTTCCGCCAGCTGTGTTTCGGAATTCTTTCCGTCGGGCAAGATCCATTTTCACCAATGCGGTGATTTTACGGCTGCCATTGCCTCCGGTTCTTTTAAAACGAATGGGATGGTCGTTTGCCCGTGCACGATGGGGACACTCGGAGCAATTGCCGCGGGGATGAGTCAAAACCTGATTCAGCGCGCGGCGGATGTTCACCTCAAGGAACATCGAAAACTGATTCTTGTGCCGCGGGAAACTCCCTATTCACTCATTCATCTTGAGAACATGACACGAATCGCGCGTGCGGGCGGCGTGATTTTGCCTGCCTCGCCAGCGTTTTATCATGGTGAAAAAGATATGAAGGGAGCAGTCAATTTTATTGTGTCAAGAATCCTTGACCAGCTCGGTATTGAAAATAATCTGACAAAGCGCTGGCGCGGGCCAGAAGAGCCAGAAGAAGAATTTTTCCAAAATGAAACTTTTTTTGAAATGGCCGGGTAAATCAGAGAAGTGAAAACGCGAGCCTTTTCTGTACGAAAAAGTCTCGAAACCAGGTATCCGTAAAATTTCGCGGTTCAAAAAAGTTAAAATACTTAAGGGAACTTTCCAAAGCTCAATTTCCAGACAGGCAGTTTTGGGAAGATTCCTTAAATTTTTTGGGCGGATGAGTTTTTAATCTTGATTTGAGAGTATTCGCGACCGCGAGAATGGCCTCAGAGTCGTTCGTGATTTCGCGATGAAGTGATGTGATGAAAAATTCATCGTTTGCCCACGCCAGTTTCGCGCTCTCCAGAGAAACGACGCCATCGGAAAGAGAACCGCTTTTTTCTGCTTTTAAACGCGCCATAATATTCACGTAGGCAACCCATCCGGCAGGCTTTACTTCTGCCAGAGCATTCCAGAAAATGGAGTTTTTCTGAAGTGAATCGAGAGCGGTCAGACAGTCCAGAAGTTCCGTGTTTTGAATCACTGTCTCGTTTTCTTTTCTGAATCGGTCGAGATTTTCCTCGACAAACGAAGCTTTTTTGCCGAAGATCCCCGTGATTCCGCGCGTGGTGGAGTTTGCGTAACCGCTTCCCATGAATGGTGTTCCCATGGTGATGACGCATGAAATCGAAGGATTGGGTTTGGTGTGGAACCAGCGCGCTATTTCACGATTGGAAGTTTCATTTCCAGGAAGCTTTTCGGGAGGGACGGTGGTGATCAGATTCCAGAAACGTTCTCCCGAATCGACTGTCTGAAGCAGTGCCACCAATCCGCCCATGCTGTGTCCGGTTAATATCATTTGATCCATGTTCGTGTGCGATCGATTGGGATCCAGATCTTTCCGCAATACTTCCAGATCGTCGCGCAGTTGAGCCGCGGAAACCCAGAATGGCTGCCCATTGGGGTAGAAGTAGAACCAGAATTGGTAATTTTCACGAATCTCCGGCAAACTGTTCAGCGTATTGTACATTTCCATCCAGGTTATCGCGGAAGACCATAGTCCATGAACCATGACGACAGGTATTTTTTGTGGATCGTATGCCCGCGGCATATAGATGCCTTTGAGAAGACGAGATCCGTCCTCTGTTTTATTCAGAAGAAAATCCGGATTCAGCAGGCCAATGGTCGCTCCGTCCAAGGCATTTTTTTCGCTGGTTAGTTCAAAACTGTACGCGAGCGGCGTCGTGTAGTCAATCTCGAGCGGTACAGAAATATTGCCGACCTGCGCGGAAGAGCATTCCATAGTGTCAATAATCTGGAGACTTGGGGTCCCATTGCCGTCAAAACAGAGAAACGCGGTCATGGGGACGCACATTTCCTGAAGGCAATATCGAAAATAGTGCGGCTTCTGATGAATACTTCGGCAGCGCGCGACCATTGGGACTCCCAGCCCGTAACGGCGATAACGGTTTTTCAGACCCGTGATTTCAAAATCAGAGGCGAAAAGGAAAGCGGAAAAGTCTTCAAAAGCCCATTCTCGGCTGCGCATTTCAATCGGTATTTCTTGGGAAGCATCCGGAAGATCAAGAGTGATTGAGGCGGACGAACCGAATTTGATTTCGCTTCGGGTCTCTCCGCAGCGGCGGAGAATTTCCTCCGTGCTTTCATTGAAAATACGGCACACGTTTTGAAAAGACGGAGAATACGGATTTCTCACTGAATTCCAGCGTTCATCAAAAAGACAGTCAAACGCGCTGCGCGCGGCCAAGAGATACCATTGAGTCACCTGCGCGCTGGAAATTTCAGACGTAATGCGTCGATGGGCAAGGCGTTTCCCCTCCCAATACGCTACTTCGGCAAGCATTACGGCCAGATCCATATTGGGTGTCTCCTGGAGACTTTCCTGAAGAACGGTTACGGCCTTTCGCGGATTTTGGCGGACCGTTTTGTCCAAACTCAGAGTGCGCAGTCCCACTGTCGTTGCCTCTGAATAGTCAGCAGTAAAAGGAACGAGGCTTGAAACACTCCGCTGAAATAAGTGACGACCGGGAGATGGAAGACGGGAACGAGTCAGACGGCTCATTGAACAGCCGGAGGAAAGGAGGAGCGCCAGAAGCAGAATCAGGAGGATTGGATACCGTGAGCAGTTCCAGCCCGGATTGGGGATTTTCTTATTGATGAATGACTGGACCGCATGAAAGGAGAATCCCAAGGAAACAGAATTTTCGAAATTGTGTTTGGAGAGCGGAATAGTCCATTTTCCAAGGGTACGCAGTCTGTCCCTGAATTTGAGGTGAAAAACTGCTTGGAAAATCTCAAATTTCATGAAAACGATCGTTCTCTTCCAGAGTAAAAATATTGATGGAATTTATCTTGGACAGAATAACAGATTTTGTGGAAAAACGCAAGATGGATTTAAGAAAAGAAGAAGTTTTTTCAGGAAGAGGGATGTTGACCGCGAAAAGGATTTTTTAAGAGAAAAACGGAAAGGAATCGCGGAATGGAAACGCGTGATCCGCGAAATTTGCGATTTCAATAAAATTAGTAAGCAGAATTAAGCGTGCTGCCGAAAAACCGGCGAGAATTCACCGCGAATTAAGATTCGCGCGTAACTTGCTCAAAGTTCATTAAAAACGAGAGTCTCGCCAGCTGACGAGACTCTCGAAAGGACTTATGGAGTGAGTGCCTCGATCGCTTCCGCGATTTTTTCCCGGCGGGAGTAGATCGGGGCCGGGTTTTTGCTGAACTCCGTCATGCTCGACGTGATCTCCGGCGGAACGGTGAGGAGAGCCTCATATTCCGCGCGTTTTTCTGCGGGAAGGTCTTTCGCCGCGGCGAGTTTTTCGCGCAGCAGGTAGAGCATCTCGTAGTCTTCCAGCCCCTCGCGGAGCATTTCGATACGGATGCTGGCGACTGGTTCCTCAAAATTCGGAGCGTCCGTATTTTTGTTCGGCACGGCACAGGAAAGCGGCGGATAGAGGAATCGTCCGTCGCCGTTTCCCCAGAAACGTTTCGTCCCGGCAGGGAGCGCATGATTGCTGACGTAGCTCATCGGGTCAAGGTACGGATCCTGCGGCACCTTCGGAAATGCTGTTGGCGAGGTCCAGTAATTCGTGGCCCAGATGAGCGTCCCGACGACGTCATTCTGCCAGGTCTGCCAGAGCCACGTGCGCATTTCCACGGCACTGTGGTCGATGAACTCCGTGCAGTACGGCGCACGCGGTCCGCAGCATACGTACCACCAGAACCGCTCGCCTTTTGCGCGGCATTTCTCAGCAATCTCCGGATCAAAATGCGGCGTCAGCGGGCACCAGATGTCCACTTTGCCGAGCAGATCGCCCGCGACGACTTCCGCGGAAGGTTCCTCCGTCAGCATAGTCTGGATCCCCGGCGCATATTTCTTGATGCGATTCATGCCGTTTTTGATGAATTCGTAGTCTTTCGGATCCGGTTCGTCAAACCAGTAAACGTACGCTTTGTTGAGCCAGCCTTTTTCCCGGAGGTGCGCCTCGATCTGACGGACGCAGGACGCGAACATCGCCTGGTATTCGACGGTCTCCTCGCCGAACCCCTCGATCTTAGGGCTCCAGCGCGACTGGTAGGTCCCGCCCCCCATGCCCGGTATGCTGATGACGAAATTGGTGAAATGGAACTCGTTCATCGCGTGCTCCATCGCTCGGTCGAAGTCGGAAAAATCGACGACACAGCGCGAATTTTCGGGCTTTTCCCGGTCCACGATCCACTCGTAGCGGATCTTATCCATCGTCTCCGGATGGTACGGCGAAATACGGTACCGGCTGAGGACGCGGAGGTAGATCTGATCCAGTTTGCGCTGGTTTTCCTCGCCTTTAACTCCATGGTATCGGTAACTCGTACCGGGTGAGAAACCGTAGGCGGTCTCCGAGTGATTTTCTCGCGGAATGTCGAAATTCCAGACGTGAAGACGGAGCGGAACGGTGACTTTTTCGGAAATGTCCGCGTTTTTCAGCGAAAGGGTCACGTGCGTGACGTAATCCCCGGCAGGCGTGCCTTCCGGAACGTAAACGGTGAGCCAGATCGGAGCGTTCTGCCCGGCCTTCAGAGTCTTGGGAAAGGTGAACGGCGGAAGCGCGTCAGGGTAGAATTCCCGGACACCGGTTCGGTCCGTCGGATTCTCAATGAAATGGTAGAAGACGTCGCGGGCCGTCAGGTTTTCGGGCGCGATCTCGTTTTCATCCGCGTTTTTCAGGGGAGAAAACGAAATGCTCTCAAGCTGCGTTTCCTGCTTCGGATTCAGCACGAGCTGGCACGATTCCCAATCGTTTCGCGCTGCGGAGATCTGGAGACCGGCGGGATCCATTTCAGTCGGGAGTGCGCGTTTCTGATTTACTTTCCACGTCGCGGGACACCACCAGAGCGCAGTGCTTTTTGAATCGGCCGCGAGCCGTTTTCCAAAATCCTCACGGTAGAAATCCGCCGTGAAATACCGGCAGCGCACCTTGGCGGATCTCGCATTTCCGTCTGTGTCTTTCCACGTGAGTTCCTCCTCAAAGATCCGGTCTCCCGGTATGTCTTTCGGAAGGTCCTCGATGCGGGGCAGGGCATCACGGAAACCTTCATCCCCTTCGATCAGCTCCCAGAATCGTGTCGCGCCCCGGATGCTCGTCTCGGGGACCGCGGGTCCATCGGAATCCGTCTCGGGAGTTTCTTTCATCGGAACCAGAGAGGCACGGAAGCCAAGTTCGTAGAGCTGGCAGTTTGAGTTTTCCGAGCCGGTGAATCGGATCCAGACGGTTTTCGTGCCGCTGAATTCCTCCGGAAGCTCGATATTCTGCGACTTCGCGCCGTCTACGGAGCCGATCTCCGTCCAGACGTTTCCGTCTTTGGAAGCGAGTGCTTTCAGTCTCCCCTTGAGATGGTATCCGACGTAAAAGTAAAGGCTCGGAGCGTAAAATTTCGGCTCCTTGACGTTCGGCAGCTCCAGCTCCAGGCCATTCAGGTCGAAACGGTACGTGACGGAGGAACCGTTCATGATGTTCCAGCGGCACGTGTTGAATTTTGAGGAACTTTCCGCAAACGATCGGCTGAAGCATCCCTGGGAACCGCCGAAACTTCCCCAGAAGGAGTACTTCGGCCCGTCGGTGCTCAGGGTGACTCTTTCGTCGGCTCCAAGTCCGTTCGCAGCGTAGACCGGCGTGAGGTAAAGAAGCTCCAGCTCCGCAAACTGAAGCGTCCCGTCGATCATCCACTGGCCGAGATGGATCCCGTCCTTCTCCATGTTTGCGGGAATCGGTGAAATGAGGGAACGGGTCTCCCATTTTTCAGACACCGAAATGTCGAAATTGGCGCGGTCCAGCCCCGTCATTCCGCCGCCGGTACCGGAGGTTCGGCGTACCTTGAAGCGCAGCATCGCCGTCCGTCCGGGAAGAACAGGAACGTCGGCGAGCTTCCATGAACTGGAGCTTTTCCCATTTCCGGAGATCTCCAGCACCGCTCCGGAAACCCCCTCGGCTCCGTCTTTCAAAAGCCGGCCTTTCCCGGAAGAAAGTGTCCACGCAGGATCTGCGAGATCGAACCGAACGGCGTCGGCATTTTGCGTGAAACCGGGAGAGATCGCGCAGAAAACTGCACAAAACACCGCGCAGAATGCCGCGCAAAACCGAAACGGTACTGAAACAGCGTAAAAGTTGAATTTCATGTCCGATCTCCTTCAAGAAAAAGTCAGGTTTCGAAAATCACTCCGCCTGGAGTGCCTTGGCTTTCCATACGTCCATCATTTTCAGTTCCGGTGCGAGCTTGGAATAAATGGCCTCCACGTTCCGAATATATTCCGGATCATTCTTGCGCGTTTTGGCCTTTTCCGGATCGTATTCCGGAAAATCGGCTTCGACGCAGATCCTGGCGACCTCCAGCGTTTTGCGCATCGGCTCAAGGTACACGATTTCAAGACGATCCCGATTCAACGCAGAATTTTTCGCGGCGTTCGCCTGGATCCTGGCGCACAGGGCGTCCAGTTCGTCCAGAAGAGCGAGTGCTTTCCCGCGCTCCTTCACATTGCGCAGACGCGGCGGATAGTTCACTCCCGGCTTGAAATGCCGCGTGGGTCTGACGCACATCAGTTTCAGCTCGATCAGTTTCTGGTCAAATTCCTGTGCAGTCTGCGCGAGTTCCGGTCCGTAGATCCAGCCGTAGATGGCA
>JAFQUP010000141.1 GCA_017408405.1 Thermoguttaceae bacterium
CGACATGCAGTACAACGCGGAAACCGGCGAATTCAGCTCCACCGTTTCTGCTGGAGCCGGCTGGCATCAGTACCAGTTCCGCGCCATGAGCGGCGATACCGTCCTGACCAGTTCCGTCGGAGACCGGATCGGCGTCGGAGATATTTTCATCACCGCTGGTCAGTCCAACTCCACGAACCACGGCGACGCGCCGACTGCTTCCACCACGGGCAACGTCGTCTCGATGAATCACGAAACGGGTGAATGGGGCTACGCGAACGACCCGCAGCCGACTAAGATCAATGGTGCATCCGACAACAGCAATAAAGGTTCTACGTGGCCCAGCATGGGAGACGCGCTCTCCGAAATGACCGGTGTTCCGGTCGCGTTCTCCTCCGTCGGCTGGGGCGGAACGAGCATCAATTGGTGGGATCCAGACGCGGACAACGAAAGTAACGTGGGACACGGTTTCGACCGTCTTCAGGCCGCAATCGAAAACCTTGACGGAAATTTCACCGCGATCCTCTGGCATCAGGGAGAATCAGACTTCAACATGGCCAAGGAAACCTACCAGGCCGGTCTCGAAGAGCTGATCCTGGCATCGCGTGAAGTCGCCGGCTGGGACGTTCCGTGGGAGATCGCTCTCGTTTCCTGGCGTCCGCAAGACGGTGAACATGAAAATATCCGCGACGCGCAGATCGCCGTAACGGAAGAGTTGGACGGCGTTTTCCTGGGACCAGACTCGGACGCGCTCCTGGGACTCCTTCGCGGACAGAACAGCGGGAACGGCATCCATTTCAGCGTAGCGGGGCTTGAGCAGCTCGGTCAGCTCTGGGCATGGGAAGTCGGAAGAGATATTCTCGGCGTGCCGGAACCCTCGACATGGGTCCTCTTCATTGGAACATTCGCCGGATTGGGATTCATTCAGTTCCGTAAAAAGCGCGCGAAAACGGCTTAAGATTTCGCGAGGAACCTTTGAAAAAACCGTTTCAGGGAAATTAGTTTTTTAGAAGGTGTTCTCAAAATCAACTCTGTTTTAACTGACTCCTCTGGTCAATAGTGACTGGAGGAGTTTTTTTCCTGAAGTCTTCAATCGAAAATATCTTCTTATCTTTCCTGACCGTAATGCATTTGACAAAGATGAACAATTTTATGAAGAATACCGATAAAAACAGTGAAAAGTACGATTTTCACAAAATTTAACTATCCTTAAGATACGAGAAAGAAGATGAAAAGAATCTGGCTGGAAGAAGAAGGAATGCTCGCATTTGAATGGATTTTTATCCTGTTCACGTTGGTTATCGGCATCGTCGCCGGACTTGCCGTCATTCGCGATGCCTCAATCGCGGAAGCCGGCCGCGCGAGTAATGCCGCGCTGAACCTAAATACCAATTATCAGGTCCAGGCTCCGCCGCAAATCAAAGTACACGGAAAAAGCAGTGCCGTCATCAATGGTTTCGGCAAACAGGTCAGTTCCGAAGGTTACGTCAAATTCGGCGAATAAAAAGACGACCTTAATTCATCTTCATTCCCACGCCGCAGAGCCAGCCGCGCTCTGTGTCGTGGAGTATTTTTTCCACACAAAATCCACTCTCTTTAAATAGATTTTCCAGTTCTTCCGCAGTCGGGCAGAACATCTCCAAACGCTCAGCAATCGCCTGATGCCTCTGACTCAATCTCCCGCCAACCATTTCCAAAACGGTCATAAATCTTCCTCCAGGCTTTAACACGCGCGAAATTTCCTTCAAATCTTCTTTGGGATTCGGCCAAAAATAAAGACTCTCCACCGAAAAAACGGTATCAAACTTTTTACTTTCAAACGGAAGCTCCGAAACACCGCATACGACAAACGTCATTCTTCCATTTAGCGTATTCTCACGATTCATCTCCACTGAGGCGCTGACCGCCAATGGCGAAATGTCACATCCCCAAAACGTTGCTTCCGGCAGTGCCTCAGCCAGTTTCCTCAACGCGGCCCCTCCGCCGCAGCCAACATCCAGAATCGTTTTTCCCCAGCTTTCCACCTGCGAAAATCCCCAATCCGTCAGCGCGGCATGGCCCTGATTCATCCCCTCAATCATTCGCAGGCCAAATTCCCCCTCTGGAAATCTCGCGTTCCGAATTAAATCAAAATCAATTGGACGTTCCATCAAATCCCCCTCTGAAATCATTCTCCAATCATTTCTTTCCATTTGGCGAGGAGCTGAAGAGCTTCAAACGGTGTCGTCCGTTCCACATTCAGTTTCCGAAGTTCCTCAATCACAGGCGAGTCGTGCGGATCAAAAAGAAGAAACTGAACATCTCTTCCCTTCGATTGGAGTACCTGGTCTGAATCAAGAGCCTTAAGCGGAGCACGCGGTCCCTCCGCAAACGATGTGTCCGGTTCAGCCTGGTTTTCTGAATCCCCAGACGTTTGCCGACCGAGCCTGCCCGCGTTCAAAAGTTCATTTTGACGCTCTTCCATCTGCGCAAGAATCGACGCCGCTCGAGTTAGGACTTCCGTGGGCACTCCCGCCAAACGCGCGACATGAATCCCGTAGCTTTTGTCTGTCGCGCCCTCGATAATTTTGTGAAGAAAAATCACTTCATCATTCCATTCCCGAACCGCGACATTAAGATTCCGAATACGTTTAAACGTGGAGGAAAGATCCGTCAGTTCATGATAATGCGTCGCGAAAAGCGTCCGGCAGCCAATTCGTTCATGAAGATGCTCAATAATGGCCCATGCAAGCGAAATTCCGTCATACGTACTCGTTCCGCGGCCAATCTCGTCAAGAATCACGAGACTTTTAGAGGTCGCCATATTCAAAATTCGGGCCGTTTCCGTCATTTCAACCATGAACGTACTTTGCCCTCGAGCCAGCTCATCACTCGCGCCGACTCGAGTAAAGATACGGTCAACCAGCCCAATCCTGGCCTGCCGCGCCGGAATAAAACTGCCAATCTGTGTCATGAGCGTCAGAAGCGCGACCTGACGGATGAACGTACTTTTTCCGGACATATTCGGGCCGGTAATCAGCAGAATCTTTCCGCGCTCATCATCGCACATCACGTCATTCGGCACAAAATCACCATCCGGTGTCACCATATCCAGTACCGGATGCCGTCCGTCAAGGATTTCCAGCTCCTGTTCCTCCGTAACTTCCGGCCGACAATAATTCCTCATTCTCGCCAACTCCGCGAAAGCCAGCAGAACATCCAGCTCCGCCAGAACATTCGCCGTGGTGACCATTCGCTGACGATACTGGAGAGTAAGGGTGCGCAACTCCGAGAAAAGCTGCTGCTCAAGTTCCTTTTGACGTTCGTCTGACGTCAAAACCATTTCTTCATACTCTTTCAAATCCTGCGTAATATACCGCTCCGCGTTTTTTACGGTCTGTTTGCGGATGAAAGTATTGGGAACCTTCTCTTTCTGGGAATTGTTTACCTCAATATAAAAACCGAAAACTTTATTGAATCCCACTTTCAGATTCTGGATTCCCGTCTTTTCCTGAATCTCTGCCTGATATTTCGTAATCCATTCACGCCCGCCGCTGGCTGCCTGGCGAAGTTCGTCAAGCTCTTTCGAATACCCGGGACGAATGATTCCGCCGTCACTGATCGTCAGCGGCGGATTATCAATGATTGACTTCCGAATCGTGTCCGCCAAATCCGGACAAACGTCAATCTCACCATTAATCCGCGCCAGAAGCGGACTCTTCATTTTCTGAACCCGCTCTCTGATTTCCGGCAGCATCGAAAGTGTCTGACCAATCGCGTAAAGATCTCGCGGATTAGCGCGCCCTGTCGCGACTCGCGTCAAAAGACGTTCCAAATCATAAATACCGCGAAGATCCTTCCTAAGATCTGAACTCGTATTCGGATCTTCAAGCAGTTCCGCCACCGCGTCCTGCCGAAGTTCAATCAGCTTTTTATTCGTCAGAGGATTCGACACCCAATCCGCAAGCATTCGCGACCCCATCGACGTTACCGCCCAATCCAGTGTCGCCAGCAATGAGCCTTCACGTTTTCCCTCACGCAATGTTCGCGAAATTTCAAGACTCCTTCGGCTCGATTCATCTATTTCAAGCGTCTCGCCCGAATGGTACGCGGTCAATGAATCAATATGCTCAAGAGACGCTTTCTGCGTTTCCTTTAAATAGTCAAGCACCATCCCCGCCGCGCGGATCGCCTGCTTATCTTCCGGTACCTGAAAATCAAACCCAAATCCGTCCAGATTCATGACGCGTAAATGCTCAATCACTTCTTTCTGCGCAAAAGCCAGACCGGATGCCCATTCTGGACGGCGGGTTATCATCATTTTGTTCATGAGCCAGTCCGGAAGTTCTTCCTTTTCGCTAATCAGACACTCTGACGGCATAATTCTCGCAAGCTGATCATAAAATCTGGATTTTGGAAAACCCGCGGCGTAAAATTTCCCCGTCGAAAGCTCAATCCAGGCGATTCCAACCACCGCCCCATCAATGACCGCCCCAGCCAGATAATTACTCTCTTTAGGATTCAGCAAAATATCCTCTGTCAGCGTCCCCGGCGTCACGACGCGCGTCACCTCACGCTTCACGATCCCCTTCGCCAGCTTCGGATCCTCCATTTGATCACAAACAGCCGCCCGGTACCCGTTGCTAATCAGTTTTCCAATATACGCTTCAAGCTGATGATGCGGGAAACCTGCCATCGGCATCGCGTTTTCTCCCTTTTCCCGACTCGTAAGAGCGAGATTCAAAACACGTGCCCCAAGACGCGCGTCGTCGTGGAACATTTCGTAAAAATCACCCATCCGGAAAAGCAGTACCGTGTCCGGATACGCTTTTTTCGCTTCCTGGTACTGACGCATCATCGGCGTCATTTTAATCGTCGTATTTTCTTCTGGTTTTGGCATGGTCAAAATCAATCTGATGGCTGAATGGTCCCCAAACCGCCCTTAAATCTACTTCAAAAAAGACCCTAATTCCGCTGAGGCAATCAAAAAATCTCCACGCTCTATCCCTTCGATTCCGCGGAGCCTGAGATTCTCTCATTTCCGGAGACGCCGAAACTCAAAAAGGCGGCTCTCCGCTCCCGTCTGGGAAATCCTGATCTGAACATAGTCCCGCGGCAAACATGATTCCACACGATCCGCCCACTCAATAAACGTCAAGCCCCCGCCGTCGAAATACTCTTCCGGCCCAAGCTCCAAAAACTCGTCATCATCCTTCAGACGATACGCGTCAAAATGGAAAATGGGACGTTTTCCCGAAACATACTCCTGAATCAGAACAAACGTCGGACTCGTGACCTCATCCTCCGGCACTCCAGCCGCGGACGACACCGCCTGAACGAAACGCGTCTTTCCCGCCCCAAGTGTTCCGAGGAGGGAAATGACGGTCCCATTTTCCAAAACACGCTCAACGACCGCCCCCAACGCGTCCGTCTCTGAAAGAGAATGAACCTCAAATTCAATCCGTTTCTCCCTTTGCCATTCCTCCCAGCGACCCGCAAGAAGCCGCGCCAATTCTGTTTCAAGATCTTTCAGGTCCATCGAAACATCTCCCTTGAAATTCATCCTGATTCACTGGTTCTCATTACTCACATTAAATTATTGTCGGAAACTTCCAAAAACTCAAAAAAACATTTTTTCATTGAGAAGCCGTTTTGAAAAATCCCTATCACTAATTATACCATGTTTTAAAAAAAAACCTACCCTCCCCCCGGCATTTTGCCCGCCAAACTTCCCTAAAATCTTAAACGGTATTTTCCTTTGCCAACACCGATCCTCCGCAAAATCATCCTATTCCTCCCACTCTACGTCTCTTGCCTTCGCGTTATCGTGAAATCGCTTCTTAATCGAAAACAGGCAAAACACACAAAAAAAACAAGATACAAAAAATTATCCAATTACGAAAACCTGACACTGAAAACCGAATAAATCAAAAGAAATTTTTTTAAGCACTCGATATTAAACGATGATTGAATATGTGTCCAGCCTTCTGTCTGTTCTGAAAGGACTTTCAGGCATTCAGCAGGCAGACGATTCAAACTGTTCAGACATTTGAACAAACTCAAAATCAGGAAGATTCAAATGAGCATTAATGATTCAGTGCAGAAAAACGAACCGGCGGAAAAACCCGTGAAGGAATGGACGGCGTGGAGCGTCATTGGAGGATTCCTCCTTCTTCTGATCTACGCGTACTGGAATATGTTTGAAAGTGCCATGGCAGAATGGAGCACAAACGAGCTTTACTCGCATGGTTACCTGATTCCGATTTTAGCCATCATCATTCTCTATATGCGGCGGCAGCCGCTGCGGGAATCGACAACTCGCGAACGCCTGGCCGGCATGGGAATCATTCTTGCCGCTTCCTTTATCCGCATATTCATGTCTTCCTTTGAAACGGGCGACATGTACACTTTCGTGATTGCTTTCACCGGATTGATTATTTTGGTCGGAGGCACTTCAATGCTCCGCTGGGCAGGACCAGTCGCGTTTCTGCTTCTGTTCATGTTCCCGCTCCCGCATACCGCGACGCAGCAGCTGCTCGTTCCCATGCAGCATTTCGCGACGCACGCGAGCACTGTCGTCCTTAAAATTCTCGGTTTCGCCGCTTTTCAGGATGGAAACTCCATCAGTTTGGGAGCCAGTAAAATCGACATCGTGGAACAGTGCAGCGGCCTGAAAATGACCACTATTTTTCTCGCGCTTTCCATTTCGCTTGTCCTGATTAACGAACGGGAATGGTGGGAAAACTTGATTATTCTCCTTATGGCAATTCCAATCGCGCTGATCACGAACATTACGCGAATCGTCACCACGGGAATGGCCATCTTCATGTTTCCGGAAAGTGAAACCCTCAAAAAACTCGTCCATGACGGAGCGGGACTGCTCATGGTCCCACTGGCAATCGCTCTGCTGGTTTTGCTTCAGTGGATCATCTCGCATATTTTTGTGGAAGGCAACGATCCTACGCCGCTCGACATGATCGAAAATCCCCAGGAAGTCTTTTGGAAAGACAGAAAACAGATTGAGGATTGAAACGATAAAAGTTACTTCCAAACCTTTTCAGCCTTTCCTGCGTACACAGTTTACCCGTCCAAAATCAACTCATCCTGTTTTTGGACTCCAAAATATTTTCAGAAACCAATCGTGATTTTTATCAAAACGTCATTGATTGTTTCGGGATGCCGTTCCAGATTTTCAGAATACCATGAACTATTCTCAATATTCTTGAAATACTGGCACAAAAATATCATTAAACAAAAACTTTGTTGAAGAATTTCAACCAAATTTTAATAAAAAGGTGCAAAAGTGGAACAAAATTTCAATCAGCTTCCAGTTGAAGCGAATTCCCCAAACCGTTCACTCACGGTGTCTGGAAATCGGGAAGGCCGCAGGGATATGCAGCTTTACCGAAAACAGCCGGAAATTATCAATCGTGCCATTAAACCGTCGGATTTGCTCTATGCTTTCCGACGCCGTTGGGCCATTAGCCTCGTCCTGGGATTCGTTCTCGCGACGATTACCATTTTGATTGCCCAGCTCACGATTCCGGTAGAGTATTCCGCCAATGTCCGTCTGCGCTTCGCGGAAAACAGACAGTATATTCTTTTCAAAATGCCTTCTGAAAAGCACTACCTGAACGACCGAAACGCCCAGGCAACGCTTATCCGAAGCAACATTGTGCTTGGCCCTGCTCTCCAGCAGTCCGGTATCTCAAAACTGAACTGCCTGCGCAACGAAGAAGACAAAGTCTATTGGCTGGCACAGCATCTGAATGTCGGATATACCGGCTCGGAAATTCTCACCATCTCTATCAACGGTCCTGACCGTGATGAATTAATCAAAATCCTGACGGCTGTTCGCGACTCCTACATGCAGGAAATCGTTCAGTTTGAACGTGACCTGGAGACTCAAAAACGCGCGTTGCTGGACAGATCGTACAAAAACCTGGAAAAGATGATCCAGCGTAAGGAAATTCAGTATCAAAACCTGGCTGACCGTCTCGGTGTCAGTGATTCGAAAAACGCGATGTACTCGAACCGGTACGCGCAGGAAAACCTCGCCTACTGGAGACAGAAACGCGACACGAACCTCGCCAGAATTAATGGTTTGACGATGGAAATCAAAAAACGTTCCGCTTTTTTGGAACGTATGCTGCCGACGGAATCTGGACTTACCCAGGAAGAACGTGAAAAAGCGCGCATCAAGCAGCGAACGGACATGATTCGGACATTGACCATTCAGGCTTTGGGACAAAACCCCGAGCTGGTTGAACTCCGCAAAAACTATGAAGGGATTCAGGGATTGCTGGAAAGAGAACGTTCTGTCGCGAAAGATCAGAATCATCCGAACATCAAACGTCTGGAGCAGGCTTTGGAAGAAACGAAACAGCAAATCGACACCACGACAAAACGTTTGACTCCGGAAATTGCGAAATTCGTGCAGTCCCAAATCGACAATCAGGAAGTGCCGATGACAAAATCGGAGAAACTGGCCGATACGATTGAGCAGTTGAAAATTGAGCTTTCCGTCTATCAGGCGGAATACGAATCCTGCGAAAAGTCGTATCAGGCAGAATTGGCCAAGGCAAAAACTTCGGGTGAAACGACGGAACTGGAAAGTCTCCGTACGGAATTGGACCGAATGAAAACGATGTATAATCGAATGGGAACGCAGCTAGACGAATGGAACCTTGAATCACAGGCGGCTCCTCGAGTCCAAACCATTACGGAACCTGAAGCGCCGAAACACAATAATCAGGCAGACAAATTCAAGATGATGGGATTCCTGGGCTTGATGAGTTTCCTTGGAGCGGTTATCGCGGTCAGCGGTTTTGATTTCCTCGGACGCCGTGTCAACACTACGGATGAACTCAGCTACGGATTGGGCATTCACGTCATGGGTGACCTGCCGCTGATTTCGCGCGGTGTTCATCGTAATCGGGTAAATCAAAGCGTTCAGGGACTTTTGATGGAGTCCATCGACAATATCCGAACTGCCCTGCTCCATCGCGCCGAATCGGAGAACATGAAGGCTGTCCTCATCACCAGTTCACTTGAAAAAGAAGGAAAAACGACTGTTTCAAGCCAGCTGGCGGCAAGTTTGGCGCGTACCGGCCGAAGAGTCATTCTCGTTGACGTTGACCTTCGCCGTCCGTCCGCTCACCGTATGTTTGACAGACCGCTTAACCCCGGTTTGGCGGAATATCTCCGTCAGAAAGTATCGCTTGACGAAGTCATCACGACAACGCGAGTGGAAAATCTCTGGATCATTCCAGCCGGTACGCCGCACCCGGATGCCATCATCGCTCTGGCGCAGGGAGGAATGGACGAACCGATGCAGCTGCTGCGCGAGCAGTTCGACTTCATCGTCGTTGACTCCGGTCCGGTTCTCACTGACGCCGACGTGCTGGTCATGGGCCGTCTCTGCGATGGAGTCATCCTCTCCGTCATGCGCGATGTCAGCCGTATCCCGCTCGTTTACGAAGCGTGCGAAAGAATCAGAATGGTTGATATTCCCCTTATCGGCACCGTTTTGAACGGCGTCAGCTTCGGAAAATATCGTCCTTACTATTCCAGCTACACGATCGAAGTTTCGACAAAACCAAAGATCAAGAAAAGCTGAATTCTCATTTCTCTTCTCAATTCCCTGTTTGATTTGAGAATATGGACGGGGCCGCACCTCCCCGTCCCATTCAGGATGCCCGATTTAAGTTAAATTCGGCATCCTTTTTTAATTTTCCTGTTTTTTCAACGTCTCACGAGAATGGCTAATTCATTTTCCAAATCTGGTAGTTTAAAACCAACGCGTAAAGAATCCAGAGCATCTGGGGCAGAAGCAGCATCGCAGCCAATCGGCATTTGGAACTGATTGCCAGCACCAGAAGGCCAAGCACCGTAAATACCCAAATCAGATTAATGAAACCGCCAAACGGATTTTGAGTGAAGAAAAAGGAGTAGCACCAGCTAATTTGAAGGAAAAGAAGGAGCGCGAACAAAACAAGAATCCCCGCGCCTCTTCGACAGCCGGCTTTTCTCCACGCGAGCCAGACTGACGTTCCCAAAAGAAAATAGAGAATGAGCCAAACCGGCGGGAAAATCCATTGAGGAGGTGACCAAACCGGATGGTTAAGCGACGCGAACCACTCAAACCCCTCAGGCTGGAGAAACAGACTGGAAATCCAGCCGGAAAACATCGTAATTCCCACAAAACCAAGCCATGGAAAAAGTTCCTGACAGAAACAGTATCCATAATCGCAGGAACAAGAACAATTTTTTTCTCCGGACGAGAAACACTCTTTAATCATTTCCTCTCTTGATGAATTGGAATACGCGTCCCCCGCGTCTTTTACGGCACAGTAGATTCCATGAAAAAACGTCTTTCCGCGTCCCCAGAAACTTTTTTCTTTTTCACTTTCGGAAAATCCGGTTTCAGAAGAAACACTGTTTTTTTTCTCGTCATCTTCATTCCCAGGCATTGAACCACTCTGAAAACTGGATGAATTCATTCTTTCTGGCTGTCTCGACTCATTATCCTGAATCGGATCTTCATGAATATTTTCACTCATATTTCACTCCCTTGAGAATCAAAAAAATCCCAAAATACTTTCTCCGCAACGCGGACCAACGATTCAATCAAGTATAGAGAGTGAGAAAAGCGAATTTAATCTTCACGAAAAACGAAAGGGCCTGCCCAGTACCGCATTTCAGCAAGAAAAAAAGAGAACGGCATGCTCAACGTTCTCTTGCGTTAAAAAAAAACAGATCTAAAAATTTTCTTTGCTCCGTTTTTACTCAGGACTGAACCATCAGCGTCCCAACGAAAGTCCAAACAGCAACAAAAATCAGATTAAAAAACAAAATGACGAGATCCATGAATATCTCCTGGTCCACTCGGAACCACACAACAAAATTTATCGAAATCAAGCATTACTGCCAATTTCTCCACCCCTCTAATTCAAGTATAGTCGATAAAAAGAAAAAATGACATAGCAAAAACCCGTTTTTTCCCAAAAAACTTGGAAAAAAACGGGTTTTGGTCAGATTGGACAGATTGGGATAAATTTAGCAACCTCTCTCGTTCATCGAAATCGGCCTTTCATAAACTAAATACTTCACCCCAATGCCTTCGCGATTCCGGCAGCCCCAATAAATCCAGCATCTCCGCCAAGTTCAGCAAAATCCACGATCGTCGTGGCGGAACAGGTCGGCAGTGCCCGAATTTTAATCTCATCGCGAATCGCCTGCATGAAAGTTCGGCCAAGTTCGGAATCATTTCCGCCAAAAGTCATGGCTCCCCCGATATAGATCGCGTCCGGATCGACAGTGTGCATCAGTGTCGCAATCCCAATCGCGAGATATTTCGCGGTATCAATGATGATTTTCATCGCGGCAGCATCTCCTTTTTGAGCCTCTTCCGCCACGACTTTCGCGCCAATCGTATCAAGATCTGACGCGCGTTCCTTCAGTGACGTCTCTATCCCGGACTCAATGACCTCTTTCGTTCGGGCAATGACCGCAGTGGCACTCCCATACGCTTCGTAGTGACCAGGACGTCCGCAACCGCAAATACGCGCGTTCGGAGTCGTGTCGATAATGGCGTGTCCATACTCTCCGCCCTGAGAATGTTCCCCATCGTAAACCATTCGATTCAGGATAATTCCGCAACCGATTCCCGTTCCTAACGTAAGAAGAATCATACTCGTAATCGGTTTATCCAGTTCCACGGCGCCATCAGGCGTAAACTGATGTTTTTTGGCGTTTTTTCCCTTTCCGACCCAAAATTCAGCAAACGCGGCGGCAGAAGCGTCGTTCGCGAACTCGACGTACATTCCGCACGCATCGCTCATCATGTCCGCGATTGGGCAATATTTCCATTTTTCCCCAAGATTGGCCGTCTGGAGAAGTTTACGGCCAGGAATATCCATTGGGCCGGCAGAGGCCAAACCAGCTTTCGCGATGTCTTCTTTTTTTAGCCCCGCTTTTGATAAAATTTCATTCACGCCATCCGCAATCCTGCGGCAGGCAGCCTCCGGTCCCTCCTGAATGTGCGTAGGGACAGACCCCTTCACGAGAATATTTCCATCCTCATCCAGAATCCCGATTTTTGTGTTGGTTCCCCCAAGGTCAATGCCAAGATAATATTTCATGATTCGTCTGCTCCAAAATTTCTGCGGCAGGTAAAAACTTCTTTAAAAATATCTTTTATTTTAATCAATCTCTCAAAGAAAACAAGGAGCAGGCCCTGCTTTTTCCATCCTTTTCCAAAAGAAAAAGGAAAAAAGACAAAAAAATTATTCTTTTGACAGTTATCGGGATTCGAATTTATTTCTCCAAAAAATCCATTAAAAGAAATCTCTTCGTTTCAGGTACGTTCTCCTCACTCTCCGCCTTCCTCAAAATCACTTTCTCCGGAACTAAAATTTTCCGAATCATCCGTTGCTTCAAATTTCTTAAGTGCCTCATCAAGTTCTTTCAGCCAAATCTCAAGTTCAGCGGCCGCGGGCAGTTCAGGATCCAGTGAACGAACTTTTTTCAGATTCTCTTTCGCCATCTCCATTTTGGATTTTCCAGCCTCAATATCTTCCTTTTCCAGCGCGTTCATAGCCTGCTTCAACTGAACGGCGGCAATGGAAGAGTAAGATTCAGCGGATTTTGCCCCCGGCACCTTCTGGAAGAAAGCAAATGCCTCCTCCCAACGTCCCAGCTCCGCGGATACCAAAGCCATATTCGTGAGATATTTCGGGTTTCCAGCCTCCAGTGTCAAGGCTTTTTGAATCATTACCGCCGCGCGTTCAAATTCAGAAATCGAGTAGAGATACCATCCAAAATCATTAAAAAACACCGCGCTTGCCGGATTCATTCGGAGTGCCTCTTCATAAAGAGCGATCGCGGCTTCATGGTCCTTTGCCGCTTCAAAAAGCAGCGCTAAACGATGATACGGTTCAAACCGGTTTGGATAGTCCGCGGTCAAAGCCTGATACGCGCGGCTCGCTCCCTCCAGATCCGTCTTTTCCAGCTCAAGCGCGTTCTTCATTCCCGCCTCAAAATCCTTCTGAATCGCTTCATCCAGTACCGCGTCATCCATTTGCGAAGAGAAAACGTCCATAGCTCCAGACCGCGCCTTTTCATCAGATGCCGCCGAAATAATCTGAAATTCAGCGGATGCCTCATTTTCTTCTGGTAAGCGTTTTTCAGACACGGTATCCCCGGATGAAATTTCATCTGAATTTCCTTCCGAATTCGATGATTCAGCGGTTACCGAAACGGAACTTTCAGGATTACTCGTTTTTTTAGAGCAGCCCGTCACCGCGAATACTCCCAAAACTACCCAAAATATTCCTAAAAAAAACGCTTTTCGACAACTCTCTAATAAATGGTTCATGGTGAATCTCCCAGAGTCTTGACCAGTTTCGATTCTGAATTTTTAAAAACGCCATCTCAGGAATGACACACGCGAAATGAAGTTACTCAGCGGCTGACTTTATCCAAAAGCTGAATCAAATCTTTCGGAACCTCACGGTGTCCCTGAATCGCTTCCTCAAGCGGTACCAGAACAGGCTGATTATTCTGAACACCGGCCATTTTGTCCGTTTCTCCCGCCAAAATCCCGCGAACCGCCATATTTCCAGTCTGCGCGGCCAGAATACGATCGTCCGGGCATGGATCTCCGCCGCGAAGGAGGTGACCAAGCACGACTGAACGCATTGGATAGGGACAACCGGCTTCTTTCAATTTATTCTGAAGTGCTAAAACGCCATCCTGGTACCCTTCCGCAACGACCGTAATGATCGAAGTCTTCCCGCGTTTTTTAAGATCTTCCAGTTTTTCCACAACCTCCTCAACATTCAGCGGAGCTTCCGGAATGCACGCGACTTCGCAGCCGGCGGCGATTGCCGTATGGAGCGTAATGAAGCCGCAGTGACGCCCCATCAACTCAACCAGAAACATCCGATGATGGCTCGACGCGGTATCCCGGAGTTTGTCCACGGCTTCCACCGCGGTCTGTACCGCGGTCTTGAATCCGATCGTGAAATCGGTTCCGTTCAAGTCATTATCGATGGTTCCCGGGCAACCGATAATCTGCCCCTTCCATACTTTTCCCAACTCATGAGCACCGGTCAGAGTCCCATTCCCTCCAATCGGAATCAGTGCGTCTACTCCTAATTTATCCAGAATTTCAGCCGCTTTTTGAGTTCCTTCCGGCGTCGCGAATTCAGGACATCGGCTGCTGTGAAGAATCGTACCTCCGTTTTTGACGATACCGGAAACTGTTCGCATGAACAAACGGTTCGCGCCGACACTCCCAACATAAAAATCCTGATTCAAAATTCCCTGGTATCCATCCATGAAACCAACGATCTCATGGCCTTCAGAAACTGCCGTACGCACGATAGCACGCAAACAGGCATTCATCCCTGGGGCATCTCCCCCGCTGCACAAAATTCCGATTTGCATAAAAATTTTTCCTGAAACGAATTAAGGGCTTGATTTTTATTAAAAATAGAGTAATATTAGGAATCATAGCTTAAAAAACTAAAAAAAGCAAGGCGGAAACTCTCAGAAATTAATGGATTTTTTCCTTTTTAATTAACAGTGTTTCAAAAATTTGCCTAAAATTTCCTTTTTTCGCGAATTTTACCTGGCGTTAAAATTTTTTATTCGTAATAATATTTAAGAAAACTCATCGTTCCAGATAAATTAGTGAACCACTCTAAATTTTAGAGCCTGCGTGGAAAGAAAAATAAAAATCATGTTTGGATTCACCGGAAAAAACATCAAAAAATCAAATAATTTAAAAAATTCCGTATTATTGAAAACCGCGGCTTTCAATAATACGGAAAAAATTTCTGACTCAGACGAAAATTCAGTATCATCACTTCCGAAAATGTCTGAAAAAGAAAAAAAAGCTGCTTCCAGAGAATTAAAAAAATTCCAGAAAAATGCTTCTGCTCTTTTGAAAAGGCGCAATGCTCAAAATCATTCCTATTCTTTTTTTGTCAAAAATTTGCTGGGGAAATGGATTCTTCGTTTTCGCAAAAACAGGCTCCTTAAACAGGCTGATGCCGCTTTTCAAAAACACGATCTCTCCAGCGCGAAAATTATTTTGGAGCGAATCATCTCCTGGGAACCGGACTCTCCCGCGATCTGGCTCGCTCTGGCCAAAATCGCGTATGAGGAAAAACAGTTTGACCAAGCCATTCGTGAAACTACCGCAATCTGTTCCCTCCCAAAAGAACAAATTACGGTTCACCTCCTTGCCGAAACGCTGTGTCTGAGGGCTTCCGCTCTTTTGCTGCGAAATAAATTTCACGCCGCGCTTGCGGATTGGCACACTCTCCTTTCAAATTTTCCGAATAATCCCCATATTCTTCACCAGACGGGGCTTCTTTACCTGAAACTAAACCAGATTTCCAACGCCGTCGTTTTCCTGAAAGCCGCCGCGGCTGGCCGCTCGGACAATTTTGAAATCCTGACGGCTCTTGGTCATGCGCTTTTCCTGGCGGATTCTTTTGATGAGGCATACGAAACAAATTTAAAATCCCTTCGGATTCTTCACTCCCTTGCGGAAGAGCACTGTCCCGAATTTCAGGGAAATGAGGCAATTCAGAAATATCTCGAAAACCTCACCGGACCGGATGGGGAGATTCTTTACCAATGCTGCCTGAATTTCTTATGCCAGACTGCCTTTCTTCTGACTGACAGGGACCAGGAGCAGGCCCGCGGCTTTTGCCGCTTGATTCTGGATCTTGATCCTGAAAATCATAAAGGGCTTATTCTGGCCGGAACACTCGAATATCAAATGGAACACTGGGACGAAGCTCTTAAAATCCATCAAAAAATCAATTCAATCCTCCCGGAACTGGAGCATATTCAGTGGAATCTGGGAGATATTCTGTTCCATCTTGAAAAATTTGAGGAAGCCGTTCCCTGCTTCAAAAAATCCATTGAAAGGAATCATCGTGAACACGAAGCCGTTTCCGCCATTCTCACTTGCCTTAAAAAACTCAACAAGATAGACGAAATGGAACAGTTTTGCTCCGAAATGATTCAAAAAGGTAAAAAATGGCCCGAAATTTACCATACGAGAAGCGGCATCCGTTACCACGCTGGAAATATCCTGGCAGCCTTCGAGGACCTGAAAATGGCTCTCACTCTTGATCCTGAATATTCATCCGCCTGGCACGACCTCGCCATCATTCAATTCACTGTCAAAGATTTTTCCGGCACTCTTCAGACCTGCCGACATTTTCTTCAAAAAGAACCAAACGCGAAAGACATCCGTATTTTGAGTTTTCTGGCAATGAAAGAACTGGGGAAAATCCAGGAAACCAATGAGGCTCTTAATGAATTCCTCGCGGAGTTCCCCGACGATTTTGACGCGATTTTCCTAAAAGCTCAAATCTCTCGCGAAACCGGAAATTTTAAAAACGCGAAAGAATACTTTCAAAAAGCGCTCGAAATCAAACCCAGTCATCCCCAGGCCATGCTCGGTAAAATTGATTCTGCGGCGGAACTCGGGAACATGGATGAAGCGATCCATGGTATCTCGCAAATGATTCTGACTGATCAAAAAAATTCCCGGCTTATCCTTCAGCGCGCCCTCTATCTCTCCATGAGCAAGCGTTTTGACGAGGCTCTGGAAGACTGCGACGCGATTCTGAACGAAAAACCTGACTTTACCGACGCGTGGATTACCAAAGGAGAGATCCGCAAAGCAATGGGGCTGCCTGAAGCCGCGATCCTTGACTTTCAGCAGGCGGAAGCTCTTGATCCTGAAAATTCCTGGGCACTGCTAAAAATGGCTGAACTCAAAATCTCCATGGAACTTTTTCAGCCCGCGCTGAATGATCTGGAGAAAATTCTGGCTATCGATCCCCAAAACGAAAATGCCGCCATCAGTAAAATCCACACCCTGGTTCGGCTGGATAAAATCGAAAAAGCTCTCGAATACTCCGCTGAAATTCTGGAAATGAACGAACAAAACCTCAAGGTTCGATTCCACCGCGCTGGACTCCTGTTCCATCTCCAGAGAACGGAAGAGGCACTGAATGATTTGGATTTTGTCGTGAAAAATGATCCGGATTCCATCGAACCGCATTATCTTAGAGCAATCATACTCAACGCCCTTTTCAGGCATGAAGAAGCAATTGCAGAGCTGGATATCGTGTTGATGAAACAGCCTGATTTCCTCCCGGCTCTTTCTGAAAAAGCGGTCGCTTGTCTGCATCTCAAAAAGAAAAAATCCGCACTGCTTATCATGAACCGGATTCTCGCCATAGAGCCTGACAACGTTAAAATTCTCAATATGCGCGGAAGTCTCCTCACCCAAAAACGAAAAAATAAAAAAGCCCTGAATGATTTCACGCGCTCCGTCGAGGTAAAACCCGATTTTGCTCCAGGCTTCAATAATCTCGGACACTTGCTAATCATCATGGGAGATCAAGAAAAAGCCATGGACGCCTTAAATACCGCCATTGCCCTCGCGCCAAACTGGTCGAGACCCTATTTAAACAGAGCCGTACTCCATCTTCAGAGAAACGAACTGGAAGAGTGCGAAAATGATATTCAGACGGCTATCACCAACGCCAGGAATTCCGGCGATGAAGAAGTCATTGTCGAGGCGGCCTCTTTACGCCCAAATATCAAAATCTTCAAATCTCTCCTTGAAAATTTTGATGAGGATGAAAATAAAATCATCGGAGAAAATAACGAATACGAGGAAGATGAAGATGACAGTATTGACTTCGCTATTGAAAGTGAAGCAGACGATGATGAGCAAACGCGGGATTTTCCTTTTGATGAGTGGAATCAGCATGAATTTTCGGAGAATGAAAGTGAATCTGATGGTTTCAATCCCTTCGTTTCTTTTCTGAATAAAAAAGAAAATCAGGAAGAAGAGGAGGACGAAAACGACGATTCATGGATCAACGATTTCTCGGATGAAGATGGCGACGAACTCGATGATGAAATTCAAAGTATGGGGAACATCCAATTCAATGCGAATTTTGATGACGACGAATTTGATGAGGATTTCGATGACGAGTTTGAAGACGAGGACTTCGACGACGATGAATTTCAGGAATATGATTTCGATAAAGAAGCACTGAATGAAGACCATTTTGAAATCTCAAACTCTCCGGACAATCAAACCGGGAATCTTCAAAAAAAAGAAATTGAAGTCCCAGGGGAAAATCCTCTGGACATTGACTCGAAACTGAAACAGTCCATCCACGAAGATTTCTTTATCGATATTGAAGGCTCCATAAATGCTCCCGCGAATTCCGAAATCAACGAAATTCATGAACTGGTTTGGGATAAAAACAATCTCTTCCCTCCTGATTCTGAAATTCCTCTGATGACTGACAGAGAACCGGACAGTGAAATGAAAACCATTTATTGGCAATACTTCGATTTTGATTATTTCAAAAATGAAGCAAAGAATGCTCCAGTCACCTCCGAAGAACTCGAACAGGTTAATGCCTTATTCGCTTCGATTCTCGAGAATCTCTCCCCTGGAGAATCCAATGATTCCAATCAGCAAAATCCAGCGGAAAAGGAAAAAGAGTACGAAGACGCCAATACGAATTCGCGAATTCGCGTGAATAAAAATGATGCGCGTGATGACGAAAATCTTTTGCCAAAACGTTTTGACTTCATGCTCACTCCATTTATTATTCACTGCCCGCAGTTCATCATCTGGAAAAATGCCATGATGGAAGATTCGGCCATTCGTTTTGATGAAATTTCCATGGATGATCAAAATTTCTCCAGGAACACCTTTTTCGTCAGATATGGTGATTCGCCAGAAAAATTCTTTGAGGCTCTCACCATGATTTCCGAAATTCTGGATTTTCAGACCAGAAAGGCGGAGGAAGGGCTTCCGTTCAGAAAATATCGGAAACAAAAAAGAAAACTCACCATGCTCATGGAAGAAATCTCGGAAAATCTCATGCAGGAACACGAAGCGGATATGCTTTTGGTCTTCACGAACCTCCTCAGACCAGAAATTTTAAAACATTTCCGCACCGAAGAAGAATAAATTGCTTTTTTCTGAAATTTACCATTAAACCGCCAAACGTCAGCTCGCGCTTTCGCCTGCTGACGTTTTTTCTAACCCTTTCTACCTCTGCTCTTTACCGCGATTAAAACTGAAAAATCCAACCGCGCCAATCCCTCATCTTACCCAACCTGCCCAAAACCGCTCCAAAATAAAAGCTCTTCATCACGATTCTTTTTATTCTCGTCGGTCGACAACTCCTTTTCATGCCCTATTTATCATTTCCGTTTTTCTTTATTTTACGTTCATTATCCATTATTCCACTTGTTCCTAATGCGACAGACAGTCCGATTGGGAAACTTTTTCCGAATTTTTTAGAAATTTTACCAGAAATGGCAAATGAACATAAGTTTAAGCCCTCATTTTGTCGATTAGTAAAATAATCCGACTGTACCGATTGTGTGCGTTTAAATGTTTTTGCATTTTTAAACACATTTTCCAATTGTCGCAGTCGCTCCGAACTACATCAAGTACCAAAACGAAGATTGGGTTCCAGTTATGTTCCAGTTGAAAAAGATGAAACCGATTTTGAGTGGCTTATGTTTGCTTTTGTTCGTGAGTGTCCTTCTCACGGGCTGCCGTCCATTCGATCACTATGATGACCCGTTGGGCAAAAAGGTTCCGGAAGAAATGGAGCCGCCGCGCGAATTGAGCATGATGTCTCTGCCGGCATATCGTATCGCGCCTCCAGATGTCGTGACGATTGAACTCCAGAAAATGGTTCCGAAACCGCCGTATTACCTCCAGACTCTGGACGTCATTTACGTGCGAGTTCTGGGGACACTCTATGACCAGCCGATCGATAACTACTATGTCGTTTCCGCTGAAGGCACGATTGACCTGGGACCGAGTTACGGTGTCATCCGCGTCGAAGGAATGACGGTTGAGGGTGCTCGTGAAGCAGTACGAAATCATTTGACGCAAGTCCTTCGCGCTCCGGAAGTTTCCATTTCGCTCGCGCAAATGTCCGCCATGCAGCCGATTAACGGTCAGTACCAAATCGGTCCGGACGGAACGGTCAACCTGCGATACTACGGAACGGTTCATGTCGCGGGAATGACTCTCATGGAAGCGAAATTCGCGATCGAGCAGCATCTTTCCCACTACCTTAACTCACCAGTCGTCTCGATGGATGTCGTCGCCTACAATAGCAAAAGCTATTACGTGATCACTCAGGGAGCGGGTAACGGCGACAGTGTCCGAAAGATTCCGATCACGGGAAATGAAACTGTCCTCGACGCGATCTCTCAAATCGGCGGTATGTCCCAGCTTTCAAGCCAGAAAATCTGGATTGCCCGTCCCGCCCCGGGGAACTACGCGTGCGAACAGCGTCTGCCTGTTGACTGGACCGCCATCTCAAGCGGTGCCTCAACCGCGACAAACTATCAGATCATGCCGAACGACCGCGTTTTCATCGTCCAGGATAATTTCACCGCGACTTCAAACTGGATTGGAAAAGTCATGTCACCGTTTGAACGCGCCGCCGGTGTCATCTCGCTCGGAACAAACACCGCGAGAAACATTCGAAATATCGATCAGGACTATGGTTACGGATATTAAGGATGCCAGCCGCTCAAATCTCTTGAGCGTATGACTTTCAAGCGCCGGATCTTAACTGGATAACGGGCACGAAAGGACCAACGTGTCCATTCAGAATGATCCAAAACATAACTGAAAACAATTTCATTAAAAACGAATGAACCTCGATGGATTCCGACTTTACGGTATTCTCGAATCATTCCGGGACAACTGATTCTGAAACACATGATTCCGAAAAAGTTGTCTCAATCCGGAACCAAGGGATGGGTTCCGAAAACAATCAATAAACAGTCACTTCATTCCCAAAGCAGCAGAAATGGGGTTTGAATCATGAAAAATAATAAAAGTTCCCGAATGACAAGTACCGCTATGGTGATGCTGGGGGCCGCAGTCTTCGCAGGTTCACTTGAAGCAGGATCTCCGCCTTCACGTCAGACGCCGTACATCGTCCCGAAAGACAAACAGGGAATGGTCGAAGTCGGACCGTGCCAAATGCCTCCGTGCGTCGGCGGAAAAACCTGCACGCCAAACGCGAGAGACTACGGATACTACGAAGGAACATGGAGAAAGTGGCCTACCCAGCAAAGGTACGACCAAAAATTCCCGCAGGCTGTTGGCGCGACTCCAATGAATCAGCCGCAAAACCAGTCTCTGATTGCCGCTCCGGCTCCTGTCGTTACCGCGCCGCAGCTGAATGACACACCGATCATTACGGTTCCGGAAGAAAGTGAACCTACCCCTATCATGGGGAATTTTGAGGCCCCAAACGTCGTCGTTCCAAACGCGCCGGCTGTCACGGCTCCGGAACTGGTCATTCCTGCCACCGAAAATGAAAAAAGCGCGGCTCCCGAAGTCATTCAGGAAGAAATCTCAATACCCGCGCCGCAGACTCCAAAAGCACCTGTCGATCCGCTCTTGGACTACAGCTCGAATCAGGTGCCTGGCATTTCAACCTCACCGGCAATCACCTCCGCGGTCTCCGCGCAAAAAGACGCCCCGGTTCTCGAAGCTCTGCCGGAACCCGAAGAAACGGCTCCGCAGCTCGAGGTCCTCCCGCCTCTAGATGACACTGCCGATGATGCTGCCGATGATGACGCGGAAACGGAACTCACCGCTCCCACTGCCGAAAGTGCTCCGCTTCTCGAAACTGAACCGGAAAGTGACGCGGATGACAGCTCACTGAGTCTTCCAATGTCCCAGACTCCGCCTGCCGAACGTTCCATCATCGTTCCCAAAGAAGACATCGTGGAAAATGGGTCGGCTCCTAACGGAAATTTCGCCGCGGTCAAGCCGCTCAACCCCTACGATCACGCGATTCAGGTCTCCCATACCGAAGAAGCCGCGCCGACCGAAGAGGCTGTCACGCCAGCTGCCGCCGCTGAAACTTCGGTAAATCCATTCACTTCCGCCGCCGCGAATCCTTTCGATTCCTCCAACGCTCCGGCTGATTTGGAATCCACTTCCTCTGAGGAATCTGTCGAAACTGAAACCTCGGAAGAAACCGTTCAGGACATTCTGGAAGACTCCGCGAATCCGAATCCCTTCAACGCGGCGAAAACCGAAGAGGCTCTGACCGGCCTGGAAGGTTTCTGCCCTGTCTCGCTCATCGAAAATGAGGAATGGGTCGAAGGAAACGAACAGTGGTCCGTCATGCACGATGGAATCACATATCATCTCTCAAGTGCCGCGCAGGTCCAGAAATTCCTCGCCAACCCCGAAGCATACACGCCGGTCATGAATGGCGCTGATCCCGTCCTTTGGGCTGAAACTGGCGAGAAAACCCAGGGAAATGCCGACAACTGCATCGTGTTTGAAGGAAAACTCTTCATGTTCACAAGTGAAGAAAACCTGAATAAATTCTTTGAAAACACGAGTGCGTACGTTAAATAAATCTTAATTGCCCCATTGCTGAAAAGAGGCCGTTCTTTCTTTCGAACGGCCTTTTTTTTCTTTTTTGATTCATCTTTTCCAAAAACTTTAGCTTTTTTTTTATTTTTTCCCCTGAAACCCCTTGAAATATCATTTTTTTCTGCTATACTCTAAAGCGTGGGATTTAAGCCCGTCAATGGATTGAAAAATGGGCTTTTTGTGGGTTTCACGCCCATGCCGAAATTGAGAATGGATTTGAGAGGACGGCTTTTCGGCTGGGAGTTGATTGCGCATGACCATGGCGGTGGATTTTATTCTGGGTGAACACCAGAGAACGCTTGATGAACGGTACCGTGTTTCCATTCCAATGGAAATGTGCGACGCCTTGACGCATTCTATTGAGGGACAGGAGTGTATCCTGACCAAGGAACGCCCCGGCTGCCTGAGTTTGTGGAACGCGGCTCTCTGGCAGGAAAAACTGAACCAGGGCATTCAGCTCATTCGAGACAAAATGGTTGCTGGTCATATGAATGGAAGAATTGATCAGCTTCAAACACTCGGAAGACTTTTATCCACGAGACAAAAATCCGTGCAGTTCGCCGGAAGGGGAAGACTGGTTCTTCCTGAAGGTTTCAGGGAGTTTCTGGGGGTCGAACCTGGCGGTGAAATCGTTATCGTCGGTGCCGCGATTTGCGTCGAACTTTGGAAACCGGAGCGCTGGCTCGATTACCTTGATGGAAGAATGCCGAAATTCAGAAGGCTCTTCGATCAGCTCGCGCATTGAATTTACGTATTTTTTCGCTTTCCCCCGAGTTTCAGGTTTTTTATTTATTCAACCGAAACAAGACGTTTCGGCTGGAAGTGCAGAACCTCAAAACGAATTCGTTGATTCGTCCTGAAACAGACGGGAAATTAAACACCGTAATGGATTCCATTGCGGTGTTTTTTTAAGATTGCCAACTATCGAAAACTATTTCGGAGAAAGAGATGAAATGTCAGGTCGTCATTCCCGCCAGGCTCGCTTCGACGAGGCTGCCGGGAAAAGTTCTGCTCCGCGAAACGGGAAAAACTCTCATTCAGCACGTATGGGAAGGCGCGAAACAGTCAAAACTCGCTCATGGTGTCACCATTGCCGCCGATGACGAAAAAATTATTCAAGCGGTTAAGGCTTTTGGAGGGCACGCGGTCCTGACTTCCAAAGATATTGCCTGCGGCACAGACAGAATCGCCGTCGTCGCTCAAGGAATGCCGGACGTCGATATTTTCGTAAATGTTCAGGGAGACGAGCCGGAAATCCTGGGGGACGTCGTGGACACGGTCGCCGCTTTACTCATGAACAATCCAAACGCCGTCATGGCCACCCTTGCCGCGCCAATTCGTTCCATGGAAAAGGCCCATGATCCTTCATGCGTAAAAGTCGTTTTTGACTCAAAGGGAAAGGCTCTTTATTTCAGCAGAAGTCTCATCCCATACCCGCGTGACGGAGTGAAAGAAGAAAACCTCTTCAACGATCCGCCCATCTTCTGGCAGCATCTGGGAATTTACGCCTACCGAAGGGATTTTCTTCTCAGTTTAAGCTCTCTGCCAAGAACAAAACTGGAAAAACTTGAATCACTTGAGCAGCTGCGTGTTCTGGAAAACGGCTTTGATATCCTCGTTGGAACCGTTCCAGGAGCCAGCATCGGAATTGACACTCCTGACGATTACGAAGAATTCGTCAAAAAATGGAAAAACAGAGAATAATTTACTCCTCTTCTACAAAAAAACAATTCCCCAAAAACGCCGAATCATTCGAAAACGAAGGCCTTACGCTGTGAAACTCAACGGCGCGAGGTCTTTTTTTATTCTGCCTGGCGGAAATGGAAACCGCGCCCGTAACCGACACAGACGTTAAAAAAGGAGAATATTCTTGCCTTTTGAGAATTGTGTTTTTTTATTTTTAACA
>JAFQUP010000142.1 GCA_017408405.1 Thermoguttaceae bacterium
CAAAATTCCTTGACAACACATTTCTCCCATATTACAATACGACTGTGGTAACGTTTACCTAAAATGTTTTTAGAGGTTACCACATGTGGTTCAGCGCGCGCCCCCCAAACCGCCGGACATAAAATCCTGGAAATTTTGGAAAATTCGAAAATTTTCTGTAACACTCCAGCGTTTATTGAAGTAAAGCTCTCTCTGTTTTCATGAACAGTGTTCTCAGGGCATTCGTTCACCATTAAAACACCAACATCCAGCAAATTATTATGCAGTACATTCACCCTCAAAGTAACGAAGAACTGATTCAGTGGGCCAATTCCCTTATGCGTCTCATGCGGAAAAGAGGAAACACTCAGGCCTCCGACCAAATTGCGGAGTGTTTAAAAAACTTCCAAAAAAACGTCTTTACGATTGCGGTAATCGGTAAAGCGAAACGGGGAAAATCGACACTCATCAACGCGTTGCTCGGAAGACGCGATGACCTGCTCGCGCCGATCGACAAACTCCCCGCCTCCAGCGCGATCACGCGATTTCGCTGGGGAAATGAGGAAAAGGCGGAAGTATTCTATCAGGATGGCAGAAGCGAGCGAATCAGCTGGAATTCGATTCGGAATTATGTCACGGAAGAATTTAACCGCCAAAACCAGAAAGCCGTCAGCATGGTCACGGTGGAAGGTCCTCTCAACGGTCTGCGCGAAAGAGTGGAACTGGTCGATACTCCCGGCGCGGCCTCAATTCACGAACACCACGACGCGATTCTTCATGCCTTTATTCCGCAGGCTGACGCGGTCATTTTTATCGTTACGGCAAGAATGCCCTTTGACAACGATGAGCTTGAGCTTCTCCAGCACGTCAAAAAAGCCGACATATCCAAGATTTTCTTTGTCATCAACCGCGTCGATGAAATTGACGAAGAGGAAGACCTCATAAACGCCATTCAGCACAATCAGGCACTTTTAAGACAAAACGGCATCGAATGTGACACATTCTGGCAGATCAGCGCGAAGTACGCCTTCATGGGAAAACCTGGAAGCGGTCTGGAATCCCTGACCACGGCAATCGAGAATTTCATCGCCAGGGAAAGAATCTCAATCCAAAGGAAAAAATTTGTCGCCCAGGTTTCGTCCATCGTTGAGCCGGAAACGCAGGCCATGGCGGTTACTCTGAGCAGCCTCAGCAAAACAGCCGAGGAGATCGATCAGGAACTTAAAACCATTCAGGCGGAATACAAAAACATGGAAAAGAACCGGCTCAATCTGGAAAATAAATTCAATCAGGGCTGGAACGATGCCGTGAATGCCTTTCAGCGAAGTCTCCCAAACGCCGAAAACGCCGTTAGAAACAACATTCAGAACATCATAAACAATCACACCGTACTGGGAGTCTCCGGACTGGTGAAAAAGATCCCGACGCTGCTGATTCGAAACATCGAACAGACTCTCCAACCCATCACGGATGAATTCGAAAACAAAGCGCAGCAACTCTGCAATGACCTTCATGTCGGCTATCCCGCGATCGAATTCTCGGAAAATAACCGTCTTGTTCTCAAACCACACGGGAAACTGGGGACCGTCATTACCGCGCTTGGCGGAATTGGAGCGGCTGCGGGAGGAGCGACTCTGATTTCCGCTGGGGCAACCGCGGCAGCAGGTATCGCGGCGGCAAACGCGTCCGCGGCGGCTGCGGCTGCGGCAGCGGCAACTGCGGCTACCGCGGCGGCTGAAGCCTCGGTCATGAGTACGGTCCTTTCCGGGCTTGCCGGGATAGGAACTTTCATATGCACTGGTAATCCCCTGCTCGCTGTTGGGGCCGGCGGAGCCGTTTCCGCGGCAACTGCCGGTGCTGGAACCGCGGCAACCGCAGCGGCGGGAACCACGGTTACCTATACGGCAACTCCACTCTGGGTCGCGCTCTCAGGCCCCGTCGGATGGACCATCGTGGGGATCGGCGTTGCCGCGGTCCCCCTCGCCTGGGCAATCTCAAAATCAAAACAAAAAGCAAAAATCCAAAGCGAGGTCGAAACGAAGATCTCCGAGATCTTCAACGCCGTGAAAAAAGAACGAATCCCCGAATTAAGGGAAATGAGCCGGCAAATCATTTCCGCCTTGCGGGATTCCTTCGAGCAAAAAAAGACAAACGTTCAGCAGGCTCTCGAAATGGTCCGAAACAATCGCCCTTCAAACTCAGAAGTCCGTGAACTCGAACAGCAAAGCCGTGAACTTCAGGATCTCATGGATCAGGTAAGGAAAGAATACGTATGATCGAAAAGCATGAAATCGGTGAAATTCTTCGTGAATTCATCATTTTTCTTCAGGAATCAATGGATTTCCACAAGCAGGACCCCAAGATCCGGGAGACATTCAGCGATGCCGTCAAGCGCGCGGCCTTCATCAATCACAGCCTCAAACTTGACGAGGATCGATACGTCATTGGACTCGTGGGGGCGTCAAACGTCGGAAAATCGACATTGCTGAACGCCATGTTCGGTGAAAACGTGGCTCCGCGCAGAAACGGACCGTGCACTGCCGTCCCGATTGAATTCGAGTACGGAACCGCCCTGAACGTCCGCGTTTACTTCTCCAGAGCGCTGAATCGCCCGGTATGGAACTGTTCCACGCCGGATCAGGTTCATGAGAGACTTTCAGCCCTTGCCGACGATTCCGGGGCCGAACAGAGCCGAATGATTGAAAGGATCGTCGTTGAGTGCCCCAATCCTCTGCTCGAGACCGGCATCATCATCGGAGACACGCCCGGTTTTGGCGCCGCGCAGCTGGAAGGAGCTGAAGGAAGTCACGAGGAAGCTCTCAAAAACTATCTCGCAAACTCCGTCTTTCGTGTCTTCTGGGTCGTTCTGGCGGAACAGGGTATCGGAAAAACGGAATTCGACTTTTACGAAAAATACTTCCAGGCTGCCTGCTGCGACATCATCGTCACGGGAAGCGAAGACTGGAACGCGGAGGAAAGATCCCGTTTTCGCGAACGTTTCCTCCCAAAACTCAAAAATCCCCAGACTCGATTCCACTTCGTTTCGGGAAAACAGGGACTCAACGCGCTGAAAAGGAATGACCAGGAAGAATACCGCCTCTCCGGAATCCCCGCGCTGCGCGATATGATCATTAACGCGAACCTCCCGAAAAATTACCTGGAGAACATCGTCGCGGACATCCTCCGTTTATGCGAAGACCTGGTCTACTGGCTCAATCAGTACTCCCGGAAAAATCGCCCTCCCATTCACGGATGGTGGAGACCCGACAGCCTCTTTCGATGGAAAACCGCGCTGTTCGGCAATCCAATAAAACACCTCATTGACAATGAACTCAACAAAATAAAGTAAACAAAAATACTTTCCCATATTCCTGACCACAATCACCTTTTTAACCCAGCAGAAAATTATGTCATACACACCATCCATCGCCATCATGGGACTGGAAGCCTCCGGAAAAACGGTACTCATGACCGTCATGGCCAAAAAACTTTCGCAAACTTCCAATCGTGGATACTTTCTCGATCCGATCGGACTGAGAACCATGAAATACATCGAAAGAAACTGGGCTATTCTCCAAGGCAACGAATGGCCCGCCTCCACTCCGCCGGGTGAAATGTTCAAACTGAAATGGAATTTCCATGTGCAGACAGGAAGATCAACCTGCGAAACCGCCTCTCTTCAGATGATCGACTTTGCCGGACAGGATCTCCGACAGCTCTTCACCTCCGAGGAATACGAAGGAAATTTCAGCAATATCCCCCAGCATTTCCGGCCGCTCATGGAATATCTCGCCCACGCGGACATCCTGCTCGTCGTCCTTAATATCAAGGACTACTGCGGAGAAACCGACACCATGCGGAAAATCGACAACCAGGCCGCCCTTAAAAACGCGCTGGATCATCTCGCCCGACATAAACACAAGAAAATCGCTTTTGTTTTCACCCAGATGGACCAGTACGAGGGATTCATCCAGCAATACGGTGGCCTTGAAAACTTCTGCGGAAGAGAACTTTCATATCTCCGCAATTCTTACATGAACGGTGTTAATGCCTGCTTTTCCGTCTCGGCTGTAAACCAGACCGAAACACGTGAAATGAGCGACGGTTCCTTCCAGCGCGTTCCCGTTTACGGTTTCAAATCCAAAGGACTCGTTGAACTGGGGGATTGGCTCGCGAAAGAAGTAAAAGAAGTAAATAAAAACAAAGCTGCCGAAGCCGAAAGAAAAAGACAGGAACAGATACGAAGACAGCAGGAACAGGAACAGATACGAAGACAGCAGGAACAGGAACAGATACGAAGACAGCAGGAAGAGGAGATACCGCAAGAGGTATTACAGGAGCTAAGAAAATCAACCCACGTGGGTAACGTTATGAATTACGTTTCGATTCCGATAATAATTTTCGGAATACTTTTGCTTCGAATCGGATGGTCGTTTTTGCCTGCTATCATTACATCAGTCATAGGGTCAATGATAGTAATGCGTATCATAGCTGAATTAACTTACGAGGAGAATTAATCATGACAACCCCAACCATCGCCATCGTCGGACTTGAAGCGTCCGGCAAAACCGTATTAATGACGGCTCTGGCGCGTAAACTGGCGCAAACGTCCTCACGCGGCTATTTTCTGGACCCGATCGGCAACCGAACGATCAAATACATTGAAAAGAACTGGGCGATCCTTCAAAGCGGCGACTGGCCTGCCTCCACGCCGCCCGGTGAAATGTTCAAACTGAAATGGAATTTCCACGTTCAGAACGGAAAATCCGCCTGCGAAACCGCCTCTCTTCAGATGATCGACGCGGCAGGGCAGGATATGCGCCAGCTTTTTTCTGACGAAAGCGTTCTTGAACAGCTTCCGGAGCACTTCCGCCCGCTCGTTCAATACATGCAGAACGCCTCGATCCTGCTGGTCGTGCTGAATATCAAAGACTACATTGGGGAAGGCGACACCACAAGAAAAATCGAGAATCAGGCCGCCCTCAAATACGCTCTGGACGTGCTGCAGAAGAGCAATCGGCGTGCCGCGCTCATTTTCACCCAGATGGACCAGTACAGCGAATTCATCGACAGCCGCGGCGGACTGGAAAATTTCTGCCGGGAAGAATTGCCGTACATTTACAACGCGTACGTTTCCAGCCAAAAAAATCCCCTGATCGGCGTCGCCGCCGTCAACAGAACGGAAGTCCGAGAAATGTCCGACGGAACCTTCCAGCGCGTTCCCGCCCCAGGATTTGACTCCGACGGACTCGAACAAATCGGCGACTGGCTCGCCGCGCGGGTACTGGAACTCTGCCAGCAGGAAAAAGCAAAGGAAAAAGCTGAAAAATTCCGTCTGGAACAGGAAAGGAAGCAAAGGGAAAGAGAACAGAATCAAACACAAGAGAATGTTTCCCCCCCTTGGGGCAGTATCATCACTTTCCTTGCGATCGTTGGAATCATCATCGCCGTAATTGTCGCAAACCTTGGTGGAAGTGGCGAAAGCAGCGATGGAGGCGGTTTTAGCAGCTTTGTTCCGCCGCCGCCCAAGCCGCCGGTCGTTTCAGCGGTAAGCGCAACCAATACCTGCAATACAGGTATTTTTGACTGTTGGTCACATCACGCAGAAATATCCTGCATGGTATTCAACCCTGATAAAAGCGCGAATATCAAAATTACCGCCTACATGATGACTTCGACCGGATACCTCCAAAAAAGGGAACAAAGTGTTTATATCGAGCAAAATCATTTTTACTCCGCTCAGTTTTACTTTAATAACCTCAACTTCTGTCCCAAGAAACAGAAGTGGTATGGAGAAGTCACTGCCGAACGGCTTGATTAAACCTTTACCCTCACGCAAACCTTAACATTTTCCCAAAGGAACGATTTATGAATATTCACTACGCGCTTTACGACCCGTCCTACCCTGCTCCCGGCGGCGGATACTGGACGTGGCGATCCTCGAAAATTTACCCTGGAGAGCTGGACTCGCTTTACTACGACTTTTTGCGGAAAAATCTGGCGGAGTCTCCCAACTCGCTGACACCGCGGGACCTTCACGGCGGCGTGGTCGTTCTGCCGGATTGGCTCGTCGTCTACCGTTTCTTCAACGGCGGAAGAGACACGCACAACCGACCCGGACGATACGTCATTTTAACCGGCTGGATCCCAAGAAACGAAACACCCGCGGAAGAAATTTTGTCTTTTTGGGAACTGGAAGCGTTTCAGGAACTTGCCCAAACCGTTCCGCCCTGCCCCGTACCCGAACAAGAGCTGGAAGAACATCTGCCGGCCGGACGATATGCTGATTTTACTTCCGCGGCGGCACCGAAACCCGGCCTTTATCCTCCCGGATCCTCCGTCACGTCCGCAATGCGTGACATACTCGCTCTGAGTACTCAAGGCTCCTGGAAAGAAAGCAAATACCATCTCACATTCCATCTGGACAACCAAAACGAACGAATTGAACTCCACGAGATAAAAACCCCGCCAAAACCAACCCCCAAACCGGATTTCTCACCGACCGTCTCCAGCCCCAAATCGTACGCCTCATACGAGGAAAAAACATATGTCTCGCCGCGAATGCCCGTCCCGGCAAGAGAAAGCCGTCCCATGCCTCAACGCCGGTCCCGCTTTACCCTGGCGGAAAAAATGCAGCTCTGCCTTATCGCTCTTTTGACGTTACTGGCATGCGGCCTGTTTTTATCAAAACTTAAGTTCCCCGAACAACCGGAAACGCCCCCAGTCCATGTCTCGACAGCCGTTTCACCCCCGGAACAACCGAAAACGCCCCCAGTCCATGTCTCGACAGCCGTTTCACCCCCGAAGGAATCGCGTAATCCTTCACCCCGCACCATTCCAGATGAAATAGTGAAAGCGTGGGAGGATTTCGCAAACGCGATTCAGAAGAAAAAAGCCAAGGAAGAGCTTCTGGAAAGAATTGACGAATACGCGGACAAATTCATCAATTCGTCTCACCGGAAGAATGAAGAGGAAACTTCCTCTTCTCCTGTCCCTCACCCAGTCAGGAAGCCAATAGATTAAACCGCTCAAGGGCGGGAAGTTCCCGCGCTTCTCGCCCTAAACTCCTTTCCCCATCTCAAACGCCTGTTTCATCGCTTCTGTTTTCTTCAGGACGTCTCCTTTATCCTGCACATCACCGACAAGTAAAACTCCTTTTTCCTCACACTCCTCAAAACAGTCACGGGTGCATCCGCGGAGCGATTCCGCCGTCAGCTCAAGATTCTCAACATTCGGATCCCAGGCCGTCGCCAGGAAATAAATGTCCGCTCGAACCTCGGTATAAACCGGAACAAGCCGGTCAATAAAGACCTTCATCTGCCCGGACATTGTGTAGAAATAAACCGGCGTAGCCAATACCAGCACATCCGCCTGACGAACCTTTTCCGCAAGCTCATTCATTCCGTCGTTCTGGAAACACTTCCCCGTTTTCGTGCAGGCGTAGCACCCCTGACAATAGCCGAGCCTCATCTCATTCAGACGCACGATTTCCGTCTGATTCCCCGCCGACTCCGCTCCCCGGGCAAACTCACGCGCCAAAAGTTCTGAATTCCCCTCTTTTCGCGGTGAGGACGAAATAATAAGCACTTTTTTCATTCAAATCTCTCCTTAAAATCTCTGGTCAAACACTCTCCGGCACTTCCACGGTCCGCGAAAACACCGATACGCGATTTTAACCTTTTCCTCTCTTCCTGTCAAGAGCGTTGAGGCTTTTTTCAAAATAAAAACCGGCAGGAGCCGAAACTTCTGCCGGTTACCGATTATCTCTCACGCGGAGCACCCCGCGAAAAGACCGTTATTTATTTCCGAAAAGGTCGTCGATCACGTCCTTCTCATTCTCTTCCTGGACCGAGCAAATCGCGTCGAGCCAGTCTTCCTCCTCTTCTTCCGACGAGAAAATGACATCCTGAACAGCCATCTGAACCGGAGCGGATTCCGGAATCATCGCCGCTTCCGCTTTCGCTTCAACCGTGTCAAGTTTCACTTCCGCAGCGACTTCCAACGCGGTTTCCGTCTGGGCTTCCACTGGAGTTTCCGTAACCGCTTCCATCACCGCGGCTGGGGTCAAAACCGCTTCTTCCGTATCTTTCGCCGGAAGGGCCGTTTCACGTTTCTCGCCGAAGTGACGCGCGAACTTCACAAGGTCATTGATATTAACGTGGCCGTCCGCGTTGAAGTCCGCGCCAGCGTCCGCCGTACCGAATTGGCGAGCGAAGAGAACAAGGTCCGAAATGTCGATTCGGTCGTCCGTGTTCATGTCGTAACCCATCTTCTCGACGAGCGTTCCGAGAAGTTCCGTGCTTTCCGTCAGGCGGTCAATCGTGGAGAAACCGAGTTTACCAAGCACCGCGCTGTCAAGGATCTGGTCTTCCTCTGCCGTGAACGTCATCTGAACCGTCGTGCGTCCGTTTTCCGTGCGAACTTCCGTCACTTCCGCGTTCCAGCCTTCCGCCGCTTCGAGAGAGTCAAGATCCGCCGCGAATTTCGTCGAATCGTACTCGATTTCCTGCGTCAGCGTATTGCCCGCGGACACCGCGTAAGCGTCCGTCGTGATTTCAGCCGAAAGGTCAGCCCATTCCGTCACCGCGCCGGTCTGCTCAAGGCTCGCGGACGTTTCCGCCTTCGTAATTGTCAGGGTCGGAGCCTCCGCGTTCGTAACCGCCGCGTTGCCGAATTTATCAAAACCTTCGACTGCCGTAATTTCCGTCACGGCACGCATTTCGCCCTGATTCGTGTTATCGTAAACCGAATTGAACGTACCGTAAGACTCATTGCCGGAATAAACTCCCGACAGGTTCCAGCCCGCGCCCGCGCTTCTCGCGTAGTTGCCGGTGATCTTCCCGTTGCTGACAGTCACGTTGCCGGTACTGCCCGCGTTGAAGATCGCTCCCGCGCGGTCAAGTGCCAGGTTATTCGTGAACGTCACGTTGTCCAAACTGACCGTGCCCTTGTCCGTATTGTACAGCGCGCCGCCGTCGACCGCCATATTCGCGGAGAAGTTGCCGTTCGTGATGGAAACCTCACCGTCGCGATTCATCACGGCACCGCCGAGATACGCTTCGTTGCCAAGGAACTCATTCGCCTTGCCGCTGGTCTTGATTCTGTCCTGATAAACAGTACGAGCAGTTACAGTTACGCCGCCAAGCGTCAGTTTTCCGTTGTAGACATAGATCGCGCCGCCGTTGTCCGCGTTCGCGCCGACTTTGTCCGGATTCCACTCGACTTTATTACCGGCAAAGACCAGGTTTCCAGTACCGGTCATCGTTCCAGTCACGACCACCGCGCCGCCGCTGACGGTTGAGTAGTTGCTCAGGAAGTCCGCGTTCTTGATTCCAGCGTTACCCGCGACATACATCGCGCCGCCGCCGTAAAGACCGTTAATCGTCGTGCCGGGCACTTTATTGCCGATGAACGACACACCGTCAATGTCAGCCGTACCGCCAACATAAACCGCGCCGCCCTTTTCGCCGGCTTCGTTGCCGATGAACTGGATGGAGTACTGTTTCACGGCTCTATCTGCGGCATACGTGACAGCACTCAGCGTGTCGGTCCAGTCTTTGCCGTCCATGTACTTGACACTGCCGAGATCCACACCCTGAATCTTCAGGCCCTGCGCGTATTCCACGCCGCCGATGGTGGTGCTCGTTCCCGTATTGTCCGAGGTCACCGCGCCGCCGAATTCCGCTTTATTGCCTTCAAAGACGCTCAGTTTGTAGAGACTCGCAACTTTGTTCGTCTTACCGTCTTCATTAACATACCCATCCGCCGTCGCGCTCTCGATATTCACCACCGCGTTTCGGCCGGCATAGATCGCGCCGCCTTCTTCGCCAGAGCAGTTCTTGAACGAGACGCCGTACAGATTCACGACGCTTTGCGTCAGCACATTCACGCCGCCGGCAGGATAGAACCGGTCGCTGGACACCGCGTTTTCAATGTCAACACCCCAGATATTGGCCGTGACACCGTCCTTAATAACGCGGAACAGACCTGTGCCGCTTGTATTCGCCGCGTCAAACGTGACATCCATCCAGTAGTAATTGCCTTCCGAGTCAAGATAACGCGAGTCAATCGTCACGTCTTCATGAATGTAAATCCAGTCGGCATTGTCCTGATCTTTCCAAACGAACGTTTGACCATTGGCACTGATATCAAACTTGACCGCGCCGCCGAAATCGATCGGCTCAACCGTTTCGACACCCTTCTTAATATCCTCAAGGGTATCGTCTCCATCAATCCAGAAGACCGGATTCTCGAACGCGCCAAGGTCAACATTGCCGTAAAGCACACGGTTATGACCCGCCAAATCACTGCTGATCGCCGTTCCGTCCGTGTACTTCGCGTCCGCGTCAACGCCCGCGTCATAAGCGACCGAATTCGCGCCGAGAGTGTACTTGTTACCGAGAACGTCGTTCTGGAAGTTGTACTTCGAGTACTCGTCGGTCTGGGCATCCTCAGTGACGTCGGAATTCACCGCGATGGAGTTGACCAGCGTGACCGTGCCGCCGTTATTTGTGAGAGCGGAAGCACTCTGCGCGTTTTCGCTCGCCGCGGTGGACTGGGTCAGGTTGAGTGTACCGCCCGTGACGGTGATTCCGCTGTCAGTCCAGTCGCTGATGAGGACTTGGGAAGCATTCACAATGGTACCGGCACCGGAGACGCTCATACCCTTTGCGTTACCTTCCATGCGGACGTCGTTCATGTTGACTATACCGCCGGAAACGATCATACCGGTTTCATTTCCGGAAATGCGGACCGTATCAATCACTTTGTAGTCTTCATACCGGCCGTTTTCCTGTCCCACAGCGTCTTCGGACTTCCAGGCGTTCCAGTATTTGGCAATCTTTTCGCCCTGCTCGATATTGAGTGTTCCGCCGGTAACATTCACACCGTAACCGGTATTTCCGGTGAATTCATCGCCAGCGTACTTGCTGTATCCGGTCGTGGCAAATCCGAACTGGTCTTCACCGATTTCGGTACCCTTGTCGAGAGTAACCGTTCCGCCCTCGACCTTGATTCCGCCGCCGGTGTTACCGTAAACCTTAACGTTGCTCAGCGTCATGGTGCCGGCACCGTTTCCGATTGCCGCTTCACCTTCCTGGTTGGCAACGTAGAGGGAGAACGTCTTCTCGGACTTCTTCATCGCATCCAAATCAGATTCTTCCGCGGAGCCGGCATAGAATTCGTCGTAATTGAATACCGTATTCGCGACCGTACCGACATTATACAAAGCCGCGCCGATACCCTTGTTGATTTCAACATTCTTCGCAAGCTTTTTCACACCATTTTCGTCGGTCGTAACCGTCACGCCAAAGGCATAATCGCAAGCGAATTCCAGGTTACCGGCATTATAAATCGCGCCGCCCTTGGTATTTGCAGTACCATTATTAACGAATCGGAAATCGGATTGATCATCGATAATGAACTTATCAGAATCCGCGGTTTTTCCATTCGCTTCAATGTACAAGGCACCGCCTTTGTTGGCTGTGAAAGTTGGATTTCCGGCATTACTCTCAAAGCAAACAGTCGCACCTTTGGCAATCGACAGGGTACCGTTATGCCACATTCCAGCACCATTAGGAGCCTTGTTGTTTTTAATTTCAGTACTTCCATTGAAATTCATTTCGCCGAGATTGTAAATACCGCCGCCGGCATTAACAGCCCCCGTATTACCATCAACAGTCATCTTATTACTGGTAATCTTAGCCCCTTCGGTATTGTAAATACCGCCGCCGTACGAAGTTGAGGTATTGTAAACTTTATTGTTATTAACCAACAATGTACCTTCAGAGACAATCTCACCTCCATTATAAATACCGCCGCCTCTATACTGCGCGGAGTTATTGGCAACCTCCAACTGTTTTTCAGACGCAATATTTATAATACCGTTGTTATAAACACCGCCGCCGCTGGATTTCGCGGTATTATTCGCAATCGTTGTAGTGCCTTTAATATCGAACGTACCGTTATTATAAACACCGCCGCCGCTGGATTCCGCGGTATTAGCTGTTGTTTCATCAACTGTGTTACTACCGATAACCAAAGTACCTGTCGTGGTCACGGTTCCATTATTGTAAACACCGCCGCCTTCCAATGTCGAGGTATTTCCCTTAATAGTCAAATTACCGCCATTGTTTACCATAGCCTTGGTATAGTTGTAAATACCGCCGCCTCGATTGGCTTCATTATTCTGGACAGTCAAATCAATACCGTCAGCGACATTAATAGTTCCACGGTTGTAAGCACCGCCGCCGAACAAAGCTGCATTGCGTGAAATCTCAACATGATTCTTGACATTGAAAGTTCCAGTATTGTAAAGCCCGCCGCCCTCCGAACTCGAGGTAGAGGTTACTTTATTATCCCGAATCGTTATTTTACCATAACGGGTCATCTCCTGGTCCGCGTTAAAAGCACCTTCATTATAAATACCGCCGCCTTTATACTGCGCGGAGTTATCCGAAATCAGCAAGGTTCCGGCATGCACATTAACGTTTCCATTGTCAGCATTATAAATCCCGGCACCTCCGTCGGCTTTATTATGCGTAATATCTACATCATGGTATATATTGAAAGTACCACCATTGTAAAGCCCGCCGCCTCTCAGATCGGCACTATTACCTTCAGTATTTCCGTCAGTATTGCCACCAATCGTTAATTTACCAGTACCCGAAGTATTCACGGTACCCACATTATAAATACCGCCGCCATAGGACGATGCGTTGTTGCCGGTGACGTTGAGTGTACCGGTATTTTCGACAATACCTTTTTCGGCATTCTTAATACCCGCACCGTAACCGCCAGTATTATTTGAAACATTCAGCGTAACATTTTCTTCAATGGAAAGTGTGCCGTAGTTCTGGATACCGCCGCCGTGAGCAGATTCGTTGCTTGAAATCGTACTATTAGCTTTAATCTCAAATGTGGAACTATTATAAATACCGCCGCCTTCCAATGCTGTACCTGTTGTCTTATTGTCATTGACCAACAGTTCAGCAGAAGCGATAAACACATTCTTGTTGTAGATACCACCGCCATACATGGCCGCTGAATTGCCCTTAACAGACAAGCCGCTCTCTTCAACTTTTACACTTCCCTCGTTATAAATACCGCCGCCGGAATAGGCATTTGCTTCGTTATTAGTAACAGTAAGGCCTTTAACAGTAATCGTACCGGCATTGTAGATACCGCCGCCAGATTTGGCTTCGTTGACGGCCTCTTCCTTACCAATCGTTCCCGCGAGGGTCGCGTTCGCGTCTTTCTCAACATAGACCGCGCCGCCGAAATTAGAGGCCGTGTTGCCGTAGGTATCGGAGAAGGTCACGTTCGTTTCAGTCGCGTTCTTGGAAACATAAAGCCCCGCGCCGTTAGTTGCGCTATTGCCCTGGAGACTCACGGAACCAGTCAGCGTACCCGCGTTATAGATACCGCCGCCGTTGTTCGTCGCGGTGTTGTTGGTAACATTCAGCGTGCCGGCATTGGTCAGCGTACCATTCACTCCTGTACCAGTAAGATTTTTTCCGCCGGCATATCCCTTGTCTTTGTACTCGGTATCTTTGGCAATGTAGATACCCGCGCCGTCTTTCGCTTTGTTGCCGCGGACAGTAAGGGTCGCGCCTTGGGCGATATTCAGGTCTCCGTTCGTCTCGAAGGCTTCAACAGTAGTGCTGTCGGTAGCCATGATTCTTGCTTTACCGGTAATGTAGATACCGCCGCCTTCATGACCGGTCGTGTTGTTTTCAATCGTGACGTTGGCATCCTCTTTGACATTCACTTCACCGCCGACATACATACCGGCACCGAGGATCGTCTGATTTTTCTCAGATCCTTTGCATCCAGAGATGTTGACTATACCGGAAAGATTCAGCTGTGTACCGGCTTCCGTGAAGATACCGCCGCCGATACCCGGATCTGATTCATTGCCGAGAACCGTCATATTCGTGATCGTCAAACCATTTACATTAACGATCGTTGTCGGATCCTCGTTACTGCAGCTGTTGTCGTTCGCGTCATTCTTCTCGATACTGAGACCGCCGCCGCCCCAGGCATTACGCCAGTAGCCGGTATTGACCCAGCCGGGAAGTGTTTCTTTGTTAAGCGTTCCGCCATCCATCGTCACATTCGTCAGATCAAGCGTCGAATCGCCCTGGACCCGAATCGCGCCGCCGTAAGCATTGGCCGCGTTGCCGACAAAGGAAGCTTTGGTGATGGTTGCCTTACCGCCATTAATTTCGATACCGCCTCCGGAACCTTGCGCCGCGACGTTGTATTCAAATTTCACCGATTCGGAATTAGTACCCTCAAGCGTCAGCGTACCGCCAGCGTTGTAGATACCGCCGCCGTTGCCCGTCGTCGCGGTGTTGTTTGTAACTTCCAGCATACCGGCATTGGTCAGCGTACCGGCATTGTAGATACCGCCACCAGATTTGGCTTCGTTGACGGCCTCTTTTTCCTTACCAATCGTTCCCGCGAGGGTCGCTTTCGCGTCTTTCTCAACATAGACCGCACCGCCGAAATTAGAGGCCGTGTTGCCGTAGGTATCGGAGAAGGTCACATTCGTTTCAACCGCGTCCTTGGAAACGTAAAGCCCCGCGCCGTTAGTTGCGCTATTGCCCTGGAGACTCACGGAACCAGTCAGCGTACCGGCGTTGTAGATACCGCCGCCGTTGTTCGACGCCGTGTTGCCGGTAACTTCCAGCGTGCCGGCGTTGGCCAGCGTACCGGCGTTGTAGATACCCGCGCCATTTCCTGCTTCCCGGTCATCCGTATCTTTATCGATCGCCTTATTGTTTGTAACTTTCAGCGTGCCGGCATAGGTCAGCGTACCATTCACTCCTGTACCAGTAAGATTTTCTCCGCCATCTTCGCCAGCTTCAATATAGATGCCGGCACCATCAGCAGCTTTGTTATTGGAAATGTTGACCTCCGCATCGTTTTCGATCGTTACAACGCCTTTGCTATAGTACGCGATATCAGTTGAACCAGCAGGCCACATAACTTTGTGTACAGCGTCACTTGTAATATACAAACCGCCCCCCTGCATGGAGGTCTGGTTATTATCCAGCTTCAGGGTCGCCCCCTCTTGCACATTCACAGTACCGCCGGCATAGATACCAGCTCCAAGGACGGTTTGATTCTCGGATGTCGTATTGGTTCCGGTAATTGTAAGATTACCCTTGATATCCAGGGTCGTATACTTTTCCATACCAATACCGCCGCCAAGACCGGGTTGATCTGTATTACCGTATGAGACCATGTTTTCGATGGTCACGTTATTGACGGTGACAGTGGTCCGATCATCCCAATCATAACCATTGGCGATCCAAATACCGCCGCCTGCATGGGCGTTGCGATCAATGGATCCGCTCGGAGTCAAATTCCCATCCATTTTCACATTCGTCAGGTTAACGATCGCGCCATAGCCTGCCCAAAGCGCGCCGCCGTAGGTATTGACTTTGTTACCGGAGAAGGAAACATTGGAGATCTCCGCCTCGGTATCCATAATATTCAAACCGCCGGCACCCCATGCGGTATTGTTGTTGATCTGGATCGTCTTCTCGCCGTCAACGCCTTTAAGCGTCAACTTGGCTTTGTCATCATCAACGTTTCTGCCGTTGGAGGTAATACCAGCCCCCCAACCAAAATCAAGATTAGCCTCGTTATTTTCAACTTTCAGCGTCGCTTTGGTGTTGCCGGATTCAAACGTGAACGAACCGGTATTGAACACACCACCGCCGCCAAGAGCTTTGTTGTTGGAAATGGTGACGTTGCCGTAAGCTGTTCCGTCGGTGTTCGTGAACGTACCCGTGTTGTATATACCGCCGCCGTTGCCCGTCGCGGTGTTGTTTGTAACTTCCAGCGTACCGGCATTGGTCAGCGTGCCGGCATTGTAGATACCGCCGCCTTGTTTCGCGGTACTGCTGCTGACGGTGATGTCTTCAAGGGTCAGGGTACCAGCGTTATAGATACCGCCGCCGTTTTCGGCTTTGCCCTGTGTAATGAAGAGGTCATTCATCGAGACGGTTACGCCTGCCGTGATACGGAAGATACTGTAGTTAATATTCGTATTGAAACCATTAATGGTCACGTATTCGCGGGTCTCGGTTGTTGCCAGACCGGTGACCTCGTCGTATTTCACGTCACCGACAATCGACATATCTTTGCCGAGGGCCGTCAAATTTTGGTACAGAGTGACCGTATCGACATCCGCCGCGAAACCGACCGTCGTGATGACACCCTGGTTCGCGTATCCAATCGCTTCCTCGAGGGTGATTTCATTCTCGGTATTCGCGCCTCCGGTCGTGACGACAATCGTGGAGTAGGCATCGCCGGAAACGATGAACTCAAAGTTGGCTGGAGTGGTCGTGTAGGCGTTCGCCTTTGAGAAGAGAATGTCCGTACCATCGCCGCCGTCGAGAACCGCGGAGGCGTTGTCCGAAATCATATCCGCGGTGATTTTTCCGGAGGCGTAGAGGTCGATTGCCATTTCGCGCGTGCCGTCCCAAGCAGCCGTCCAGTCAGTATTTCCGGAGTACGTGCCGCCGATAACCAGGTCATTGCCCGCGCCGGCGTTGACGATGAGGTTGTCGCGTCCAGCGATAATCAGGTCATCGCCGTCATTGCCGTTAATCGTGACGGAACCGGTGTAGCCGTCATCAAAGGTCGTGTTGGAAATCGTCGTGTCGCCCGCAGAGACCGTGTCCTTTTGAACGACCGTCACATTCTTGCCATTGGCGGTGATGACGTCGGCGTTCGCCGTGCCGTTGATCGTGACGCTGCCGTCATTGAAAATAACCGCGTTTTCATGATTGATAACGGTAGTTTCGCAGACACCCTCAACACTGGCGCTCCCGTTAATGACCGCGAGGTTGCCATTATCGGAAATCGCAATGTCAACATCCGTTGTAGCCTTAAGCGTGGTGCCGTTATAAACTACTATAGCGTTTGCCTTGACCTGGAGATTCTGGGTATCAGTACCTTTCGCAATAGAGACTTTACCAGAACAAATGGTAACCGTCTTGTCTCCGTCGACCTTGATTGAAACATTATCGTCAAGAGCTGTGTAGCTATAGCCGTTATAAGTCAGAACGTCGTTAATTCCCAGAGTATAAGTATATTCAGTATCGGTTTTGACCTCAATCTTATCCGCATCTTTATCGTTACCAGTATCAATGGAAACATTACCGTTAATAGTATTTACAGTAATTGTGTCCGCGCCTGCACCGGCATCAATCTTCGTTTTATCTTTCACACTACTCAGATTATCCAGAGTAATCTTATCGTCTTGCCCCAGACCTTCGATTGTAAGGTTACCCGTGCTTGAATAGCTGTATGTGCGTTTGCTATTATTACCATAACGATCCTCTACGCCTATTGTTCCATTTCCCACGGTATAGGTATCTGAGGTGCTATCATGCCCTATAAGTGTCAAGGTACCGGTGACATCAATGTTTCTAATCGAAGCTCCTCTGTATATGGTAACATTACCATCAATTTTTTGTGTAGTTCCACTTACATTGAAAGAAGGAAGGTGGTCATTGGTTGTTACAATATTTCCCTTAATGTCGGAGCCAAGAGAAATATCATAAGCTCCATTGATTGTAATCGTACCAAGGTCCTGAAGGCTGGCAGGATCCTTTGCGGTAATTGTAGTCTTGTGGATGCTGCTATCTTCTTCCCAATACTCTATACCTTCTGATGAAATCTTTATACGAGTCTCATAGTTTGTAGCATAAAACTCATAACCTTTATATTTCAGTGTGGATGATTCAGTAATTTGAATATTAACCGAGAGATCGGTGGCTTCCGCTTTATCAAACTCGACCGTACCCGTGATCACTACGGTATCATTGGTAAATTTAATTGTACTGGCAGCGGTCCGCGCGGTAAATGTACAGCCGTTCCAGGTCAGAACGTCATTCTCGCCGAGGGTGTAGGTACCGGTGGTGCCGGCGGCAACCGTAATCGTGTCGGCGTCGGTATCGTAACCGCTGGTTTCACCGGATTTGGAAGGATCGACGTTAAGCGTAACGCGTGTGGGAACACCCTGAATATCAATCGTATCGAGGGCATCTACCGTGTAAATGTTCAGCGTTCCCTCAAAATGCTCAATACCGGCAGAGATGTCATAGCTCTCCGTTTCGGTCTCGGGCAAAACGTCAAGATCGCTCTCACTATCAAAGTCAGGATCGGAATCACTTTCAGTAATATCGACATTGACTTTCTTTGCCGTAACGGTTACCGTGTCGGCTGCTCCGTTGGTCTCGCCTTCAGCGTCAAATTGTTCGGTATAAATCGAAACGGTACCTTCGCCGGTAACATTCTCAATCGTGGTATACGCATGAACCTTAAGTTCCGCATTCTCTTCGATTTTCGCGGCTTTCAGAGTAAGCTTATCCGTATTAATCGTCGTAACCGTACCGGTTTCCGCGGTAACGCTTATAACCGGATCGTCAAACAATGAATAAATTTTCCTGTCTGTGTTGTTAATCGAGAAATACGGAGTATCATACCAGTTGGTCGGTGTATTTGCCATCGTGTAACCGGTCGCGCTGATCGTCAAATCAATCGCTGTGAAATCACAGTAGCATTTAACTTCATAGGTACCGTCAACCGTAACAATCATCTTGGCAATCTTGCTATCGCCATTCAGCGTCACGGTACCGGAAACCTTAATCGTGCCCGTACCATTAGTGTCGGAGACAGCGTCACTGACAGTCCACACGCCGGACTTTAATTCCAATTCATTATCGGTAATCGTGTAAGTATGGCTCTGCTCCGTCTGTGAATTCGGCGTGAAGATATTCCCCTTGTAAACAATCGTCGCGCCGACCGGAAGTGTGCCATCGAAGCTAACACTACTCGGAGTGACAGTGGCCGGACCGTTGTAAACCACAGCGATATCGTCCGATCCTGCCTTGAATACCGTCAGCGTTTGGCCTTCTACCAGGGCGATCGTGTCGGAAGAACTCGCGGAGGTGGCGAGGTTCGCGAAAGAACGGGAGTCAAGGCGTTTGGAGTCTGTCGCCCAGACGGCGGGAGTTGTAACGCTCGACGTCATAACCTTGGTCGTCAGTTCCGCCGCGATTTCCGACGGTGTGTCAAGGGCGGTGAAGGTTTGGGTGAAGGTTTGGGTGTTTGAGTTGACAGTAATCGTCAGCGTGCCGGCGTCGTCGGGGGTAACTTCAAGCCCTTCGGCGATCACGTCGGTGTTAACGTCGGCGATCACGTCGGTGCCGTAGAAGGCGTTGTTGTTGAAATTGATTGTGCCGGCGACGTTCAATGTTGTGCCGCTGTAACCCTCCTTGCCCGAGACGCTTTGAACGAAATCAACGTCCAGAATGTTATTGTTGTCAATCTTCAGACCATTGAAATTAATCGCGCCACCATAGTAATTTTCATATCCGAACTGGATAGAGGAAATGGTATTGCCGGAGATTGTGCCGCTATACGCGTTATCCGTTTTGTTACCGCAGAAACGGATACCGGGACCGTTGGTGATGATGGTATTTCCCTCAATCGTAACGTCTCGGTACACGTCAAATCCGATACCGGTTCCTTCGGCTTGCGGAGTGTCGTCGGTGAAAGTACGATTGGAAACAATGGTATTGTTGGTGATGGTCATCTCACCCACGCCCTGAACCCAGATGGCATTCAGGCAGTTGTAGAACTTCGAGTCTGTCACAGTGAGATCATCGACCGCGATGATACCGTTACGGGCACTGCTGTCGGTTTTGTCCGCGTAAATGACGCAGTTCTCAACCGTCAGACTTCCGGCACCCTGCTGAATTGTGGCATAGTCCTGATAAGGGCTTGTTTTTGTGTAGTTCGCTCCCTGAATCGTAAGATTCTTAATCGTCAGGTTCTCGCAAGCCGCGTAAATGTGACCGGTAAGGGAGTGACCGCCGCCATTCAATGTAACGTTGGCCGGTACAGTCGTTTGGAACATAACCGTATTTTCAGCCTCAATTTCCGCGCCGAAGAGAATCGTGTCGCCGTCTTTACAGTTTTGAATCGCGGCGGTGAGTTCGTCGGCGGTCATGACGACATAAACGCTCTGGGCTGCGTCATCGGCTTTAATGGTGGTTACGACTTCGTTGTTCGCGTTATACACCGTCAGCGTCTGACCATCTTCCAGCTGCCACGTCTTACCGCCAAGCTCAGCGAGATAGTCCGTCGTCGTGGCGAGGTTCGCGAAAGAACGGGAGTCAAGCTGGTCGGCACTGATCGCCCAAACGTTGGGAACGAGATTGGACGTTACCATTTCAGTGGTGGTCAGTTCCGCCTTGATTTCAGACGGAGTGTCCAGAGCCGTGAAGGTCTGGGTATTCGAATCGGAGGTAATCGTCAATGTACCGTCAGCACGGGTAACTTTAAGCCCTTCGGCGATCACGTCGGTGTTAACGCCGGTGCCGTCGTCGTAGTAGAAGGCGTTGTTGTTGAAATCAATCGTGCCGGTGACGGAGTGTGGGGTGTATGTTCCCTCTGTTCCCACACTACGCTGAACGAAATCAACATCCAGAATGTCGTTGTTCTCAATTTTCAGGTTATTGAAATTGATCGCGCCGCTGTAGTAATCTTCATACCCGAACTGGATGGAAGAGACGGTATTCTTGGAAACCGTTCCGGTGAATTCACCCGTTCCAGAACCGCAGAAACGGATACCGGGGCCGTTGGTGATGATAGTATTGTCCTCAATCGTGATGTTGCGGTACACGTCAAAGCCGATACCCGTAGCGGTCGTAACGTTATCGCTAAAGATACGATCGGAAACGATGGTATTGCCGCTGATGACTACATCACCCGTGCCTTGAACCCAGATGGTATTCAGGCAGTCGTAGAATTTGGATTTCGTAACCGTGAGTTTGCCCGTAGCGACGATACCGTTGCGGGCACCGGTTTCATTATTATCCGCGTAAATGACACAGTTGTCAACCGTCAGACTTCCGGCACCCTGATGAATTGCGGCGTAGTCGTTCGCGGTATATTGATAACCCTGAATCGTAAGATTCTTAATCGTCAGGTTCTCGCAAGCCGCGTAAATGTGACCGGTAAGCTTGTGACTGCCGCCGTCCAGAGTAACGTTGTCCGGTACAGACGTCTCGAACTCAACCGTATTCGTGGCCTTAATATCCGCGCCAAGGACAATCGTGTCGCCGGCTTTACAGTTTTTAATCGCGGCGGTGAGCTGCGCTTCATTCACGACGACCAATCCGGACATATCCTCGGTGGCGGTGATAGTGCCGACAACAGTCTTGGTGTCAGTCGTTCCATCATCTTTAACCGCGTAAATCGTCAGCTCCTGATCCTTTTTCAGGGAAACCTCCGCACCATCCCTCGCGGCAAGGTTTTTGTAATAGCCGTCCTCGGTTGTTTTGGTGGATGTCGCCCAAGTTGAGACGTCGGGAAGCATGCCACCATTGCCATTTTCCCTGACTTGAGACGCGAGAGGTTCGTTTCCTCCAGTACCACTCGGAACGACCCAGTAGTTGGAAGTTAAATCAATCTTCGCGGCGTTTTCCGCGGTAATCCCCCCGTCAATTTTGAAACCGAGATTGGCTTCAAAATAGTTATCCGTGATGATGATATTTTCGCCGGTACAATTGCTGCCAGCCTTGAGACGGATACAGGCATCCCCCATATTAGTGGAGTCTGTTGTAAAAGTGTTATTGGTGATTGTTACATGTTTGTCAGCATAGTTACATGAGTTGTAACCCATAATAATTCGACCAGCAGAACCAGCACTGTTTGCAAATACATGGAATGTATTATGGGTAAACGTAAAACCATGATATTCATTAATGATCATGGTATTCTTCCAGCTATTTTCAGGGGTCCCGGTATAGAATTTATTATTGGAAATAGTAATACTACGGCTCTCAACGTTTGTTGGCGCCTCAGAAGTAATCGCGTGTCGAGCAGAACCGTATTCTTTGGTACCGAATTCACAATTTTTGATCGTTAATACATTGGCTGACCCTTTGATTGCAAGAATGGGGTCACTTTTGTAAGTATCCGTGTCAGCGAATTTCAGACCGTCTATTGTGATATTATCACCGGCAATGACAAGTGAACCCTGAATATTCACTTCTCCGGAACCCTGAATAGTGAGGTTGTTCTTCGTAATGGTTACCTCGCCAATATCGTACATACCGGCCTCGACCGTAATCGTGCCGCCGTCGGCGGCATTGGCAATGGCGGATTTGAGAGCATCAGCAGTATTGACAATTGTACTCGCGGCGGTTGGGAGGAGATCCGCGGAGTTGTCTTCGGAGAAGTTCATGATGACGGCAGGTTCGTCCATTTGAGGAAGCTCAGCCGGGGCCGCAAATACGGTCTCGACGTCGTCCGAGGGAGCGGCAGACGGAGAAACGCTCAGGAGCTGGCGGCATTCGAGTGATTCCATTCGAAGTTCTCGCGTTTTTTTGTTTTTGAGAGTGTTTTTGCTGTTACGATTAATCATTTCACAAGGAATCGAATGTTTGGTCATGTCTATTCTCCAAATGTGTTTGATAATAAAAACTGTATACTAAGGTACGCATACATATTATTTTTTCGTTTTCCTGCCTGTAAAAATTTTTCATAATAGTCCCGTAGTTTCGATTTTTATGAATAAAACGTCAATTGGATACCAGTCATGCCGATTAGTTAAGATTTAATGGTGTACGTAAATCACGGAATAAATTTTGTCCGGAAGAGGGTTAAGAGTTCATAAAGAATGATATTTTTGGCGCGGGAGAGAGGCGCGCTGAGTCAAGAAATAGAAAAAGATCCCCGACGAATTGCCGGGGACCATTTCCCGTATTTAAGTAATTTTATTAGAATGAGAATCTCATCGTGGCCATACCGGCGTGAATCGTGGTGAACTCATTCAGGTAAAGGTTGTAATCGACGAGGAAGGAGATTCTTGAGGAGGCGTTGAAGTCCGCGCCGACACCCAGGATAGCCCAGTCACGTCCGGAGTTGTTCCCCCGGATGGTCCATGCCGGGAAGTCAGAGTATCCGGTATGGGTGACGTCGTAAGTGGGATCACACTGGCTGAGGAGGTCGTGCATCCAGGCGCCCTTGAATCTCGTGGTAAGTCTTCGGTCCTGGCAGGAACCGAGCATCCAGTCTCTCGAGATACGCAGTCCCAGGAGGGTGCGGAGCGAGTGGTGGTCAATGTCGTTGACCTTGAGGGCGAGGTAACTCGGATCCCCGACTTCATCCCAGCCTTCTTCGGTGAACGCGTCGTTTCCAAAGTAAACGTACTGGAGACCGAAGTAAGGATTGATGCTGAGTTTGTCGTGGGGGAAGAAGACCCATCCTCTTTCGTAGAAGATAGAGGGCGAGGTACCGTTCGTGGAACCCTTGAAGCTGTCGTCGAGGTACAGCTCGCGGGTGGAATCCATGTCAGACCAGGAGACGCTGGCGATGAGGCTTCCATATCCTCCGGTGCACATCAGACCAAGCCACTTGGCGTAAAGGCCGAGGGTGTAGTGGTCGGATTCGATGGCGGTGTAACCCATGTTGGCGTGCGAGGCGACATCGGTGTGCGCGTAGTCGAAGAACATTCCGAAGTGGGCGGATTCGCAGTTCGTCCAGTCGATGGCGGCCATGACTCCGGTGGTGTTGGTGTCATATTCGCTGATGTAGTTGTGCTGGTTGACAAATCCGCTGTCGGCGTAGTAGTGCGCCCAGGCAGTCCAGTTCCGGCAGTTTCCGCATTCGTCACGCTGGGGATTCCCGCGGAGGTTCTTGAGGCAGATGTCCGAGGCGACAATCTGGTCGGTCAACATGGTGTTGAAAGTGGAAATACGGCGGATCTGCGAGGCGACGTAGTTTCCATATCCCGCGCCGACGAGCTGGTCGAAGTTCTCCGCGGCTTCGCCGGCAGTCTTCGAGTTGGAAATGATCTGCTCGACGGCATCGTAAACCTGCGGCGCGTAGTGTTCGCTCGCGGGATTGTTTCCGTTCAGCAGGAGTTCCTTGAAGGTGTCGCGGTTATCAGCCATGTTTCCAACGAGGTTCTCATCCAGTCCTTTGAACTGCACGTGGAATCGGACCTGATTGGAGTCGATACCGGTGGTGGTGTCAAGATTCGGATCGGCATCTTCCAGGGTGAGGGTGTAGAGCCATTTGTCGTACACGGTCTGACCGTAGAAGGAGTCGGTGGTGTTCGCGGCGGATTTCGCCAAGTCCACGGTGACGTCGGAGGTTTCGCCCTGAACGGGTTTCGCGCCTTCCCAGACCTCATTATTGTATGTGTTCTGGTACTCAACGTCCGTCGTGACGAAGTTGGCACTTGAGGTATCCACGAAAACCGGAGTCGTGTAGAACTCTTTCTTTCCGTAGATGATCGAGGGCTGCTCGCCTTCCGCCGGAGCCATTTCGGAACGAACCATGATGTTTCCGAGACCGCCAAGGGTGATGTCGGTGTTCGCCGAGATATTGATCTTGTCGAAAGCGATCATACCGGCTTCCATGACCAGGACGTCCTCGCCATTCGCGTTCTTGACGTAATTCGGCACTTCTTCCGTGAAGTATCCGGAATAACCCAGAGAACCCTGCCCGTTTCCGAGCTTGCCGGCGGCGCCATTGGCAACGGTTTCCCAGGCGGCTTTCGTGCCGTCAGCCGAAATCCATTCGTTTTTGGCACTCTTGATGATTTCAGCCTGCTCTGCGTGAACCGCGACGTCAAACTGAATTCTTCCGCCGTTCGCGTTGAAAGTTGACCCCGGCGCGGCCCCAATCAGACGGACCTGTTCGTAACGCTGCTGGTACCATGTGGGTTCGTAAACGACGCCCTGGGGCTGAGTTTTGTTGTAGTTCCAGTTGTCCACGTTACGCTGCGCGACAATCGGAGTGGTGTTGACGTAACCGAGCTTGAGCTTTCCGGAATTGAGGTTCACCGTCGCGACACCCTTATCCTGCCGGATGCCGTTTTTGAAGGTGTCCCACTCTCCATCGCGGAAATTGTAGATTTTCTCAGGCGTTCCATCGCCGTTGACATCCTCAATCCGGTACTGATCGCCAGCCAGCCATCGTTCATCGGCTCCTCCGAAGAAAGCGGTGGTCTGGAAATCAACCGTGGTCATTTCACTGTTGAAACCGTTAATGTTCATGACGGCAGTTCCATCTTTTCCGCCAATGAACGCGTAAGGAAGATCTCCGCCTTTGTAGCTGTTCGAGAAAGAAGAATAACTTCCAGGAACTTCCAGCGTGGTATTGGCCATGGCAAGGTCCATGTCTTCCGAGATGTTGGTTCCCATGAAGTATGTGGTACCGCGGCCGGAGAAGTTCAGCTCGGTGGAGCTTTCCTGCGCGCCGAAGTATGTTCTCGAGGCGAAATTGTTGAAACCTCCGGAGATATTGATGAGGTTCGTACCGCCTTTAACGACGTCATTGTCGTCAGAACTCGTGTTCACGCTTCCATAGGGAGTCAGGTCATAACCGCCGCCAATGTATGTGACAACGTTGAAGATGTTGCGTCCGCCGGAGATGTTGAGGTCCGCGCCTTCCGTCTGTCCGCCTTCTCCCAAAGCGCCAATGAAAACGCCGTAGTAGTTGTTGTAGTAGTTGTACATATTAACGGAACCATACGCGCCGTCCGCTCTGTTGGCGTCGCCTTTGGCGGTATTGGCGTAAACTCCGTTTCCGAGGTGCTTGTAGTAGTCCCCGGTGAAGTCCTTAATCTGGTAGGCTTTGTCACGAACCGTGACGGTTTCCTGCCAGTCCATTTTCTTGTTGTATGTGAAAATGTTCGTTCCGTTGGCAATGTTGAGTGAACCGCGGCCGGTCACGCCATTCTCGCCCATCCCCTCTCCTCCGAGAATAAGACGCTGGGTGAAGATGTTGTTTCCGTTCTGGATGTTCAGAGTGCCAGCACCGCCATTTCCTTCAGCCCTGGCGCCAATGTAGATGCCCTGGTTGTCGAAAATGTTGGTGCCGCCGACAATATCCATCGTGACATCGTCGCCCGTGCCTCTTTCACCAAAGGAGGTTTTCCATGTGAAGATCGTCTGTCCGCCTTCAGAACCAACGGTAAAGTTCGTTCCTGTGAACTGATAGAGATCTTCTTCTCGATCCGGCATTCCAACGTCCGGATTCGCTCCCGGATCGAGATTATGCACTTTGGCTTCCGTGCCGTAAATACCGTTGAGCGAAGTGCTGACATCGTTAATCGTGGCAGCCGAAACGCTCGCTCCAAGCAGGCCGCTCAATCCAAGAGCAGCCGCTCCTGCCGTCATCCATGACGACAAAGAAAATCTTTTTCTTAAATTACCTTCCATGTGTCGAATCCTTCTAAATTATGAATTCTAAATACGGGAAATGTATTAGATACCAAATACTGAAAAATTATCCTCTAATGGTATCCATTTCTTCATCGGACTTATTTTCATAAAATTATAGTAAATCCACCTAAAACAGAGATAATAATTGAAATAAATTTAACGGTCTGTTAAAGTTTAACGATTAGACAGTTTTTTCATGCTCAAAATTGACCTCCGGAAGGTAAATTTGGTTCTAAAGCCACTCCAAGCAAAGACTTCGCGGCCTTGCCGTCATTGGATGAAGAGGTCAATTTGAATGAAAATCATTACGTTACGCAAGAATCGTCACGCGGATTTCCCCCAGAATTCAATTTCGCGGCGAGACAATTTTCCCTATTTTCCCATATTGCGCAGTACTCAAAAGATACGTATTGCTCTTATTTTCTTCAATCCTCAAAACAGCGAAATGAAATTTAAAATATGGAGAAAAAGGGGTAAAATATATTTGCCGATTCGAGAAAACCAGAGTAGAATAAGAATAGACGAAATGAATGTTTCGTTTATGAAGCAGCTAATCCATTTTCAAAGAAAGGACTCTTTTACGTGAATTGTCGATGTAGTCGCTCCCCAATTTTGCTGGACTTTTACCAGCGTTACCTCGAACACGCGAATATATCGGATTTTGAACGTTCGGTGATCCGTCACTACTCGGCGGGGACCCTTGAGCACCTGGTTCAGCATCGAGACCTGAATGTGCGCCGCGCGGCGGTACTTGCACTTGGTCTTGTCGGCAATATCAGTTCCAACACGATACTGGCCTCCCTGCTTACGGACAGTGACCGAACGACAGCGACCCTTGCCGAGAGCGCGATACGCAATGTGTGGCGCCGTGACGGCGATGAGGAAGATCAGCAGGCACTCCAGAATCTGATTCGTCTGACCAGCAGCGGTGAAGCAGTCAAAACGGTGACGTACGCCTCCCTTCAGCTTGAGAAGACGCCTAAATTCGCAGAGGTATGGTTTCAGCGCGCGAAAGCATGGTTTGAGCTTGGTGAATTTGAATTTGCGCTTGAGGATCTTGAAAAGACCCTTGACCTAAATCCGTTCCACTTTAACGCGTATGTGATGCTTGGCAACGTTCATCTCGAATCAGGCCGTACGGCACTCGCGCTTCACGCGTTCCGAAACGCCCTGGACATCAATCCGGGTCTTCGCCGCCCACAAAATTTGAGACTTCTCCGCCGCTGAATTTTATTCAGCCCTCCAAACCCACGCTGCATTCGCAGTTTTTACTTTAATAACCGAAACGTCGGTAATCAGGAAGCGCATTTTGCTTCTTCAACATAAATAAAAAGAATAATGAATCAAGGACGTTCCACCGTCAGAAATTCATATTCCGGCACGTGAGATCGCCCTTAATTCATTATTCGCTCTTTTTTATTCTTTTGTCTTTCCCCTATTATCTTTCCCAACTTTTCTTCCTTGCTTTACTCTTTTGGAATTCATTTCAGGAAAGAATAATCAGCGAATCAGTCATTCATTCTTTTTTACCCACTCCTCAAACCCCAATTCCCTTTCCTCCGGAGCCAAACGTACTTCATCCGAGAAAGCGGCTCCCTCAGGCAGCGAATAGTTTTTCTGTCTGTTTCTGGCATATTCTCTGTCATTCTTTCCGCTTTGAATAAAGAGGACAAATGAAAGTAGGAAAAACAAACTGAAAATAACCGATCCAATGACGTAAAACCAGTAAAGATCCGGAGTATAAACCGTCGAAATTGTCCGAGCCGGCATCCCTCCAATCAAAAGCGGAGCAAGACGGCGAATAGGTTTCCCTTCTTCATTTTCGCCCTTTTCATAGCTCCATGTGTTAAAGAGGAAAGCGGGAACAGCCAGTTCCACGTAGTAGCCAAGATCACTCCCGGGCTTTACGTCCGGAGGCAATTCAGGAACCAGGACGACCAAAGGCGTTTCAGGGGTTTCATCCGGAAAAAGAAACACTTCGTAGTAATGGGTAATTCCAAAACGCTGATTAATGTCCTCATCCTCCACGCGAATCGGGAGAATCCGACGCGCGATTCCCTTCAGGTAAAAGAAGTTTCCGCGCTCTTTAACGGGACGGTTAAAAAGCGGAATGACCGAACTGTAGCGGATTGGTTTTCCATCTTTCATGGCAGGGCGCGCGTATTGAATCTTCTCAAAATACTCCTCCGGCGCGTTTTGCTGAACATCGTCGACAATCTGTTCCAGTTTCTCGGGAGACATTCTGAATACGGTATTCATCATCTGATAAAAGTATTCGCGATTTCTGAGCGTCAGGCGCGTATCCGCGGCCCGGCTTCGTTTCGCGTCCGGCGGAAGTTCCTCCCTGTCCAAGTCATCCATGAGTCCACAGTCCAAACCGGCGTTTCCCAGCAAGGTATCCGGATACCAGGCGAGCCGCTTTCCAGCCATGACCAAAGAAGCGATCGACTTCTCCTCTTTCGTGTTTTCCGCCGCGGCTTTCATATTCAGCGCGGCATCTCCCTTTTTCAGGAAGAGAGCAATCGCTCCCACTCTCGGAGGCACCTGAAGAGCGTCCGGTTTAAGAAAAGCCCTGGGAACAGACTCGCAAAAAAGCGTCACCTTTCTTCCGTCGTCCAATTCAACACGACAGGTAAAATATCCAGAAATACGGTATCTGAACGCAACTTTTGCCTCGAGTTCCGTCCACTCGACCCCCAAGAGCTTCCCATGAATCCAAAATGCGTCAAGACGGCGTTTGTTCAAGTCTGTCTTTTCCAGAGAATCAAGCGTTTCCAAAGCACTTTCCGGCAAAGCCCATTCCTCAAGCCGCACCAGCCTCAAGTGCTCGTGCAGATGATAAAGAACAAACAGATTTTCCTCACTCTCTTTCCACGCTTCCCCATCCGCGTAGTGATCGCGAAAGGAGTCGCTGACTTCGTAATGATTCCAGAAATCCTGAATTGAGTTGATCTCCAGCACTTCGGAAGATTCTTCCGTTTCCTGTCCGGGGTTCGCGTTCATCGCGTTCTCGAAAGTATCGTCCAGTCCCCTTAAAGTATCTTCTTCAGCGGGCAGCTGACCGTCCCGCGCCTGAACAACATTCCGATCATCAGGCCTCCTCTCCGAGGCAGGTTCCTCAAGTACAGTCGGAAACCACTCCAGCGAAGTCCCCTTTTCCGTGTTCTCCGCAGCCGCAAGAGAAAAGAGCACGGCCGTCAGGAATCCCACCGCGGCGGTTAATATGAAAGAGAAACGTTTCATGAAAAAAATCCTTTACTCAAACCCGTTCCGAAAAACCTACGTATCCCATTCATTCATTACCGCGCACAGCCCGCATCACTTCCTGATGAACGAGACCATTGGTCGCGATGGCGTCCCCGGATTTGAACGAAGGCTCGTTCTCCCAATCCGTAAACGCTCCCCCTGCCTCAAGAATAATCGGCATGAGCGCGGCAGTATCCCAGACGCTCATCTCCGGATCTACCATAACTTCCGCTCTTCCCGTAGCCACCAGCAGGTAACCGTAGCAGTCGCCCCAATTTCTGGCCAGCCGCGCGGATGACATGAGGCGTTTCCAGTTTTCGTACCGCCCAGTTTGATAGAAAGTCTTTTCCTCCGTAGTGAGTACCAGCGACTCCGCCAGAGAATCCGCTTTCGAAACACGCGCGGGAATCGGCTCTTCGTCATTCTTTTGGTACCATGCCCCGCACCCTTTAGCGGCATAAACGCACTCGTTCAATGCCGGCATGCGAATGACTCCCGCAACAGCCTCTCCATGAAAAGTGACTCCGATGAGTACTCCGTAAAGCGGAACCCCATGAATAAAAGCTTTCGTCCCGTCAATCGGATCCAATATCCAGCCATAACCGCTCGTGCCTGGTTTACTCTCCATCTCCTCTCCCAAAATTTCGTCGTCCGGAAACTGAATCTGAATCATGTCCCTCATGAGCTTCTCCGTTCCCTTATCCGCGATGGTCACGGGCGTCTCGTCAGATTTAATCTCCACTTCAAAATTACTTTTCTGGAAGTATTTCAGGGTATTTTCTCCAGCGGCATGAGCCATTCCAACCGCGAAATTGAGACGATTTTCAAGTTCTTTCTTTTCCTGTTCTTTCATTCTGAATATTCCTCTTTCAAAAAATTCCGCTCCTGAAAAATTTTTTATTCCATGCTCCGAACGGCATAAAATTTCATTTTATTGGAAAAATCTAATGGAAAAAAGTCAATGAACGGCTCTCATTTCCACGTCATCAATCCATAAAGTGCCTTTCGCGCCATGAAGCCCGAAATAAACGCACGCCTCACGGGCACTTGAGGGAACATCAATCGTGAAGGCAACTTCACGCCAGTCAAACGTTCCCCGCCAACCGCCCAGAATCGAACTGCGAACAGTATTTCGCTTATCGTCAATAAAGACCACAAAAACCCCTGGCTTCATTCCCTGAAGAATATTCGGCAAGAGTTCCTCTCCACGAATCTTCATCCTGAAATGGAGTCCTGAAACTTCACGGCCATCCACTCCTATCCCCTGGCAGGCCTGAGAGACCGCTCCGGACTTTTTATTTCTGAACCGCAGACAATACTCGCCAATTCCAGTGTCATTCACATCTATCTGCGCCTGGCGCAAATAGCACCAAACCTGAGGGATGAGAAGGTCAATGGGAGCGTTTTTTACCGACTGAAAATTTCTCTCTGAAACCGGTTTCGCGCTCTCATCCTCAAATTCTTCGTCCTGTTCCTCCTCAAATTCCCGCCGATTTTCCGGCATTTTTTCAATCTCGCTCTTTTGACCAATCATGACCTTTTCAAAATCACCATTAACCAAAACAGGATTCGCGGGATCCGGAAGGACCGCCCGATTTTCCTCTGCCGCACCTTCCATCGGCACAAAAAGAATCGGACGAATTGGCTGCTTCAAAAGTTTCTCGCCGTCTTTCCTCAAAACACACAGATCCTGCGCGTAACGTTCCCCCAGCGGAATAACCATCAAGCCTCCGTCTTTCAGCTGCTCAACGAGAGCGGGAGGCGGTGATTCCGGTGAACAGGTAACGATAATCTTGTCGAATGGAGCAGCCTCCGGCCAACCAGCGTAACCATCCCCCGCGCGAACATGAACATTTTCATATTTAAGGCCCTTAAGCGTCCGCATGGCCTGACGCGCCAACGGCGTCACGATCTCAATCGAGTAAATATCTCTGACCAAAGGAGAAAGAACCGCCGCCTGATAACCCGAACCTGTCCCAATCTCCAAAACTCTGTCATCCGGCTGAGGGTCAAGCGCTTCCGTCATGCTGGCCACGACAAACGGAGAGGATATCGTCTGCCCGTAACCAATCGGAAGCGCGCGCTCTTCATAGGACTTCATTCGTTCCTTTTTCGGAACAAAACGATGTCGCGGAGTCGATTTCATCGCGGCAAGAACATCCGGATTGCGAATTCCTGCCCGAACCAACTCACGATCAACCATGAGTTCCCGCGCTTCGGTCATCTCCTTTTCCGACTGAGCCTGGACAAAATTTCCATTCCCTGCCAAAAAACCGAACAAAAACCCGGCCGCAATCCAAACGGCAACTCCGACACTCGGTCCTTGGAGTTTGCCGAAATACCGCGCTTCCCTATTCCCAGACCTCTTCATTTGAAAAACCGCGCAAAGACTTTTCAGAGATTCCATTCGATTTTGCTCCATTACTTTCGTTACCTAAACCTCATTCCGCCTCATTTGGCTGAATCTGATTTTCAAGTTTATCCGCTTTTGCCGCGAGTTCCTGACGCACAATTTTATGAAATTTATCATTTTCAGCCTCATCCCGTAAACGCTTAATCAGCCGTTTCGCCTCTTTCAGCGCGGCATCCGGCTTCACCTTTCCCTCATTGCACTTCTTTTGGAAATTCTGAATTTGAAGCCAGAGTTTCTGCATTTCCTCGGCTCCATCCGCTTTTTTAACATATTTTTCCAATTTTTCCAGTTTCTCGGAAAGCGGGTGTCCCTTCAGGTTCTTCTTCAATTTCATCGTCTGGAACAAAACCTCAATCGGTTCCTGCTTCCTTTTGTCGACAAGCGAGTCAATCTCCGTCTCAATCGCCGTCTGGATCGCCTCTAAAGCAGCCTTGGCTTCATCGTCTTTTTTCGCCTTTTTCTCCAACTGTTTTAATGGTGCCCCCCACGCTTTATCCGATGCGAAAAGAGAAGCCGCGTTTTGAAATTTTTCCGGAAGATCCACAATCATTGCCGGGTTGAATCCCTGCATCAACATTCTTCTTTGAACCGCTTCCTCAACATACGGCGCGATTTTCCCCAAAACTTCTTTCGGATGCCCGCCCGCCACGAGTTGACCTCGGCAATCCAGAAGATACGCCTGCGGAATCCCTCCGTCCTGCGGAGGCGCCAATGGACAGCGATATTGCTGGTAGTTCGTAAAATTGCAGTTCACTCCGCGCAAAAATTCAATAACCTCCGGACTCATTTCCTGCAAATGGCTCCCTATCAGCACAAAACTGCCAGTCCTTCCAAATGCCGCCTGCGCTTCAACCAAATGGGGAAAAGCCGCCCGGCACGGACCGCAGTGAATTCCCCAATACTCCACGTAAACGACTTTTCCAAAAAGAGACTCATTCGTCAACGGCGGCCCGTAAATTGGAGGTCCCGGAGGAGAATCAAAGTATTGAGAAAACGCGGTCCCAATGACTCCAAACCAAACAGCCCAAAAAACGAAAACAGTTTTCATGGTATTCCTTTCGTAATTTTAAAAGCAACAGAAAAAACAGCTGCCGCTTAAAATAATCTAAACAAAATTCAGACAGTCAAAACTTCATCAGAATCCAAAATTCCTATGAAACGGACCTCTCATTCCCGCTTCAAACTCGCACCTACTTCCGAATAAACCGGGCAACCGCTCCGCCGTTTTCGGCCATTGGAAGCTCTATCGAGTCCGTTGAACGTACCATTTGAACTGTTTTTACCGTCCCGCGATATGTCCCCTTTGCCTCAGGGGAGTCTGTCCAAAGGTGAAGCTCGTACTCGACATCCGAATCGAGGAAAGAAAGGGGGAGCTTGGAAGTCCAGGGACGGGAACCATTCGTCGCCCCAAGAAACCATTCACCCTCCTTGGTCTCGCGAACCGTCACAATTCGCCGACCGATTTCCGCCTCCAAAACTTTCGTATCCGTCCATTCGGACCCAAGAGCAGCGAACCATTCTTTTTCCGAACCAAATGAATCAGGTTCCTGACTATCCTTTTCCCTGATTCTCCATCCGCTCCGAATGACATGAGACGGTGCGTAAAGCGTTAAAAGAAGTGAAAGCTGGTGACAATTTGAGCGATCATGAAAGAACATTGCCGGCGTAAAGTCAAACGGGCCAGCCAAACCGCGAGTAAATGGGAGTACCGTATCATGAAACGCCGGATGATTTCCTTCCTGCCCGCCGCCCCCCTCAACATTCATCACATTCGGAAAGGTGCGCATGGATCCGTCTGGAAGATACGCGTCATGAATACAGAGCCAAAGATGATGCTTCGCGGCAATTTCCGCCAAACGGCGAATATCGTTCGTATCTTTCGCGGAACCATACGCCACGAATCCTGGCTTCAGACCAGCCAGCCCCCAGCTTTCATAAATCGCGAACAGTTCATCAATATCGTATGCCTTGAGCATTCTGTCATTAATATAGAGGCAAATTCCAACCCCCTTCGATTTCCCGTACTCAACCAGTTCCCTAATGTCCATATCCACGTAGGTGCTTGCGTGGAAACGCGGAAAATACGGGATTCGGCCATTCGCGACTTTCCGGGGATCCGGTTTCGTATTGGCTCGCCAGGTCGGGTCATCCGCGTGTTCCGGATTATTCTTCGCCCACTCCTCGCATTCTTCGTCTGAGTAAACGTATTCCGTTCCATACCAGCCCCAGTCAATCTGGACGTACTTAATCCCATTTTCCGCCGCGAAATCCACCATACTGAAAAGATCTTTCCTGCGGATCTGGCAATTCATTTCATTACTGATGGTCTTTCCCGGCTTTACCCATTGAAACGTCTGCGGATCTGCCGATGGATTCAGGTTAAAAATAAAGTATTCATTCTCCACCAGTTCTCCTTCATTTTCCCCCAGCATCATGGCTCGCCACGGCGTTTCCGAAAAACAGTTCTCCGCGTCTTCTGTTTCCCACGAGGTTTTCTGAAATACCGGCTGAACCGCTCCTGAACCACTCTTCACCCAGCGCAAACGCGGATAATTTACGGCACACGCCTCCATAATCGAAAAAGCCTTTCCATCCGAAAATTTCCCCGTCAGCGGCGGATACGTCATCTTAAAATCCTCAAATTTTACGCCATCTTCCGGAAATGTCGCCTCCGTACCGTCAATCGGAAAAACGACAACATCCTCCGGAATACGAAATTCTGTCTTTTCCGAAAAAATACTCTGGATTGGAGTCGCGCCGCGAACATACCGAAAGGCAAATCCCTCATCATAAACACGAAACTGAATATTCAGCTCCTGACCTTGCTCATCTTTCAGCAAAACATGAAGAGCCTCATACTTTTCCGGAATCTGAGCGTATTCACCCCAAAGCGGTTTCCAGGCGGAATCCGCGCTTTCCCGTTTCGTATCCGAGAGATTCATTTTCCCAAACGCAGGTTCAGAAACCAGGCCAAGAATAGATTTCGCGACAGCCGTCATCCCGTCATATCTCACAGAATAAACAGGAACTCCGCCTTCGCAGTCAAATTTCAGTTCGATTTTTCCATTCGGAGACTTAACTATTTCCGCTGCCCAAGATGCGGTAGGGAATATCCCGCTATTCATAAAAAAAAGCACAAGCTGAACCAGCGGCAAAATAACACTCAACACGCAAACCTTACGCAAATCTCGCCAATTACCTTTTTTCATTTAATAAGCTCCTGTCCTGAAAAATATTTCTTTATTTCCAAAAAACAGTCAAATTTTTAACATTTTCTATTGACAAAGCAAATTTTATGGGCAATACTAAAAGAGGAAGGAGTGCCCAATGCTTTGTCAGAATCCTGAAAAGCATACGCCGCGAAGACATCTGCTTCGCGCGGCACTCTTCTGAGAAATTTCCCGCGGTTTCCTTTGAAGAGACGATCCCCAATAAACAGGCAACTCTCTTCACCACCTGCCATTTAGTTTACCCGATTCGGATAAAAAAAGCAAGTACTCCCTAACCGGGAAATTCCGCGAAAGCTGAAATTTTGTGAAAGTGATGGAAAAATTTTCAAAAACGATGTGTTCCATAAGCACATTCCAAGCACTTTCTTTTTCATTTTCAGCCCCAATTTCCTCCGACAACAAATTCGTTCCACCTGACGAACCTCACTTCACCTCCTTAAGTTTTTATTTTCACTCACTCCAGCTCCTTTTCAATTCAAATTTAACCTTTTTTCCACCTCAAAAATCATTTCATGATTCGGCGATTTTCCCAAACCGGCGGTTTTTCCAGTCTCGAAGTAAAATGCCTGCTGATTTTTGGCGCGTTTCTCATTGGCGTCATGACCATCAGTTTCACTCTTTACTGGTACGTCACAGAATCCGTCGTCGCCCAGCGGGACCCCGATACCGCGCGTCTGCTGGCCGACCGCGCCCTACTGATTAAACATTGGGGAAAACTGGAATCCAAAAAAGAATTTCTATGGATAGTAAACCAGCTCACGGATCAGCTCTCCGACCAAAAATACGAATGGGAAATGATCTCGCCAGATCTTGCCCTTCCTCTCCCTGCCGCCGCGTTTGACTCCAACCGTCCTGATTCCATTCAGAGCAGTTCAAATCACGAACATTTAAATCCACTTCCTTCTCCCAATTCTCCCCAGAGAAGCGTATCCGTCGCGGATTCTTCACCTTCCGCCGACTTTTCAAGTCCGGAACATAATGAATTTATTCGTGAAATGCTTGAAAAATCACGAGAATCTTCCGAACAGCAGCTTTCTCCCAAAGGTGTCATGATCGGTGAAAACTACCTTTACTATCGGCCGGTTTACGCCGAACAGACTTGCCTCGACCTGTGCCACAGCGATCTGGACACCGTAAAAAGATTAAATCGTGACGAGTACGCGCCATCCCCAAAAATACTTCAGGTGGGGGATCTCATGACCATCCTGTGCGTAAAGATTCCCAATGGTCCAACTCAATCCACCATGAACTGGTTTTGGAATATGCTGCTAACCGTAGTCGTCATTACCGTTTTTCTCGGCATCTTCGCTTTTTATGTCACGATTCGTTATGTCATTATCCGCCCTCTTCGCCACATTCGCGAAGTCACGACTGCCGTTTTTCACGGAAATATGGAAGTCCGCGCTGAACTGCATACCGGTGACGAGTTTGAGTCACTTGCCCAAGCCTTTAACAGAATGCTTCGCGGCCTAATCAACTCTCAGCGTGACCTGCGCCGCGCCAACCAAAGCCTTGACAAAAAAATCGACGAACTTGGCAGAGCAAACCTTCACCTGAAAGAAATGAACCGCGTCAAAAGCGATTTCCTCGCGACCATGAGCCATGAACTGCGAACACCGCTGAACAGCATTCTCGGCTTCAGCGAAGTCCTTGCGGAAATCAAATCACTTGATGATCGCCAAAAGCGTTACGTTCAGAACATTCAAAAATCCGGAAGAATGCTGCTGGCCATGATTAATGATGTCCTGGATCTGGCCAAAATGGAAAGTGACCGTGCCGAAATCCACCCAACAGACTTTTCACTTGAATACGTCATTTCCGCCCAATGCGATATGGCTCGCCCTCTCGCGGAAAAAAAGACCATTTCTCTTGCTTACGAAATCCCAAAAGGAATTCCCATGGTCCATCTGGACCAAAACCGGCTTCAGCAAATTGTCAACAATCTGCTTTCCAATGCCATCAAATTCACCCCGGAGGGCGGTGTCGTCAAAGTCCTCGTCACTCCTGAAAATCTCGACGAAAATGGTTCCATCGACCCGGAAACATCCTCCTTCCTCATGGCGGTTTCAGATACCGGCGTAGGAATGACCGAAGAAGACCTCAAAACCATCTTTGAAAAATTCCGCCAAGGTTCCTCCGCAATCGGGCAGAACATGATGACCCGTGAACATTCCGGAACCGGACTGGGGCTTTCTATCGTCAAAGAAATCTGCCACCTTCTCCACGGTGAAATCACGGTTTCAAGCACACCGGGAATCGGCTCCACCTTTAACGTGCGCCTGCCGTGGAAAATTAAGCCCGTAAAGGAAAAAGAGGAAGACATCCTTTTCTGAAAATAAACGTAACAAAGACAAAATTCTGTATTAAATGAAAAGGAAAATACGCGCTATGAAGAATTGCCGTCAAAAAATACAAATCATTCACACGCGCATAAGATGACTTTAATCCAAATTAACGTAAAATTTTCGGATTAAATACTAAAAAATCGAAAAATTTCCCCATTCCCTCCTTGACAAAAAGTAAATTTTTTGATAAAATCTTAACAAATAAATGAAATTTAGCGCAGGTTGATTCCTGATTGCTAAATCTCATCTTATTCAGTCGTTTTGCGGTCTGAAACAGCTTCGCCCATTGACTTCTGCGCGATAATGATTTGCGGCAGATTGCTTACTGAAAAGAAACTCTTGATTCTTTTGGCAAATCAGCTTTGGAAAATTCCATCGTCAAAATATCGTCGAAGATTTACGCGTCATTAATTTTAAATCACCTTAATGAACCGTTCGATTTCGAAAGTCACTGGAATGTGCGTCTTGCGCAATTGATTTCAGAATTCGTAGATTCCGCATTAAGCAGTAAGAAGTCATCTCTGATGCCTGGCTCTGACGCCAATCACTTCATTCTTGCTTTGACAGTTACCCAGTATCTCTAAGTCCCCAAGAGGACAACCAAAACAAAATGAATAAAAAAAAGGTTGAAAAACCACGCGCAAAAGTCGCGGAAAGCGATTCGTCCATTCCTTCTGCAGATTCTGTCATGGACACCGCGATGCAGGCAAATGCCGTACCCGCTATTCAGGAAGAACGGCCTTCAAGAAGAAAATCTGCCTCATCCTCAAAACAAACTCCTGTTTCTGAACCTCTAAAAGAAAATTTCGACGAATTTGAGGAATTTGCGAAAAAGGCCTGGCCCAACGAAACTCTCACAAACGACTTAACCGCGGAAAGGGAATATCCAGAGGAAGCGGACTCTTTGCCCTTAGCTCAATCGGATGAAAACTCAAACTTTGATGGGCATTCTCCAAGAAATAATTACCGCGAACGAAATGGATTCGGAAATCGTGGAAACTATCATGACAGAAACGCCTATTCTGACCGTAATGGATACGGAGAAAGAGGAAACTATCAAGATAGAAACGACTACTATGAAAGAGGGAATTACGTACCGCGCCAAAATTACGAAAGACGGGGATACGCAGCTTTCAACAATCGCGGAAATTACGGGGACCGAAATCATTTCGACCGCCAGGGATACTCTGATCGCCAAAACTATCAGGAGCGACAGGGGTACGGAGAACGAATGGGATACGGCGAGCGGCAGAGATACGGGAATTTTGACGACCGGCAGGGATACGGGCATTACGGAAATAACGGATACCAAAACAATAATTACCGTTTTAACCGCATGAGACCTCGTGTCAACAAAATGCGCACCAGCAATGACCCAATCATCGCGGCAGACCCATTCAAATCCGAGACAGGCGAAAATCTTGAGGAAATCCAGATTTCCGGCATTCTCGAGCTTCATCCAAACGGTTACGGATTTCTTCGTGATCCCGCTGTCACCTATACTCGGCAGCTCATCGATCCGTTTGTTCCAGGCAACATGATTGAGCACTACGGTTTACGTGAAGGCGTTTTCTGCACGGGGATCATGACTCCCGGCCGAAAAAATCAGGGACCGCGCCTCCGTGAGCTTTTGACCGTTGAGGGGGACGACCCGGAAAAATTCATCAACGTGCGTCCTTTTGATGAATTAACCGCCATTACTCCTGATCACTGGTATCGCCTGGAAACCGGCCAGGAACCAATCAGTACGCGCGTCATGGACCTGCTGACTCCGCTGGGAAGAGGACAGCGCGCTTTGATCGTCGCTCCTCCACGAACGGGAAAAACGATGCTGATGCAGCAGATCAGCCGGGCGATTTCCGATAATTATCCAGATGTCAAACTATTTGTTCTTCTTATTGATGAACGCCCGGAAGAAGTGACCGATATGCGCCGCGCGGTCAATGGAGAAGTCGTCGCGAGCAGCCTTGACCGCGATATCGAAAGTCACGTGCGTCTTTCGCAGCTCGTTATCGAACGGTGCAAACGCCTCGCTGAAATGGGACATGACGTTTTCCTTCTTCTCGACTCCATTACCCGTCTGGCTCGCGCGTTCAATAAGTGGGTAGGAAATACCGGACGAACCATGAGCGGCGGCGTCGACATTAAGGCAATGGATATTCCGAAAAAACTATTCGCGACCGCCCGTCAATTTGAGGAAGGCGGCTCACTCACGATTATCGGAACAGCTCTGATTGACACTGGAAGTCGAATGGACGAACTGATTTTCCAGGAATTCAAAGGAACTGGAAATATGGAATTGGTGCTTGATCGGAAACTGGCAGATCGACGAATCTGGCCTGCTATGGACATCAGCATGTCCGGTACGCGCCGCGAGGAAAAACTGCTTGAGCCGGAAGTGCTTCATGCCGTTACCCTGCTCCGAAGAACTTTGGCGAACATGAACCCAATTGACGCAATGGAACAGCTTACGCAAAAACTAAGTAAGCACAAATCGAACAAAGAGTTCATTTCAAAAATCATGGGACAGGTGCGTTACGACTGATTCCGAAAACCATTCGGAGCCCATCACTTTCGTGGTGGGTTTTTCTTTTTAAAATGTGAAACGCTCTTTAATTGATGGCTTTTCACTGTTTTTTCACACTTAATACCTAAAATTTCTCCCAATGTGCGATTTGGAAAATCCAAGATATTCACGCATTTTACGATTTGTCGGCGATAACGGCATGAAACGTCTGATTCACGCCAAAGTCATTGTCGTTGGTTTGGGGGCCGTCGGAAGTTACGCGGTCGAAGGACTGGCAAGAGCCGGAATAGGGCATTTGCGTCTAGTTGATTTCGACACTATCCAGCCGTCAAATATCAATCGCCAGCTCTATGCTCTGGAAAGCACAATCAACCGTCCGAAATGCGACGTAGCTCGCGAACGGGTTTTGGACATTAATCCGGACTGCAAGGTTGAAGCCATGAGAATTTTTGTCCATACGGATACGATGGATGAGATATTTCGAGATTTTCAACCGGATTTTGTCGTAGACGCAATCGATTCATTAAGCCCAAAGGTTGAGCTGATGGCCTGGCTTCAGGAGAAAAAAATTCCATTTATTTCCAGCATGGGGGCGGCCCTGCGTTCAGATCCAACTAAAATAGAAATCGGTCCATTAAGAAAGGTCAATGGGTGCCCGCTCGCCCGAATGATTAAAAAACGTTTTAGAAAACGAAAACTCAAGATGAATTGTCCATGTGTTCATTCTTCAGAGGACATTTCCGCGGTTCGCCACGCCTGTCTGGGAGAACCTGAACCTTCAACACTCGAAGAAGCCCGGCGCGGTCGGGCAAGACACGTCATGGGAAGCCTTCCCACCATCACGGGAATCTTTGGGCTTGCCTTGGCGAACTACGTCATCCAGAAGCTGGCGTTCCCGCCCAAACCGCCGCGCCCGCCGCGTCCCAAACGTCCCAGATTACCCTCAAACGGGAAAGAAAAAGAAACTCCCGGTAATTTCACCAACGCAGAAAATACTCCTGATTTCCCCGAAGAGGAATAATCTGTCATTAATTAAAATTTACCTTTAACAAAATTGAAAATTGGTGCGCTTTCTTTCCGGCAAGGAATACCCAGAACTCTGAGCCATTCTCAAAATCCCAAAGGTGAACAGGGGCTCCCAATACCATGTTCACCTTTGATTTCTTCAGAGGCATTTTACCGGCTAAATTTTTCTTTCACCCAAATTTGACATGAAATATCATAAAATTTCACAAACGTGAAAATTTTGCTATTGCGCAGTTGGACATTATCTGCTAAACTCATCTCCACTTAAATTCACTCACCAAAAACACTAAAATATGGTTCAAGTCAGTCAAAATCATGTCAGAATTTGAAAATATCAGAGAAAAAATTTCGTTTTTCTTCCTTGGAAGCGCATTGTGCCTTGCGTTCAGTCAGATTCTTTGGGCACAAAATTATTCCGCTTCCACTTATCGCCCATCTCCAACTGCCTACGTACCAGTTGAAGATGAATCTTTCACCTGGTCTTCCTTAAATTCCCTTACGAATGAAACTCCGCAGGCGGCAACTCCCGCTGATTTGTCCGCCGTCTCAAATTCAGCCGATTTCCAGAATTCCTCCCGCAACTCCGCGGAAACAGAGGATTTAACGATTGGCGAAATGCTTGAGGCTCAGAGCGCAAATCATGCGGAACCGAACGTTTCCCCAAACGTGATGAATGTTTCCTGGTCAGGAAATAAATCGATAAATACGGCAAATGCGGTCAACCCGGCTGCTGCGAACCCGGCCTCACACGCTAACGGATATCCTTCCACTCATTCGGAATCAAATTCCTACTCTGAAAACATCAATTTATCCAATCGTAAAAATTCTGGCACGAGTTTTCATTCAACTATCGCCAACAATTCACAGAATACCCCATCCGCTGCGCAGCAGATTCAGCTGGCAGGCTACGACGTGCCGTCCAAAACCAGCTCGGAATCAGCCAATACGGCCATTTCCCCAATGAATAATTCCAAGGCTCCGGCTCCCCTTCCTCCTGACTATCCAACTGGAGAAATGGCTCCTTTGGACCCTCAAAATCTGATTGCCTTCTCCGAAATGGTCTCCCACTCAGGAGCGCAGTTTCAGCAGATCACCATTATCGACCCTGCGCAAAAAGTACTCTGCGTCTACCAGATTAACACGATGAATGGCCAAATTGAGCTAAAAAGTGCCCGAAAAATAGAGTGGGATCTTCAGCTGATTTATCTCAATTCTCAAAAACCATTGCCGCAGGATGTTCAGGCGATTCTGAAGCAAAATCAGCGTAAGAGATGAATACCAAAATAAATTCCACTCTCTAAATTTCCATAATCCGCAAACTCGATTAAAAACAAGACGGTTTGCGGATTTTTTTCTGTTAAATCAATTAGGCAGAATAATTTTGATTTAATACTCGTATTAAATATTTTGGCAAATTTGAAAAAATTTCCAATTTAATCCCCAAAAAGAGAAAAAAACAATTGACTTTTAGGGAGATTTTGACAATAATTTAATGAAGAGGAAGTCCTATTTTGTTTGGCACAGAACATGGATGTGCCAGAATTCAGAAAACTACTATTCTTTCAGAAAACAAAAGTTTTTTGAAAGTAAATAATTGTTTTACTTTGTTTCATGGGATTTTCAGAGCCGATCAGCAAACATTGGGCCTGACTGAATATCAAAAGTTTAAATCAGGAGTGCTGAGGCGGGCAGGAATAAAAGTGTTTAAAACAGGAATTTCATCATGGCAGAAAAATATCTGGCAGTCGAAGAAGTCGCGAATATTTTAGGAATTACGAACGCAGAAGTCATTGCTGCCACGACTCAGGGACACCTGCGCGGTTTCAAAGATGGTTCTTCGTGGAAGTTCCGCAGTGAAGACGTGAATAAATACTCGGAAGACTTGAAAAACGCCGTAAGCATTGATGATGACGATTTCGGCTATGGTGACGACTACGAATTGGATGATGACGCCAGTTCGCTCGAAGGCTCTTCTGACATTAACATGACGCTGGATAATGACGTTTCATTTTCCGCGGAAGAGTCAGGGCTTGCTCTTTCTGACTATGTTGATGACGATGATGAACTCGTTCTTGGCGAAGATAACGACTTAACCGGAAGTCAACTCGGAGGCAGCGGGCTTGGTTTGGCGGAACAAAGCGGTTTATCGCTCATGAGTGCCACGGATTCTGGAATCTCTCTGGACGATGATGAGAGCGGCGAAGTACTTGAACTGGGAGAAGACAATCTCCAAATGGGAAGTTCTTTACTCAGCGGCAGTCTAGCTGCTTCACTTTCAACGGATGATTTTGCCTTAACGACTGATGATTCGGAAGACGGTGAAGACGAAGACAGCGGTTCCCAGGTCATCATGATTGACGATAATGACGAACTTGGCGATCTTGATGCCGGCATGGACGGGATGGATGGCGAAGAATTCGGAGATACCGGAAGTGATGGGTTTGAAGTTGCCGGAGGCAGTGACGTTTCCGAGCCGATTACGCAGATGGTTCCCCAGATCATTCCAATGGATATGCCGGAAAAACCATATTCAATCTGGACAGTTTTAGGGCTTATCGTCTGTTTTGCTTTCCTCACCACGACTCTTCTTTTTACGGTTGACCTGATTCGAAATATTTGGAGTTGGGACAAAACTCCATATTCCAGCGCTTTGATGGATTGGGCGATTAATACTTTTATTGATAAATAAAAACGTATCCTGCAGTTAAAAAGATGTTCTTTCAAATTTTGAGGGAACATCTTTTTTTATGAAAAGGAGAGCTAAAATGTTTTCTGATTCATTTATCCGAAGAAATTTTCTTTCCATCATTCTTGCCATAATATCCGTAACTTTTACTATTACTGTTTCGGCAGAAAGTGAAGAGTCGCGCCCAACCCAAAAACTCACCTTTGCGGACAACGGTAAGGCACTGATCAATCCAATGATGGGATGGACGATGCATTTTTATTCAAATGTGCCTCAAAATTACGGAAGTCAGCTGGAACCATCAGATTCTCTGGAATGGTTTGACGGCTGCTCCACGGTTTATCTTCGGATTCCATGGGCATTCATTGAGCCGGAAGAAGGAAAATTCAACTGGGCCATTCTTGATACGCCGGCTCAGCGATGGATTGCCGCTGGTAAAAAAGTCGCGTTTCGATTCACGACCTCCGAAAGCTGGCTTGAATTCGCCGCGCCAAAGTGGGTCTTTGACGCGGGAGCCAAAGGAATCCGCTATTCTTTTGGTGAAGGACCTAAAGAGGATGGAAATCTCTGTGATCCAATTTTTGACGATCCAATCTATCTCGAAAAACTTCGAAATTTCCTTCTTGCCGCGGGAAAACGATACGATGGAAATCCAAATATCGAATTCATTGACGTTGGCACCTTTGGAATGTGGGGAGAAGGCCACACCGGTTTCAGCAGCCGTTTGAATCCAGAAGAAACTTTCAAGGTAACGAAGATTCACATTGATCTTCACCTTGAGGCTTTCCCGAATACTCTTCTGTGCATTAGTGACGATGTTGACGGCCCGCAAAATACGACCGGTAATTATCCCGGAACAGACTACGCGCGCTCCAAAGGCGTGACACTCCGTGACGACAGCATTCTCGTTCAGCCTAGCCCCAATATGTGGTTTCACGCGGATATGGCCAATCGTTTCTGGCGTGAATTGCCGGTTATTATCGAGCATGAACATTTTGCCGGTTCGAGAAAAAAGGGAGCTTGGGACGACAAACTTCTCATGCGTTCTGTCGAAGAATATCACGGTTCATTCATGTCGATTCATGGTTGGCCGCAAGATGAATGGAATATCTGCCGTGACACGATTCAGAAAATTAATATGCGCTTGGGATACCGGATTCAGCTGCGTGAAATTGAACTTCCCCTTACCGTTGAAATCGGTAAACCATTTTCCGTCAAATCAGTCTGGGCGAACGCGGGAGTTGCCCCATGCTATCCGGGCGGCTTCATGACTTTAACTCTCAAAGACGAAAAAGGCGGAATTGCGGCAGTCCTTTCTGACGAGTCGTTTGACTTTCGCGCTCTCAAGGTTGGCCCTCCAAACGACATTCCCGTTCAGGAACACACGAGTGAATTTTGTGCGGGTCTGATTGCTCCAGTAACGAAAACCGGAACCTATGATGTCTTTGTTTCTGTTGGCAAGCGGGATGGAACTCCCCAACTCGCTCTCCCGCTTGAAAAAGATGACGGTCAGCACCGTTACCGAATTGGAAAAATTACGCTGAAATAGTTTATTTTCACGAATCAGGGAGATTTTTCATGAAAAATTCATCTGTTTTCAGATTTTCATTCGCGTATTTTCAGTTGCGGCTGCTCCTGTTCCTCTTTTTTGCACTCGTGTTGGAAAGCGGCTTAATTTGCGAGGCGCGGGACGCCGCAGAAATCTCTTGGCGAACTGGGACGGAATTTCGTCAGTCGCTGACAGGAGAAATTGGCCTGACGTGGGAATCCGTACCTATTTCCAAAATTCTTCCGCTTCTCGAAAAACAAACTCAAATCGCGATTTGGACAGATCGGCGTATTGATAAAAATCTCCCCGTCACATTTTCTGCGCAACAAACGACAATTCCGTCTTTCCTGAAAGACATAACGCGCCAAACAGCCCAAAAACCAACGGAATTCCTGAATCTTCATTCCGCGAATTTGGAGCTGTCGCGAACTGACTCATTTCTTTATGTCGGCCCTAAACCATTCGTGAATCATCTGAGAACTCTTCTTGAAATAAAAAAAGATGAGCTGAAAAAATCTCTCTCTCCTGTGGACCAGAAAAAATGGCTGAAAGAAAAAGTCATTTCTTGGGATCGCCTCACGGAACCGCGAATGATTCTGACGGAACTTGCGGAGGAACGCGGCCTGGAAATTCGCGGACTGAAAAATATCCCGCATGATCTTTGGCCCGCGAGATCTCTTCCGCCGATCAGTGCGCTTGAACTCTCGCTTCTCATCCTGGGACAATTTGATCTCACGTTGGAGTTCAGCAGTTCCGAAGCCCTAATCATTCCATTAAACCTAAAATCCGTCGTTCTGACCAAAAGTTACCCCTTGCGGCAGGTCTCCTCTAGAAAACGCGGCTTAATTGAAAAAGAAGCTCCGGAGACTCGTTTCGCGGAAAAAGGTTCCCAAACTCTCGTCCGCGGGATTCTTGAAGTCCATGAATTTCTCTCAAGCGGAGCAATGGCAGAAAAAGGATTTTCGATTGGAGGATTCCCTTCCATTCCCCCAAATCACGCCGCTTCGCGTACCTCGCCAGCTTCCGATCTTAACCTTCAGCGTCTATCCGGAAAAATTCAGGGACCGTTCCTGCCTTTCGTTAGCCAGCTTTGCCAGCAAAAAGGCCTGAAATTGATCATGGACGAAACCTCTTTCCATGAAAAGGGCATTGACCTTCGACAAAATATCCTGCTGGAAGTTGAGAACGCGACAGTAGAAGAAACTTTTCGAAAAATGGCCGAAGAAATTGGAATCCAGGCAAAAATTGAAGGAGAAAATCTGATTCTAACTCCTTAATGAACAATCGTTTAACTTAGGGACACTTCCCCAAAATCCCCTGGCTTTCCTTGCCGGAAAACAGATAGAGAATCTATTGGAAAAACCGGGAAACGAACCCATGAGATGAACGTTTCCCGGAAATTTAATTGGATGGAGAGTAAACTCCCGCTTTACTCTTCACTCATTTTGCGTTCAACCTCTTCTCGAGTCGGCATTGACTGCTGAGCCCCGAGTTTCGTCACGCTCAAGCCAGCGGCAGTAATCGCGAATTTCACAGCCTCGATCAGACTCTTTCCTTCCGCTAATCCGCACGCCAACGCTCCGCTAAAAGCATCGCCGGCAGCAGTCGAATCGACAGCCTGAACTGAAATAGCGGGCAGTGCTGTCGGCTCAGAAATGCCGTCACTAACCAAAACCCCTTCTTTACCAAGCGTAATGATGACCTGACGTACTCCACGCGCGTGGAGAATCTTTGCCGCCTCTTTTGCCGAATCGATGTCACGAACTTCAACCCCCGTCAAAAACGAGGCTTCTGTCTCATTTGGCTTAATTAACGTCAAACGGGAAAGCAAATCTTCCGGAAGACCATTTTGAGGCGCGGGAGCGGGATCCAGGATAATCGGAACCCCAAATCGGGCCGCCAGATCCGCGGTATGTTTCAGCGTGTCCATCGGCGTCTCAAGCTGAACCACCAGAATATCCGCGGTAGAAATCAGACTGAATTTTTCTTCCGCCTCATCCACATCCGCCGGCGAAAGGTTTTCATTCGCCCCTGAAGCCACTGAAATGGAATTTTCCGCTTTCTCATCCACCAAAATCAGCGCGATACCCGTAGCGGCGGTTTCATCCGTTTTCACGCAGGAAATATCGATTTCCTCACGCTGAAAACCGGCTTTCGCCTCCTCTCCAAACATATCTTTTCCAACACGCGCGATTAACGCGACGTTTCCGCCCAGGCGAGCGGCAGCAACCGCCTGATTCGCTCCCTTGCCGCCCGCGTTAGAGACAAAAGTTCCGCCAATAACCGTTTCTCCCGGACGCGGGATCGTGCGGGACTTGATGACCATATCCGTATTTGAACTGCCGACTACGACAATTTTTGCCATGAAAATTCTCCTTTAAACCAAAACACCTCGGCTATTTCCTGAGAGGCTAGATCGCAAGTGCCGAAAAAACTTTTCACGCCATAATTTCTCTCTTCCAGCGTGAACATGATGTTCCCAATTAAGCACGAGGCTCTGTTTAGAGTTTAGCCGCGATAATCAGCGCGATCCCAAGCACAAAAGCCAGGAACATGACAAAAAGCTGCTTTCCAGTTCCCTTGGGTGCTTCCCGGAATTCTCTCCAAATGAAAACTCCCCAAATAGCCGCGACCAGCGTAGCTCCCTGTCCCAATCCGTAGGAAATCGCCGGAGAGGCAACGCCGGCAGCCACGACATTGAGCGTCATCCCAACGGCCCAAATCGCGCCTCCAATCCATCCCCAGAAATGTTCGCGAAAAGATCCTCTGAAAAAAGCCAGCGGTGAAACCGGTTCTCCGACAAAAGGTTTCAGCTGACAAAATGTCACGACCACAAAACTGCTCAGAAAAATACCAAGCGCAAAAACCACGTTCGCGGAATACGGTGTCAGTTTTCCGCTCTCAAGTTTAGCTCCCTTTATCGCCAGATTGGAATACGTCACGTCACGAAGTTCCGTGTTTTCACTCATTTCCACGGAAACTTTTTCGACCGCCAAATCCGTTTCGGGCGAGGACTCCGCTTCACCAACAAGCTCCGCCGCGTCCAGGACCTCCACTTCAGCAACCGCCTTCGGAACTTCCACTTTCGCAAGGGACTGCGCGACAAAATAGTAAAATGTTGACATCAAAATACCGCAAACCAATGCCAAAACGATTCCTTTTGTTTTGCTGGCACCAATCTGTTCCGATTTCGGTAATTTACCATATGCTGCCGCGTTCACAATAATCGCGAACGCCACCAGTGCCACTCCGGAGGCAAGCAGAACTGGATTTCCCGCCTGATCCGCGAAATAATTCAGTGCCACCCCAAGAATCAGGGCCAAACCAATCCCTACGGGAAACGCAACGGCCATGCCGGCAATCGCAATAGCAGCCACCAGAAGAATATTCGCGGCATTAAACACGACACCCCCCAAAAAAGCCGACCAGAGAGCTGCCGGTGCCGCCTGCTGAATATCCGCCGCAAAGCTCCGCCCAAATTCTCCCTGAGAACCCAGGGTAAAAGCAAATACCAAAGCAGTCAGAAGAACGCCAATTACGTAATCCCAGTAAAAAAGTTCAAAACGCCATGTTTTGCCGGCAGCCTTCTGAGCATTTCCCCATGACCCCCAGCAAAGCATCGTAATGAAACAAAAGCAGACAGCAATTGAATAACTTTCCAATAAAAACATAGTTCATCTCCTATTAAATTTGGCAGGAAAACAAAATTAACTCTTTCTTTTTTAATCAGACAAGAAAGAGCGGAAAAACTCTCTTTATTTTAAAAATATAGTCAAAAAACTCAAAATGTCAAGACCTTTCCCTCTCCCCAAAAACATTATCCCGTTTTTCTCCCTGGAAAGTAGTTAGGGGGAACATTAATTAAAAAAAGGGATTCCATGAATCCCTAATTTTAATTCAAAAAGATTATTTCGCGTTCAGGAAAAACTCCGCCTTCATCCGCGTAAAACAAATCTTACTCTTTTTTCGGAACAACAACTTCTACGAGATGAGGATTCGCGATGACATCATGATCGATAAATTCCGATCCGCCGGCACTACCGGAAGTAATGGAAACTTCTTCATCAGAAGTCGTCTGCTCGCCATCAGAGATTGTTATTGACTGATTCGTCTTATAGTAAATCGTCGTACTCAATGGTTCCGTAATGTGATATGATTTATTGTGACTGAGAATCGCCTCCGCAACCTCCGCACACTCAACGATCGTTGAATCCCTGAGAACTGCCAATCCCCCAACGAGACCAATTACAAACAATACGATCAAAATGATCCATTCAAACGTAATTACACCTTTTTTCGGGGAAACCATTGCTATTCTCCTTTTTTACCAATGATGTATTCTAACTAATACCATATATCGAAGAAAAGAAGAAGAATTCCTAGTAAAAATAAAAAATTCATGTTATTCCAATTATCTAATTTTTATCAATGTTTTAAAATTTTAATCTAAACACTGATCCAAATTATTAACGTCTTTAACTTTTCCTGCTTTTCTCCCAATAGTATCGAACGACAGCCCCCGTAATTAAAAGCATATTTACTCCCATAATCATCAAGCCGTAAAAAAGTGAACCGGCCCCTGCTCCGTAACCATGAAGCGCGCTCCCCATGACGTAATTGACGCCGTACCAGGCCATAATAATCGCAAAAGCCCCAAGAACAGCGCCGACAGCCAGAGTAAATTCACCCAAAAGCCGTACGTACCTTCCATGAAGAATCAAAAGGTAAACAAACAGTGAGATGAGTGCCCAGACTTCCTTTCGGTCCCAGCTCCAGAATTTTCCCCATGAAACATCTGCCCACAGACCGCCAAGGATCGTTCCCACGACCAGAAGCAGAACCGCCGCCTGTATGCATCGATAAAGAAGTTCTGAAAGCGTAGAACAAATTTCCGGCGGTCGGCGTTTTCCGTCCACGTCACGGTACTTCCCGAAAAGATAGCAGCAAAGCGCGCCGTCAGCCAATCCCCACGCCAACATTCCGGCACCATAACTCGCGACAATGGTCACGACATGAACCGCCAGCCAGTAATTGTCACGCAAAATTGGCGCGAGATTCCGTAAATCTGGCTTGAAAATATCCGGAAAAGAAATGGAGACATAAGAAATCACAAAAACGACCAAAGCAGCCGCTCCCGCAAAGAAAGGACGCAAAAAACGCTGACGCTCCAGCTTTTTTTTCTCTTCATCTGTCCATCGATTTTTCGTAACGTAAAGAATACTTCCCGCTAAAGGAGCCAAAATGAAAAGAGGCATCCACCAAAGAAACGCGGCAAGCATCAGAATACCGCTGAACCATTCGACCCAGGCGGAAAGCGACGGCATGGAAGCTCCGACGGCCAAAGCGGGAGTAAGCCTGACCGCGGTATATCCCGCTCCGCTTCCCAAACCATAAAAACCAAGCACGAAGAAAATTCCCAAAGCAAGCAGGCCGCGCAGAATCCAGAAACTAGCCCGGAATGAGATGGAGACCTCTGGTCTTTCTGGCTTCCACTGCGTTTCTGACGTAATCTGCTCCTTTTCAGCGTGAATCGTATCCCCCGCGTTTTTTTCCAGTGCGTTATCCCGAGAATATCTCGAAAATTGAACGACCGCCCATCCCAGAGTAATGATTCGGGCAAAAGTCATCCGAAATGTCAAAAACATTCCGAAAACTCCAGCAGACCACGCCACAAAAACGATCGTCTCAAACATATTCGTAACCGGAGCGCGATTCATGATCCATGACCGAAGCGCGAGACCTGCCGTTGACGCTAAAACACCAGCCGCAAGCAGAGAAAAACCAAGCCAAAAAGTCCGAATTCCAAAACGCTCAAAAATCAATCTGGCAGACTGGGGAATTCCAGACACATTTTTCATGGAATCCGTATTTCCTGTTGAAGAAGTCCGGACAGTCATGGTCTCCTCTCGAGCAGCTTTTTGGGCTAACGTCTCAAACATCATGGAAGCCCCAAGAATCAGCATAGCGGCAAAAGGAAGAATCCAGGCCCAAACGAAGGGACGAAGGCGGGAATAAAAAGTTTCCAGCCTCATCAGAAAATCAGTCTTTGGATAACGCGTCGAAGCCAGGGCATCTTCATCCAGCTCATCCGCCGAAAGAACCTTTGAGCGCGTTTCATCCAACGAAACCGCGGCTGCCCGCATTTGCTCGGCAAAACGCAAGGATGCCGTCCGAAAGTGTTCCGGCTCATTCATTTTCCATGCCAAGGCCATCTTCTGGAAAGACTCACGCACTGCCGCCATTTCTCTTTTGGCCGCGTCCGGCCAGGCCGCCGAAAAACCATGCTCAAAATCACCAAAACGCAAAGCGTTCAAACTTAGCCACGGCGGAGAATGAAGCGAAAAATCCTGCGCGAATATCTGAACTTTCTCGGTTCTGTTCCGATTCAGTGGACCACTCTCCAGCGTCGGCAAAACACAAAGCGACAAATCTTCATCAAAAAGCAGATATTGAAGAGCCGCCGCGCATTCCATAAAATTCCGAAATGACAATCGGCTCACGACCAGCCAGGAATACCATTCCTCATCCTGTTCTGAAGGATTTTCGGACATTTTTTTTCGGGCACTTCGGCAATACTCCTCAAACGGCGGAAGCACGCCAGCCGCGGCCTTTCGCAGTTCAGCGAGATTCCGCGAAATTAATGCCAAACGTTTTTCCCCGGTAATCGGAGCATCATCCCCAACATTCCCCGGTCTTGGCGCGCTCAACGCTAAATCAACATTTCGGAATGCTTTTGTCACACTCCGCATCGCCTTGAAAAACTCTAATTCCGGCGAATTATCCCCCATGCACGAAAAAAGATAATTCCATTGTGATTCTGAAAGCTGCCCGTTCCCTAACGCTTCATTAAAGTTCATACCAGGAGAAACTGTACGCCAACCAGAAGCCATCTTTTGAAAGAGAGCGGGTGAACGCTGAAGAACCACCGTCAAAAGCTGAACGTCCAGCGGCTGCGCCTGAGCCATTCCACCATGAGCGAGACCATGCCAGCAGTTACGAAGTTTTTCATAGTTCGCCCAAAACTCCTGCCCTAACGGCACTTTGTCAAGAAACTGTCCATCAAGCCAAAAACAGTAAAGCTGAAGTCCCATCTCGAGACGGCCAAGAAGCTCGCGCTTTTCCGGGGAAAGTTCCGGAAATGCTTTCCGAAACTCCTCCGATTTCGTCTGCATCGCGTTCACCAAGTCCATTGGAGCAACGTAAAGATAAGGCATTTCACCTTCCGGAGCTGTCGCGAAACCAAACATTTTCCGCAGTTCAACATCCTCTAAATAGAGAAACGGAACGTATTTCCAAAGTTTAGGATATTCCAGCATTGAAAGATAGAGTTCAGACGGCGTGAATTTTTTGGAAGGAAGATCCGGAATATGAAGCTTTTCACGAATTTGAGCCAAGTCTTCTGCCGGAATCTTATCAATGGAAGCGCCGCGAAGAGAAATCCTCGGTTCATACGAATCACAAAAAGTAAAAATCAGATTCTGTTCCACATAAGAAAGTGAAACAGTCTGCCCCATATAGTTCAAATGCGCGGAATCACGTAAAACGGAATCCTTTTCCGGCTCAAGATTCCGCGTTGGATTTGAAATCAGCCGAAGCCACGTCACATACCGGTTTTCCACGGTTTCAAGCCTGCTCTTCAACGCGCGAATCTCCCGAACGATTTGAGTCTCACGATCAAAATCACGGCCTGAGGTAATGTTCTTCTCTTTAAGTGCCGCCAAAACCGCTTCCGCTTCACTCAAAGTCTGAAGTTTCCGCGAGTATTTTTCGTTAAAAGAAACAGAATTAAATACTTCTGAAAACTTGCCGGGGGAAACTTTCGCCAACCGGTTCCCTGCCTCATCAAAAACAGGAAGCCCCATCAATTCTCGAACGGTCGCGTCTTCCAAAGGCAGAAAAGGAACCTCTGTCCATAGTTCAGGCTCTGTCAGCCATGAAAAAAGAATTTCCGAGGCCTGAAATTTGCGCTTGGCACCATTTTCAAAAAGAATTCGCGGATTTTCCCGACCGCAGATCAGGCGAACGTGAGTTCTGGCGAAAGCATCCAGGGGCATCAAACGGCCGTCACGACAAACAGGAAGATCCGCCCACGCGCTTAACTCAAATTTCCCGCGTTCTGAAAGCGGAACAGATTTTGAGGGTACCTGAATATCCCCTTTTGCCGGGAAAATGAAACCGGTCACTAAAATAAAAAAGAGGGAAAAAGCAAAATAATTTCCAATGCCAAACCAAAATCGGAGCAGAGACAGGAAATAAACGGAACAAATCGTTTCTTTCTTCATTTTCATCAATTCCGCAAACAGGGATTTTATTCGTAAAAATCAGGAACTTAGGAATTTCTTTTGAAAAAATACGCTTTCATCGAAAACATAATACCAATTCCAAGCACAATAAAAAGGCAGCCAAGGTAAAGCAGCCCGCGTCCCGGTGAATAATGAACCGTAAAAGTCGAAACGTAAAACTGATCCCTTTCTGAAACAGCCGCCTCCCGATTCAAAAATGGACCGTTGAAAGAAGTTTGAAAGAGACGCCATACCTGACTCGTCCCCGGCTCAAAAATGTCTATGGGCTGATTCATCATGACTTTCAAATCCGGCGCGAGAACCTTTTCACGATCCTTCTTGTCCACGAGCGTCACGTCGCTGGAATAATGCGCCGCCATGGAAGTCCCTGGATCAAGACGATTATTGAAACGATCAAGACGCAAAGCGAAATTCAAATCTACCGTATTCTGCGCGTAAATCAGCTGAACCTCCGTACCTTTAGCGGTCTTCATGCGAAATTGCGTTTTTTTGACCGTTTCAGGAACATTTTTCTCCAAACCATCCGGAGTAAAATAGTCAAACTGGCGAAGCCAAAATTCCTCCGATTCACCATCAACTGTTAAACGAACTTTCACCCAGGAAGGCCAGGAAGCAAGTTTCTGTTTCATCTCCATCTTAGAGAGTGTGGTTTTTCCAGGATTTCCTCCAGCATGAGCGGCTTCCCAGGAGAATTTCTCAGCCGGAACTGGATATTCCGCCGTTTCCGCGGAGTTTTCCTCATTCGATCCCGGACTTTTTTCATTGCTTGTCAAGTTGCCAGCCCGAAGATAGTCAAGTACTTCCAATCGGCAACTTCGCTCGCGATCCTCAAAAAGCAAATCGCCAGAATGATTCCGATAAAGCATGACCTTTGGCAACCCCCATGGAAAACGCGGCAATGAATCCCCCACGCCCCAGCTTAACAAATCCTTGCCATAAAAACACCAGGAAAAAGGACCGGGAGTGAATGGAATCGAACGTCTCAGAGTCTCCTGTCCCGCCGGTGTCAAACGAAGTTCAAAATGAACCTTTCCAGGACAAATCGCCACTGAATTACTCTTTCCTTCCGCGATCGAAAGATAAGCAGACTGGCTCTGACGAAAATCTACCCAGCAGCCAATAAGTAAAATCAGAATTCCCAGGTGAGTCACGAGAAATCCAAGCTGATACTTTCGCCATGGAAACCGCAACAGGGTACTTGCCAAAACACTAAGCCCCAAAAGACCGCACAGAAACAGAAACCAGTTCGCGTGATAGACGACCCACGAACTGGCGTCATCACCAAACTGCATTCCCCAGAAAGTAGCCAGCGCCATGAAAATTGCCAGCACCAAAATCAGCCCAATCGCAAAAAACATTGAGCCAAACGGTTTCAGGAACATACGCAGAAAATGGAGGAGGCCAAAAGCGGGTTTCTTTTCGCCTGCCGCGATTTTGAGGGACTCGTCTGTTTTCATTCTTCTTTCCATTTATTTTTTTGATTGAGAGACTGCCATTCCTCTCAAATTCAAAATCTTCACTTTCTTCTGACCTTCGGAAAATTGAGCTGACAAAAATCTATCCATTAAAAATGTCCGCTCCTAAAGAATCTTCCAAAAATACGAAAAGGATTTTCCTCACCTGAATAATTCCGATACTTCTCGCTAATGCCTGTTTTTATCTGCCGCTTAAATTAAAAAAACAAACAAATTGAACCCATGACCTGGCAGAATCAGCCAAAGATTCTCTCTTTCAGGAAACGAAAAGATTTTCTGCCAGGCGATTCCTTTCCATTTTCAGATGAAATCGCCTGGCAGTCATACTTCTCAGTTCGTTTCCGATGTTTCTGAATATGGATTTCGGATACGCGGCATCACTTTGCAAAGCAAAATTCCGCCAACATAAAGGCAAGTCAAAGGCAATGCCATCAAAATCATACTCGTTGGGTCAGCCGGCGTCAGTACCATTGACAAAAAGAAGATAATCAAAATCGCGACACGCCAGTAACCGAGATAGAGTTTAACGGAACAAATACCAATGCGATCCAGGAAAAGCATCACCAGCGGAAGCTGGAAACTGATGCCAAACCCAATCGGCAGGAAAAGGAAGAAACCAAGCCATTCACTGATTCGAGGATCCGGAGCAATTCCCATCCATTCATTAAAACTGAAAAGATATTGAAGTACCGGCTCAAAAACAAAGAAGAAAGCAAGGAAGTTCCCTCCCAAAAACAAAGCAAGCGAAAATGGAAGGAAAACGTGAACATAGCGTTTCTCGTGCGGATAAAGCCCTGCCGCGATGAAACTCCATATTTGCCAGAATATCCACGGACTCGAGATGATGATCCCCGCGACGAGAGCCGCTTTAAGGTAAATCATAAATGTTTCCTGAACGGCAAAATTCTTCACCTGCATTCGAGTATCATTTTGAGTCGGTTTCCAAAGATAAATCGAAACCAGACGGGTTTCTTTCCGCGCGGGCTTCACCTGAGATGGTTTCTGGGAATCGGCACCTTCTGCGGCCGTACCTTCCGGTGAAGCGGAAGCAGACTCCGCGACATCTGTCGGAGAAACAGTTACCGAAGATTCAGTCGATGAGGCGGCGGGAGATTCGGTCTCAGCAGTTTCTTTCGTCTTTTCCTCCAGTACGGTTTTTGAAACGTCCTCATTCAGATCAATTCCCTTCGCGAACCAGCTTTCATGGCACCATTGAGCCCACTTTTCAAGATTAAAATAATCTGCCGTTTTCCACTTTTTGGCATTTTCCATCACCTCTTCAGAAGTAATATTCCGCTGATCTTCCCCAAGCCAATTGCATGGATTTGCCAAATCGGCGGAAATATCTTTCACTTCGATTCCCAAAGCACGCCCAAGCTCATCCGGATTCACCAGATACTGTTCTCCAACGACTCCATATCTGGCAGGCAAAGCCATGATGTCCTCACCATATCCCCGAAGATAAAATTCTTCCTGCTTCACGAGAATTTCTTTCTCTGTCCGTCCCTGGTAATACGCGGTTAAAGCATTCTTCAACGGCCGCTGAACCAGTTCCACGACCTGACCGCCAATAAAAAGACCAACCAGAAAACCGACGACTAATCCGGCAATCGCGCGAAACAAACAGTTTCGCAGCTCTTCAAGATGTTCGCCAAAGGACATCGTACTGTCCTGAAAATAATCATCTTCATTAAGTCTCGACATGCGAAGTATTTCCTTTTGTGTTTATGGGAATATCCTGCGGAAAGATTTAAGAAAAAAAGATACGATAAAAAATTTTCCGCAGGCACATTTCCGTGAAATTTATTCTCCATTTCCGGTTTCCCGAAAATTACTCATTTCCAATTATAGTTAATCCCCAAAAATTTTCAAGGTGTCAAGCGGGATTTCCTACAGGAAAATTTCCATCTTAACCAAAATTCCTCTTGCCAGAAGTCTTTTTTCATGATATAGTATTCGATATTTTATTTTCCAGCTTCATTTTATCGAGTCAGACTGTCGCATGTTTTCGTTTTTTCCAGAACAAAATCGCCCTTTTTCCGCTTTCGGGCTTATTTTGTCTCTGGTTTTAAGTTTCTTTTGTCTTTTTCCGCAAATTGGTTGCGGAACCGCGAAACTCACAAACACTTCACGTACCGGAACAGAGCAGCTGCTTCTTTCTGATGCGATGGACCGTGCCGTCAGTCAGGTGAACTTCTCCATGCTCTCTGGAAAAAAAATCTATATTAATTCCACCGCCATCTCCTCCGTTACGGACCACGCCTATCTTCTGAGTCTCATCCGCCAACACGCTCTCGCCTGCGGCTGTCTCCTTCAGGAAAAAGAAGAAAACGCGGATATTATCCTTGAAATTCGAGCTGGAACTAGCGGTACTGACCAGCACGATTTCATGTTCGGAATCAGTGAAATGACGATCCCAGGTTTCGGTTCTTATTCAGCAACAACGATTCCGGAAATCGCGGTCGCCAAAAAAACTCTTCAAAAAGCCACTGTCAAAATTGGAATTTTCGCGTATACTCGTGAAGGCCGTCGACCGGTCTGGCAGTCTGGAAACCTGGTTGCTGAAAGTAAAGCAAAAAATCGTTGGCTGTTCGGCATGGGACCCTACCAAACGGGTGACATCTACCAGGAAGGGCAAATCAACGAAACCAATATTTCAATTCCGCTCATCGATACTGAAAATGAGAATCAGGAATTTGTCTCCGTCGGCAATCAGGCTTTCTTCCGTCAAAATCTTGAGGCGGAAGCCAAGGCAAAAGCAGAGGCCGAAGCAAAAGCAGAGGCCGAAGCAAAAGCAGAGGCTGAAGCGAAAGCAGAGGCTGAAGCGAAAGCAGAGGCTGAAGCGAAAGCTAAAGCCGAGGCTAAAGCAAAAACTGAGGCGGATAAAGAAAATGAAACCAAGACCGCCTCCGTGGAAATTAAAGATAAAAAAGATGAAAACATTTCCACAGACGCTAAAGTTGCTTCTCTGGATACCGGCACAAAACAATCTGAAACGATTCTGGGGCAATCGCCAGTCTCTGATAAAATTTCAGATATTCAACTTTGCGCCCCTGAAATCAACGCCTTAAATCCGCCTCCAATTTCCCAATAAAGCATAAGAACTCTTCCAAAATTCAAAACCTCACTTTTCTCACCCAAAAACGATTTTGGAAGATTCCATAAAAAAGATTTCAACTTCTTTTTTATCAAATTTTGTCTCTATTTTTTCGCGACATAAATTTCAGAGACGCTGCTAAAATTTTCCTGCTGGATGATTTTCATGCCAGCACGCTCAATCAATCCGCGCATGATCCAATCCAAAGTACTGAATTCAGACGCGATGTGTCCGGTTAAACCATTCAGCATTCCTTCGTCATTTACTCTGCCGAGCATTTGCGGCACATACCACGCCATCTCTCCGCCTTCGCACATAAAGACAACATCCACCAGAATGAAAACTCCTCCTGGTTTCAGAGTTCTGTAAATATTTGCTAAAGCCTGTGCCTTCCAGACATCCGGCAAATGATGAAGTGCCAAACTCGAAACGACAGCGTCAAAACCAGACTCTGGAAAATTCCCGGTCAAAAATCCTCCATGAATAAAATCGATATTGGAGATCCCCATCGCTTTTTCTTTCGCGACAGCGAGCATTGCCTCCGAAACATCCAGCGCGGTCACTCGTGCGCGTTCCTGAGCGGCAGTTCGGGCAAAAGCTCCGGTCCCGGTTCCGATCTCCAGAATATTGGCTCCGATTAGGCCGCTCGTTAAAGTACGCTCCAGAATGTCAAGAATTCTCCGATTTTCATCCGCGATGTCGCGAACCTTTCCATGACGCTCCTCATACTGGGCAGCTTGCTGCGCGGCGGAATAGTCAAAAACAGAATTAATCTTTAATTCATCATATTGCCAAGGCAAACGGGATTTCCGGCACGTATCCATTCCATTCAAAACCTTTCATTCCCAAAATTCAGCCATTCCCCCAAAGGCTCATGGTTTTTGCAGCTTCTTCAGCGCCAAACGCGCTTCCGTCACGATCGCTCCTGAAATCTCCGCGTCATTCAGCAGTTCCACCAAAGCTGAAACGGCCTCCTCCCGACGCTCTATCGGAAGAAACAGCATACCGCGGACCGCGGAAACCTGAAGCGCATCCTCCCCGCGATTTTTCAGTATTCCAAAAAGCAATTCCTGAGTCGCCTTATGTTCCGCATCCAGCTGAGCAAGCACTTCAAGCAGTCTCGGCTCAACCTTTTTCTCTCCATTCAGCCCCGCTCCATTCTCAAAAATTTTTCTTAATGGTTCAATAGAGGAATTTCCCAAAAGCCCCAGCGTTTCAGAGGCGTTAAGTCTCACATCCAAATCACTCGAACTCTGAACGATACCAACTAAAGACTCAGCCAAAGAAAGTCCATTCTCAAAAGAACAGGCATTCAAACCATCCGCTCCATATCGCGATTCAATTTGCCGAATTGCGGAAATCGCCTGATAAACCTCAAAATCTCGAGTAAAAGCATCTTCCCGGTCCGAAAACAGCGCGGCCTCCAGCCAGACCTCAACCTTTTCCTTTTCACCAACTCCCCAAAGCGTCACCGCGCAATTGACGGCCATGGGAATCTGAAGCGGAGAACGCTCTTTAAGAATTCGTTCCATCTTTTCAAGAACCAACGCCCCCTCAGCCTTCAGTTTCTCCGGGAAAACGCCCAAAGTCAATGCCGCGGTCCTTTCAATGATCGGATATTCTGAATTGAACGCTTCCACCATGGCAGGAAACGCGGATTCATCCCCGATTTTTCCAAGAGAAAACAACAGACAGGCACGAACGTCATCGTCTTTTCCTGCTTCATACGCCAAACGCTCCAACATCACGGGAACCACCGAGGATGCCGCTTCACCATATTCGCCCAAAGCATAAGTTGCGTACCATTGCTCAGGAATCGAAGGAGCTTTTTTTTCAAGACCTGCTTTCAAAACCGCTTCCCACTGATTTACCGTACGATCTTTCCACTGAAGACGTACTTCGGAAACATTCTGATTCTCCACTAAAACGGAATAACTTTCCACAGCACGAAGAGTATCCGGGAAACAAAAGAACCCCAGGCAGTATCCCCAAAAACATATTCCAGGCAACAGTCTTCTCACTTCCGTGAAAAATTCTCCTGATTTAATCATCCGTCCCCCCTGCTCTTCTTTTGGGAAAAAACCAAACTCTTTCAAAACTTGAATCCTCCAACAGAATCTTCCTGTTCTTCTGATTCTCTTTTCGTTTCTTTCTTTCCCTTCTTTTTCTTATTCTGCTTTGCCGCGATTTTTTGTTCTTCTGAAATCGGCTCCATCACGACCAGATCCACCTTAACGTCTCCGTAGTCAGCGTAAAGCCTGGCCTTAAGATCCGCTTTTCCCAACTCACGCAGTTTCTCTATGCACGCGATGAATTGCTGACTTTGAGAAATTTTCGTAGTATCCGCCGCATTACGTTTCCATCCTTCCTGCTTGTCAAGTTTTTGTTTAATATTATTTATTTCCTTGCGCAATTTCGTAATCACGATATCGCTCTGCGGATCCATTGCCTGCTGCATCATGGCGGAAAACTGGCCCATATTATTATCCGGAAGCAGGCTCACGCTAAAATTGGTTTTGAATCCCAATGCCAAATTAAAGTGAAAGAGTTCATTAACATTCCCATTGGAATCCTTGAAATTAAACTTGATCTGAAGAGGTTCTTTAGGTGAGATTTCAGAAACATTTGTTGCCGGTGGAAATTCAACCATCGCGTTTCCTGGAGCGAATTTACCAAGATTTACGATTTCAAAAAACATCACGCTCGGGTCCGGAAAAGGAATTTCAGGTTTGGAGGTTTTGGCAGTTGCGCTTCCCGTCTTCGGATTCATCACCGCGGTCTCCAGCGTCATCGGCTCACGCAAAGCCAAATAATGCGTATCTTCTCCACAGGTTATCTTCAGCACACAGTTTCCAATCGGCTGAAGAATCTTTGCCGGAACCTTCGTTCGCCATTTAAAAGTAAGCGTTTTTTTATCGTGAGTGAGCATGACACACGTCGCTTTTCGTCCCTTTTGATTAAATTTAATTTTCCAAACGGAAGTATTCTCGTCTTTTGCCTCATCCTGCTCCAAAGTAAATCCGCTAAGCTCTTCTTCGCCTCCGGCATTCTTTTTCTTTTTGGAAGAACCTTTTACGGGAACTGCCGTCTGACCGCCGAGTAATTCAATCTCAATCGCCTTATCTCCCGTCAGCAACGGCAAAAGTTCGACCTCTTTTTCGCTCGTACTCTCCGGAAGAACCACGAACTGCGGAACACCTTCAAAAATACTCTTTTCCGCCCCAAATACCAGTAATGGAAAAAACGAAACCAAAAACCAGATGAATACCAGGATTGAAACTTTTCGAAAAATGAAACTTTTCATATTGATTTCCTTTTGGAATTTATTTTTATGAAATTTCAGGAAATACGAAAAACTCGCGTTTCCTGGGGCTGGAACTAAAATTTGAAACCGCCAAGATCAGATTCTTCCTCGGAATCCGGCTCATCGTTCCCGTCACGTTTTTTACTCGATTTGGACTTTTTCCGCTGCGCTTTTTTAGCTTCCGGATCAACGTATTTACTGGTAATCAGATCAACCTGTTCACCATCCATATCCGCGTAGACTCGATATTCCACATCAGCCTTCACTAGCTGTTTCATGAGTCCAACCATCCAAATATTCAGCTGAAGCTCTGCCTGTTTCGCTGAATCCTCCGGACTTTTCGCGTGGGCCGCTTTATCTTTATTCTTTTGATCTATCGCGGAAATCTCTTTCTGCCACTTGGTAATCTGAAGATCAATTTGCGGATTCTGGGCCATCCCCATTTGCTGCCCAATCATCTTGCCCGGATTCGGTATTTCCATTCCATTAAGCGAAAGACCTGGAGTTAGTGTCCCAGAAAATCCATTCCCAAACATCGGAACAAACTGGAAATAAACTGGCGTTTGCGCGTTCCCATTCGTATCAGTAAAAGCGAAATTCACTCTTAATGGATTCTTTCGGGATATTTCTGATGCTTTCATGGGTTCAGGCAATTGAAGATCTTTTGAGTCTTCCGCAAATTCCCCTACCCGTACGATCTCCACATAAACTGAATCAAGTGAAGGAAGTGGAATTTCAAATTTTCCGCCTTTAACAGAGGCTTGACCAGTTTTGGGATTAAAGACCAATGTTTCAAACTCCATAGCTTCACGCAACGCCAAAACATGAGATTTTTCATTGCACTCAAGTTTTAACGCGCAATTCCCAAGAATTGGAAGGTCTTTCGGCGGAATGGATTCGTCCGGATCCCATTTAAATTTAAGACTCCCTTCTTCAAGCGTAAGAACTGCCGCTTTCGATTCTTCTTCCTTATTTTGGTATCGAATCTCCCAAGTTGAGTTTTCATTATCGACGGATTCAAGCGTAAAAAATTTCGTTTGAACCGCGGCCTTTTTGCCGGAGGATTTAACGGCAAACGCGGTACTGCCGCCGAGCAACGATACCGTCACCTCCAAACCGCCATCGTCGATTTTGGCTATTTCGACTTCATCTGTTTCAGGTTCTGGAAGCATCACACTCAAAACAGTATCCTTAAATGGCTCGAGTGCCGCTTTTTTCTTCGCCTCTTCCTCGGCTTTCTTCGCCTCTTCCTCGGCTTTCTTCGCCTCTTCCTCGGCTTTCTTCACTTCTTCAGCGTTTTCGCCGTCAGCGTTTTCGCCGTCAGCGTTTTCGCCGTCAGCTTTTTCGCCGTCAGCGTTTTCGCCGTCAGCTTTTTCGCCGTCAGCGTTTTCACCCTCAGCGTTTTCACCATCAGCGTTTTCACCGTCAGCTTTTTCGCCGTCAGCGTTTTCGCCGTCAGCTTTTTCGCCGTCAGC
>JAFQUP010000143.1 GCA_017408405.1 Thermoguttaceae bacterium
ATATTGATCGCGTTTTGATTTTTGTTGTTCGACTTATAAACAATGAGTCCGTTATTTGCCCTCTGAAACTGGAATTCTTCACCAGTCGATCCTGTTCTCAGCGTAAGGTAATTCCGCCAGTTCGTCGTCGGCTGGGTTCCCCAGAAGGAAATGGTCATGTTGTTGGAATAGACCCCGGCAGATGTTATGTTGCAGTTGCTCTTGGATTCGGCTGTTGCCCCATCTCGGGCAAGATGATTACCGTAAAGCGGGTCGGTATCTGAAATGTGAGGCGCATAACTTGCCGTACCGACATTCGTGACGGTATAACCATTTCCGGAAGAGTCCTGTGTTGCGGAAAGCAGCGTACCGTCCGCATAATCATTGAACGTCCAGTAGGCGACCAGGTCCGCACTTACAGGAACCGCAGTGCCGAGGAGCACGGAAAGAGCGGCACCGAACGAAGCCAAAGCACGGGGATTGCGGATATGCTGTTTGTTGACAGTCGCACACATTTTAAACCTCATAAAAAACAATACATATTTTCTTAGTGTTCCACTATTATACGCAGAATTTTAAAATTTACTGACTTTTGGAAAAAAAAAAGATGAAAATTTGGTAGAAATTTGAGAAAATGGTAAAATTGTAGGGATGAAACACGGAGGAACGGCTTCCGTAAGCGTCGTCCATCGTCCCGCAAATCTCGATCACGGGGCGATGGACGATTTTTTCAGACTTCACCAGATCTCACAGTTTAATCGGCTTCCCGGACGGATTCGATCTTCAGATTCCGGATCACGCCATTGAATTGGTACTCCGGTTTCTGCGTAAGTGCGTACTGCCCGATGAACAGGTCGCCGAGCCACAGACGCGGCGGAGCATTGAGCTTCGCGGAGGCGATCTCTTCGCCGTCCTGATAGATTTTCGCTTCGCCGTTCTTCAGGACTGCTTCAAGATGGACCCATTTCCCCATCGGGATCGGCTGTTGGGAGTCGCAGTTGATGTTTCCAATGCGAAAACGCCACACGCCTTCAAAATTCTGGATGAACCAGCCGCGATCCCAGTGTCCATAGGATAACAGGACCGCCCATTTGCCTGACGGCTCGCATTTTACGTCGAAGGAGATCGATAGCTCCCCGTCCGCGTTGGCATCTGTTCCGTCGATCGGAGACGTCAGGAACCCGTTTTGCAGATGGTATTCCGCCGTTTGGGTGAAGACTGATTTCTCGAGTTTCTTTTCTGTCTGCGTCTGCTCGGAAACATTCACGGAACCAACGTAGACCGGCGCGCCGTTCTTTGGCTGGAACATTGAGAGCGGGCAGCGGTTTTCCATCGCTCTGCGCTCCGGAACGATCCCCTGTCCCAGTGCGTCCAGCTCTTTCGCGAGCGTGCTGTCCACATAGCACGTTCCACACGTTTTTGCCGGGTCGCACACAAAAACGACCGCATAGAAATTCTCTCCGACCGGCGCATCAAAGTCCACGAAACAGTTCGTCTCCGTCGTGCCGATCCGCGTTTGATCGCCGATCTCAAACTCTGGTTTCGTTCCGCGATGGATCTGCGCGATCAGGCCAATGACCCGTTTGTCGTTCGGCCAGGTGAGTTTCGGCAGTCCTTTCTCGGTAAGCGTCAGACTGATTTTCGGCGGTTCTTCCGGAATCGGCTGCGGAAGTGCCTGACGGGAACGGCCTTCCTGAACCCAATCCTTCCGGATCTCGTGCGCGTTCTTCATGTCGATGCGGGGCGAAGCGTAAATGTAACGCCGCGTCCTCTGAATGATCGACAGGAGCTGCTGGTAAACGGGGTCTTCCGCGGACTCGATCGACACGACCGCCTCGCCGGAACCGTCGTTTTCGCCAGCGACAGGTTTCCATGTCTGCGTCGGCAGTTTGTCGAGATCGACCGGGTACGTGTCGCGGAATTTGTATTTGAGCAGTCCCAAACGCCGGTAATCCTGCTCGAATTTGCGATTCCGGCATGCAGCGATCCCCAGCGTTCCCTCTTTTTTTGCCATCGGAGCACGCAGCACGCGGCTGTATTCCGGACGCTCGAAGTTGATCCAGTCGTCTTCAAACCGGGCGATATTGCCGTTTGGGTCCGCATGGCAATCGGCACAGCTGGAATTCTGCATCACCTCGCGAATGCGGTCAATGGTTTCCTGCCACCCGACGAGGAATGGTCCGGATTGCGTATAGTGCCATGTTCCGAAATAGAGACCGTTCGTGTCGATCCAGGTAAAGAGAAGCTCTTTTTCCTCTTTCGTCAACAGGTTTTTGTGCGTCGGGTCATTGAGGACCTTTTCCGCCAGCGGAGCGGCTCCGGAACCGTGAGTGTACGGGTCGAAGATCTTCGTAGACCAGTACGACGTCGGATTCGCACAGCAGATCGCGGAGATCAGGTCGACATGGTAAAGTTTTTCCCGGCGGGAAACAAGATTTTCATAACTGATGCTGAACAGCTGCGTTGGCGAGCCGGAAAGGTCGAGACCCGCGGCAATTCCTTCGTCTCCGCCATGACAGCGGACACATTTCCGGTCGAAGATCGGCTGGACCATCGAGGGATAGTCCATGTACCCGCTTCCCCACGATTCGTCCTGCGGCTCCAATGGCGGGCGTTTGGCGGCCATTTTCATCGGGCCGGGTCTCCCTGTCGGCGGACCGTACTCATGACATCCGGTGCAGCTTCGCGCTGTTCCCGGAGCCGCCTGAATGAACGTGCGCATGGAGCGGACGAGACGGTAATCCTGATCCAGAAGCTGGAAATAGATCGCGCGCCCAGATGGAGCGGTAAAACTGACGCTTCCGTCTTCGCAGACCGGCACGATGCCATGGTAAATTTTCGGCGTCCAGGCCAGGGCTGCCGAGGTGGAGAAACGCTGATTCCAGTACGTTGGACCGGGCGACGCGCTGACTCGGGAGGTCTCCTCAACGACACGCAGCCACTTCACCGAGCCGCGTTCCACTCCCTTCAGCCCCTCGTAAACGTCCGTGACGAAAAAACTCCCCGTCGTCTGGCTTCGGTCCGTCTTGTCGGGAAGGACCGGCGGAACGGGACGCGGAACGAGCGGCGTCGGATTGTGGATGTCGATGTCCGGGAGCGAACAGACCTCGACCCGCTTGCCGGAGCGGTCGATCAGAAGGATGGAGTTGAAATTCCCGCCGTTGGTCGGATTGTCCATCTGGCCGGAGTACATCACGACGTTTTTGTTTAGTGCCCACGGATCGCACGACTGCCCCAGGTCGCAGGTCGGATTTTCGGGATGCTCAAAATTGAAGATCGACTTGATGTCATTTTTTCCGGAGGCGGAGTTCTGGATCCCCTTGGAAATGTCGATCATGGCGATCGAACCGCGCGGGAAGGGCTGATGACGGGTCAGCGCACCGACGACGAGCGTCTCTTCTCCCGGGACGGGCCGTGCCTGAAGGATCGCGTTAGGGTAGGCCAGATTGTTCGCAAAGTAAGCGGTCTCTTCCGCTCCGTCCGGATAAACGGACCAGAGACTCTGAATGACGAGCGCGTTTTTATCGACGTATTCCCAGCGGCAGAAAAGGATCCTCCCGTCCGGAAGGACTGTCGGGTCAAATTCTGTTTCGCCGTTGACGGAGATCGCGTGAATGTCCGAGCCGTCCGCGTTCATGACGTGCAGGATCGTGACGCCGGTATTGAAGCACGGCACCAGCCCGCTGTATCGGGTCGAAGTGAAGACGATCCTTCCGTCCGGGAGCCACGCAGGCGCGAGATCATGGTGTCCGGAATAGTTCCCTTTATACGGATTGCCGTGTTTGTCCAGATTCGTCAGCTGCGTCTGGCCCGTGCCGTCCACGTTGATTTTGTAGATGACCGTGTTGCCGTTCGGCGAGCCTTTGTACGTAAAAAGGATCGTTTTCGCGTCGTACGATAGTTCCGGGTCAGAATAGTTCCCGTCTCCCAGCGTTGGCGTCGTCGTGGGATCGATGACTGTCCGGATGCGGTGTTTTTCGGGCGGATCAGAGGGATTTTCGAGAATATAGATGCCGCTGGTACCTGGATTTTTGATCGGACGCCAGCGTCTGTCCTGCCGCCAATGATAGAACGTGTCGTAAATGTGCGTAGACTGGTAATTGTGCCGTGCCGCGAAAAGGATCGGGAATGTCAGACGTTCCTTTGACGCACTCCCTGGCAGATCCTCTGCCTGAGCCAAT
>JAFQUP010000018.1 GCA_017408405.1 Thermoguttaceae bacterium
GAGAACGAAGAAAAGAGGCGACACCCGGACTCGAACCGGGGTAGGATGATTTGCAATCATCTGCCTAAACCACTTGGCTATATCGCCTTCTCTTTAAGTACTTGAAGTATACCAGAAAATGCTCCGGCGTCAAGTACCCACCCGGAGAAATTTTAAATATTTTTTGAGTTTTTTTCTTTTTAATTCATTTTTATTTTCCACTTCTCGAATTTCTCCCCCTCATCACGCCTCCAGGTGAGAGTAATTTGCCGTTCCGGCGAATCTCCTGCGGTTTCCGACGGGTTCTCAACGGGGGATTCCGACGAAGGGCGGCGAGGGGTCCTGCGAGTCTCCGAAAGTTTTCAGTCGGAGTTTGTTGGGATTTCGTCGAGCGGGGTGAGGGAGAGATTTTCGGAAAGGTTTCTCAGATTAAAAACCCATGACTTTCATCCAGGCGAGGACACGGTCGAGCCATGCTTTGACGTGTTCATCGCCGCGGACACCTCCGAAACCGTGATTCACGTTCGCGTAAATGTGAATTTCAGCCGGAATGTTCATGGTGCGGAGTTTGTGGTAGACGGCGACGGAACCCATGGGGGAGTAAACGTCAAGGTCACCGTGGATGAAGCACATAGGGGGCGTTTTCGCGTCAAAAGCGAAATCGGCGACCATTTTCGAGTCGTTTCCTTTTCCTTTATTTGGTCCGTTATTTCCGTCTTCCAGAACGTAGGCGGGATAAACGGGGATGGCGAAATTGACGTGGCACGGGACATTGTCGAGTTCGTCAATGGCGGGGTAGGCAGGAGTTTGGCTTGAGGTGGAGGTCATGAGAGTGAGGTGCCCGCCTGCGGAAAAGCCGGTGCAGCCGATTTTTTCAGGATTGATTCCGAGTTCCGCGGCTTTGGAGCGGATGGTTCTGACGGCGCGTTGGGCATCCTGCCAGGCGGTGACGTGCTTCGAGACGAGTTTGGGGCGCGAGACACGGTAGCGGACGATGACGGCGGTGATGCCTTTTTCGTTAAAGAAATTGGCGATTTGAACGCCTTCGTGCTGATCGCAGCAGCCCTGATAGGCGCCTCCCGGGAAGACGATGACGCATGAATCGCTCGTTTTGTTTTCCGGAACACAAATTTCGTAGGTTGGTACGGTCTGATGGGCCTCAAAATTTGGGGTTTTGCCGTCGGGCCAGAGATTTACCCGCTCACCGGCAAAGAGCGCGGGGGCGAGGGAAGTCATGAGGAAGAGAGAAAAGGCCGTCAGGACGGAAAAAGTGAATACTTTTTTCATGAAAAAACTCCTTGCGTTTGGAAACGTCTGGTAAATGAATTTGATGAAATGTTGAATTTGGTTCCGTGTTTTAAGGGAAAGTTGATTTTGTTTCCGTTTTGGCGTTGGGGGAGGCGGATGAGGTTTCGAGTTCAAAATCTCATGAGTTTCATCCAGTCGTGAACGCGGTCGAGCCATGCTTTGAAATGGTCCCCTCCGCGCGCGGCGCCGAAGCCATGGCCGACTTTCGCGTAAATGTGGATTTCAGCCGGAATGTTCATGGTGCGCAGTTTGTGGTAGACGGCGATTGAGGCGTAGGCGGGGCAGGAGTCCGCGTCTCCATGGATGAGGCACATTGGGGGCGTTTGGGAGTCAAATTGGAGTTCGGGAACGAGTTTGAGATTTTCTCCGGTTCCTGAGTATGGGCGATCGGCACATTCCGCCAGGACGTACGCGGGGTAAACGGGGACGGCGAAATTGACGTGACATGGGATTTTGTCCAGTTCATCAATGGCGAGGTAAGCGGGAGTTTGACTCGCGGCGGCAGTCATGAGGGTGAGATGTCCACCGGCGGAGAAACCGAGACAACCGATTTTTTCAGGATGAAAGCCCAGTTCCAGAGCGTTGGCGCGCAGGAAACGGACGGCACGCTGGGCATCCTGCCAGGCGGAACGATGTTTTGGAGCGTTTTCCGGGCGCGAGACACGGTATCTGAGGATCGCGGCGGTGACTCCTTTTTCGTTGAAGAAATTTGCGATTTGGCTTCCCTCGTGCTGATCGCAGCATTTTCGATAGGCACCTCCTGGGAGGATGAGGACGCAGGCGTCACTTTTTTTTTCATTTGGGCGGCAGATTTCGAGAGTAGGAATCGTTTGGTGTTCCTGAAGATCCGGTATCTTTCCCTCGGGCCAGATAGGGAAAGGTTCCGCGGCAAAGATTCCTGCGGCGGACAGGATCAGAAAAAGGAGGGCGGGAAACGCTTTTTTGGGGAAGGTGAAGTAAGGCATGGGGATGGATTTTGATTTCTGGTGCTTGGGTTTTGGCTCTGGAAAAAGCCCATTCAAGTGGAGGGGGAAGAGAATGGGCGGATTTTGACGGGTAGGGCAGATGTCATTTTTTCATGCAGTTGAGCATGAAATCGACGATAGGTTTCGGATCTTTTAGTGAGTGAGGATGATGATCGACACCAGGTTTGAGAATGAGTCCCAGATTTCCACCGGCTTTTTTGAAGTTTTCGGCGAGGATGGCACCGTTTTCTTCCCATGGGACGACACGGTCGGCGTCCCCGGCAACGATAAAGATCGGGACGTTATGTTCCGCGAGGATACGGCAGGTAGTGATTGGCATGATGTTTTCATCGGAGATTTGCTCTTCGGTCATACCGTATGTCGCGAGAGCCTGCCGCCAACTCGCGGGATGTCCGGCCCCTTTTCCTTTTCCTCCTGGCCAGCTTTTCAGGTCGCAGACGGGCGCGTCAATATAGAGTCCGGCCACTTTGTCGGGATTGGCGATTGCCCACTGGAGTGAGCAGATTCCGCCGCGGCTCATTCCGAGCAGGACAGGTTTCGGATTGAAGTCGAATTCTTTGGTGAGCAGTTCGTAAAGTCTGGAACGCTCACGGGTGGAAATGGGAGATCCGAGAAGATCGCTGGTTCCGATCCACGCGACGTGCCAGCCGAGATTGAGCATGGCGATTTCGGTTTGCGGTTCATGTCCGAAAAAGACGGCGCGCCAAACCCAGGGTCGTCCTTCGGCAGGTTTTTTGGGGCAGACGACTTTCGCCGGGCGTCCGTCAATCTCGAACTGGTAGGAATCGAAACCGTTCCACGTGGTTTTCGAGCCGGGAAAATCCGCGGCGAAAAGAGGTGAAAGGGTGAAAGCCGCGGCAATGAAAACCGGGAGCAGAAGGGATGCGAAAGATGAAAACGCGCGAAAAACGGACATTATTTTTCTCCTGTCAGAAATTTGATGGGTTTTGGTGAGGATGAACGCGAAAACTTCGAATGAAGTCCGACTCGGCCGAAGTCAGGAGGCGGAAAGTGAGAGCTTTCGCGAGGCGGGGAATGACGTTTGGTGAGTGACGCAGGAGGAAGTTTGGAAGGAATGATTCCGGCGGCGCCTCTCTTTCTTTTTTCATGAGTTATTTTACTCTTTTCTCAAGGTTTCGTCAAGGGTTCCGTGAGAAAATCAGCTTTTTTTCCAAAATTTCCGGATTATTTTCGTGGGGATGGGAAATTCATGATAGAGATGATTTTGATGGGAATTCGCTAGTCTCGCGTGGGAATTTCTGGAAAATCCGGCAAAATCGGTTCGAGGCGAGGCTGATTGGCGGAAGAAGGGATTTTTTGAGAGAATTCGTGCCAGAGTTTTCGGAAAATATCCGATAGAGAAAACGAAACGTTGGATTTTGCCTGAGATTTAGCTTGTCCTCCATGGAAATCCGGAGAAGCGCCGCATGAAAAAAAGGTTTACGATTAATTCTGTTTTTTTTCTTTGTCTTTTTTGGGGAGTGATTCTTTTGATGGGTTGCCGTCCCGTTTCAGCTCCAGATTCCACACTGGAAAGTGTTTCTGATTCGGTTTCCTCCGGGCAGGAAAAGGGAGGATCAAGCGATTTAGGGAACGCGGCGGGAAATAATTTCGCGAGTGAAGGGGACTCGGACGGAGATTCAGGTGGCGAGAGCACTGAGAGGACGAAAGGGGAGCTTTGGGAAAGGCGATCGGCGGAAAATACGGATAATTTATCGGTCAGCGAAAAGTCATCGGCCTTGGAAGATTCGGATACTGCGGTGCTTTCGGACGGTTCCGGCGAGAAGAAGGGGGCAGGAATCGGTTTGAGTGAGGGAGAGCGGTCGTCAGTAAATTCCGTCGTTTCCAGTGGTTCAGACGGGGCCTCGCATCGGTCAGGGGTGGTTGAAGTCGAGGAATCCGCCGGTTTTCTGTTGGAGAGCAAAGAGCAGGTTTCGGTGCGCGGTATCCTGAATCGGATGGTTTCCGCGTACCGAAAAGCTCAAACGTACCGGGACGAAGGAGAGATTCGGATTTCATGGGAGCAGAATGGAAATTTTCATGAGCGCGGTATTTCGTATCGGACGAATTTCCAGCGTCCGAATCATCTTTTCATGGACGTGAACGGGACGAGCGTACTGGCGAATGGCGAGATGCTCAGCGCGTATACTCCGGAGCTTCCAGGGGTTCTGCTTCAGAAATCATGTCCGAAAGAGCTTGGGATAGCGGATATTCTTTGCGAGCGAGAGATAAACTGGGCGTTGATGGACGTTGAATCAAGTGTTTTTTCGTGCATTCCGCCGCCGCTTGTCCTTCTCCTTCATTCGGATCCTCTTGCGACATTTCTTTACCAGGCGGACCAGTCCAATATTCGTCTTCTTCCGAACGCGGAAATTGAGGGGAGGGGCTGTTTTCGGATTTCAGTCCTTCGCCAGAATGAGGAAAGTATTCTGTGGATAGATTCCGAAACGTATGTTCTTCGCCGGATTGAACTTCCGAAGCAGCAGCTTCAAAAACCGCGCGGAGCGTCGGAATCTGTTCAGGAAGAGATTTCGGTAAGTATTGATTTTCATCGGGCGGAGCTGAACTGGTCGGGGGTCATTGAAGTGACTCCCCCGACGAATTGCGTGATCGTCTCTTCGTTTACGGAAACCCAGAAGCAGCTTCTTGGAAAACCCGCTCCGGATTTCAAATTCATGAAATTAAACGGTCCGGAGGTTTCACTTCAGGATTTGGCGAACAGGGTACTTTTCATTTACTTTTGGAGTATTTACGAAACGAATACTTTGAATTTTCAGGAGATCGGGCGTCTCTACTCGAAATTTCAGTCTAACGAAAAAATTCACTTCCTCGGAGTGAATATCGATCCGAAAACGGTGAGTAATGAAAAGATTCAGCAATTTGCGGAAAATCAGGGGCTTCAGACTCCGCTGGCGCGTGATGAGTCGGGGGTGGTCGCTGAAACGCTTCGAAACGGAGAGCTTTTTACGTGCTTTTTAATCGACACGAAAGGAACGGTTCAATTTTGCGACGCTTTGGGAATGTTCCATCCCGCGAATCGGTACGAGCGGATGATTCATGACGTTCTTGAGGGGCAGAACATTTACCTGCGCTGGATCAGTGAGTTAAACCGATCGGAGCAGGAGTACCTGGCTTCACTTCGGCAATGGATTGAAAATGGGATTTTCCTTAAGGACGTTCACACGGAAAAAGTTTCCATTCCTGAAAAAAGGACGGAGAAAGCCTCGACTCCAGTCAGTTGCCGACTGACGGAAATCTGGTCTTCGCGCGAGATTCACTCTCCCTCGTCGCTTCTTCCTCTTCCAGTGCGAAATCGACTTCTTGTTCTTGAGAACGGTCAGTCCGTCGCGGAATTGAATGTTTCAGGAAAAGTTCTCGCGCGCCATGCGCTTGAGCCGGGAGAAAATGAGTATTTTTACCGGATTTCGACGGCGACTGCCGCCGATGGAGAGCGTTTTTTCGCGGCGGAGGGAAACGCGATTCACGTTTTTGACCGCGCGTGGAAAAAAATCCTGGTCTATCCAGAGCCGGAGAAACGGATGGAGTACGGACCGCTTTCCGCTCTGCTGCTGAAGGATTTGGATCAGGATGGAGAGCCTGAAATTTACGCTGCTTTCAGAAATGGGAATGAGATTCTTCGCATCTCGCTGGATGGGAAGGTGATCGGTAAAGCCGGCGGAGTTTCGAATGTTTTCAAGATCGCGGCCGTTCGGCGCGGGGATGAAAATGAACTGCGGGTCATTGACCAGAGCGGCGGAATTTTCGTTTTCTCGGCTAAAGAAATGAACTTAAGGGAGGTCCAGCTGATTCCTCAAAGGAAATTGACCAGTTTGTCCGTTTTTGATTTTGATGGGGACGGGAATGATGAGCTTGCTGGCAGCGCGCTGAGTGAAGGAACTCAGTTCAAAGCCGTCGGTCTGACTCTTGACGCGAATGAGATTTGGAGTATTGACTTGCCGGATTTCGTTTATCCTCGGAAAATCGAAAAAGTTTATCCTCTATTTCTCAAAAATGAGGACCGAATCCAGGTTGGGTGGGTACTCATTGGCCCGGATTCTTCCATTTATTTCGTGGAGTCCAACGGAATGCTCATCGACCAGTTCCATTTCGGAAAAATTGTCACTGGATGCGTTTCAACTGTTCTGAACGGAAAGCCTTTCCTTTTTCTTGCTTCGCCTGACGGCGTGACAGCTCTGGAAATCGCACATTAAGTTTTGGCGTGAGGCTCGGAGCGTCGGAGAAGATTCCGTGGATTTTGGCGTGTGATGGGACGTGAGGCTCGGAGCATTGGGGAATGGTTAAAAAAGTTCACGCGCTTCTCCTTCTTTCCGAAAGAGACAGTGCGTGAACTTCAGCACGATTCGTAATTTCGCGAGCGAATTAAATTTCCATCGCTTTCTCGAATTCTTCTCTTGAGACTTTTTTTTCTGTGACGGAGCACTGGTCAATGACCCATCGCAGGACTTTCTTTTCCATTTCTCCCGCGCGGAACATGGCGATCATCTGCGGATTTTTCTGGTAGAAAGCGAGAATCTGCGGGGCTTGGGGACCGTACTGCTGGACTTCATTTTTGAGAGCTTCCATGACTTCCTCGTCGGAAATCGTCACGTTATTCGCTTTGGCCAATTCCATCAGGAGAATTCCCTGCATTGCGCGCCGTGTCGCGATCATTCGAGCTTCCTCGGCAGGAATTTCCGGCTCATGCTTCTGAATGATTTCCATTTCCTGTTCCACGATGTTGGCCGGGGCGTCAACGGGGAAAAGGTCAACGAGTTTTTCCATTGCCTGAAAACGGAGTTTCTGGAAAGAAGCGTCATTCATGCTTTCCTGGAGTCCTTCCGCAACTTTCTGACGCATTGCCGTGATGGAGGGCATTCCGAACTGTTTCGCAAATTCGTCGTCAATGACGGCTTCTTTTTTCTGTTTCAGGGATTTGATTGTCGTGCGGAAGACGGCCATTTTTCCGGCGAGTTCCTTCGCGTGATAGTCTTCCGGAAAAGGAACGCGAACATTAACCACGTCTCCAACGTTTCGGTCGACAAGCTGTTCCTCAAAGCCCGGAATGAATGAGCCGGAGCCAAGTTCAAGCGGGTAGTCGGTTCCGGAACCGCCGGGGAATTCGACGCCGTCAATCGATCCAACGAAATCAATGATCGCGACATCCCCTTTACGGGTGGGGCGGATCAGGAGAACGGGCTTAAGCTGGGGGTGAGCGGCGGCGAGCTGCTCAATCGCGGCATTCACGTCACTTTCGGCAGGAGTAGCGGTCACGCGTTCGAGAGTGACTTTTTTCAAATCTTCAACAGATGGAATGGACATTTTGTCTCCTTTGGTATCAAATAAAATTCAAATTTTTCGAATTATACCAAATTTGAAAAGAAAAGCAAGGGTTAAGAGAGTGAATTCCTCGAAATTTGGAAAACTTTGGCAAACTTTCATCCATTTCACCCGCTTCAGAGCTTTCACGGCCTCTTTTAAATGGCCTCTTCAATGAAAAACGCGACACGCGTGCCGGTGATAGCGCAGATTTTTCATTTTGTGATTTGACGGAAAAACGGCGTTCAGCCGAAGAATTCAGCTGCTCGAGTGAGGGTGAAGGGATGAGGCGAGATTAAATTGTCGCGAGATTGAAATTTTTACTTTTTTTTTCTCGTATAATTTGCTGAAATCGATTTGGAAAAAAGTTCCCGGTGAGAAATTCAAAAAGCTCGTATTTTGCGGTAAATTTACGGGGTTAAGAGTCCGAAATGGTCAAAAAAGGCTGAAAAATGGAAATATTTTTAATTTTTTTCACTTTTTTTCGGTTTTTTGGCATTTTTTTGCTTAATCCCACTTGTTTTTTTTTGCGAAACAATATTTAATCAGTAAAAGAAAATGATTCGGTTTCACTTTTGGGGATATCCCAAGGCCGGAGAGAGTTTTCCATTTGTTTTTTTATTTATCCCAAGGAGGGAATGAACTATGGCTAAAAAAGCAGCCCCCGCTCCCGTCAAACCTTTGACGAAATCCGAAATCCAGTCCAATATCGCGGCCGCGACCGGTATGACCAAAAAAGATGTCGCTAAGGTCCTTGACGCGCTTACGGAAGAAATCCGCAAAAGCGTTGCTCCGAAAGGTGCTGGCGCGTTCGTGCTTCCGGGTCTTTTGAAGATTGAAAAGAAAAGCGTTCCGGCCCAGAAAGCCAAGAAGCATGTCGAAAATCCCTTCAAGAAAGGTGAATTTCGTGACATTCCGGCGAAACCCGCTTCCAGCAAAATCAAGATTAAGCCGCTGAAAGGTCTTAAAGACTGCTGTGTCAAATAAGTTCTTTTTAACGGTTTCTTTTGATTCCGCCCAAAGCCTTCTGGTTCCTTACGGAAGGCTTTTTGTTTTGGGGGGGATTGAATTCTGGAGAGTATTTTGAGTTTTTTTGAGTGATGGGCCAGTAAGTATCCAAAAGGGGACATTTTGAGTGACCGGGGACGGAGTTTTTCCCCGTCTGGGTTGGAGTGAGTCAATCTGTTTCGTGTGTCCGTTCATACTCTTCCATCGGCATGAATTCACCGCGTTTGAGATCAAAGACGCCGATCGCCGCGCACTCCGGGCAAATCCAGTACTTTTCGGGTTTGACTGGCGCGGCACCCTTGACGGCCGTTTCTTTGACGGGAATTCCGCAATTGGGACATTCGAGGGAGGGCAAAAGACGCCGAAAACGTTCCATCTGCCATTTGGGGACGGGTTGGGCGGAGCTTTTTCCGAAGACGGAGTTTCCGCCGGAGTTTTTCCCGTAGGATTTCGAACGGTATTTTTGACGAAACGTTTTCACGTCTTCTTTCGTGAAAGGATTTCGGATTTTTCCGGCTTCCTCTTCCGTCAGGAGTTTTCCGCGGAAAAAGAAAAAAGGTTTCCGGCACGTGTCGCAAAATCGCCGCCGCGTGTACGTCAAATGAACCGGTTCCCCGCAGTTGGGACAGAAAAGTTCAAGGTCTCCTTCACTGATCTCGTCCACTCGGGCACCGATTCGATTTGAAATGGAATTTTTTGTTTCTTTTGATCCGTGCCGAAGGCCGAGAAAATCGGAGTAGGCGTTTTGGCGTGGAGTTGGTCGATTGAGCATGGTTTTCTTTCCGCGAAGTTAAAGGAGATTCCGGTAGGGGCAGAGTCCAAACCATCTTCGGCTTTCATTCCCGAGCGACTCTACCGAAAGTTTGAGGCGTTCGCCCGTTTTCCCGTCAGTTTTCGGAATCGTGAGGAAAAACTTTCCGTGCCGGTCTTCTCCTCTTTCTGCCGTCGAGAGGAGAAGGAAACGCAGCTGATATTTTCCGTCTGTCGAGTGCCAAACTGTTTCTTTTCGTTCTTCCGGCGTGAGATCAAATCGGAGAACTTCTTTTTCGTTCACCAGGAGCCGAAAGCCTTCCGTTTGGGGTTGAGAAAGGTAACCCATCATTCCCGCGAACGTGAACGTTAACGTTTGGTCCGTTTCGGAACTTTCAGGGGGTACTTTGGTTTCAGCGTTTGCTTTGGTTTCAGCGTTTGAGTCGGCAGTTTCAGGGGTTGATTTGGTACGTTTGGGAATTGAGACAGAGGTTTGGGGAATGGGGTCGGTGAGCCAATCCAGTCTGTTTCCGATTTGGTCCTGTCGGCAGATGAAAAAAGGGGCAGTCTCCGAGAAATAAGTGGTTCCGAAGTAAGTTTCGGAGCCGTTCAGGAGTTCTTTAAATCCCAAAATCATTCCTGGCGGTGCCTGGGATTTTGGCGGGGTAAATTTCGATTCTGTTTTGGGGTGGAATTTTTCCGAGCGCGCGTAGTGGATGAGATAGTCCAAAAAAGCCAGAGCTTCGGGATTTTCTTCGAGCAGGGCAAGGGCAAATGTTCCCAAAACACGGGCATTTTGGATTTTTGCCTGTCCAAGATAGAGGAACCATGAATCCGCCCCTTCTCCGACCGCCAGCGGTTCCAGACGTCCCAAAAAAGTTGGTTTTTTCAGGTCCGCGCCTCCTTTTCGGACGAGTCTGAACCAAAGAGGCTCGAGGAATTCGCTGTCGGAAAAAGGTTTGGAGTTTTCGGTTTCCGGGAGTTCAAACGCGGTTCCGATTTGCGTTCCGAGTGACCACCAGCCGAGTTTAACGTCGGGGACGGGGGATGCGGGCGAGATGACGAGGATTCTCATTCCGGCATTGATCGCGGCGGAGATTTCATCCAGGTCACTGCTTTCGGCAATCAGTAGAGAGTTAGGTTTTTTTCTGATATTCCGCTCATTCTCGTCGAAAAGTTTCAGGCCGGAATATCGTTTGGAGAGCGGTCTGAAAAGAGCCGGTGAGGCGAAAACCTGGTCGAGTTCCGGTTTTTCACGTTTCGCGAAGCACCAGAAATTCCATTGATTTTTCGTTAGGAGTTTTCCGCCGCTGGTAATTAGTTCCGCTTTCAGGAGGAGTTTTCGCGATTCGATTTCAGGCAGTTCAAATTCGGTTTCATGGAGATTGGTGAGAGTTCCGGCGGGAATTTCCTTTAGGGTTAATTCATTTTCGGCAAGGATTTTTTCCTCACCGTCAGCCAAGGCCAGGAGTTTGAGGCGGAGGGTTGGCTGGTTTAGCGCGTACGCGTCAAAATGCGAGAGGAGGAATTTGAGTCGGATTTTTTGCCCGGCGGTTACGATTTGGGAGTCTGGTTCGGTTTCGAGGAGCAGGACGGTTGGTCCGTTGAAGGCGCGGAATTGCTCCAGAGTCCAGGCGTTTTCGCGCAATTCGTTGAATTGAGTCAGATATCCTTGAGAGGCGGCGCCGGCATCGGTAATCGACCAGAACGCGTATCCGTCGCAGTCCGGGTCACGCCGTGCCTGCTCGATTCCCTGCTTCTGCCAAAAGGCCTGAAGGCGTTCTCCCGCTTTGAGGCAGCGTTTCCCCCACGTTTCGTCAAGGCCGCATTGGGCGAGGTCCTCGTGACGTTTCTGAACGGATGCCGGCGGAAGAACCGCCCCGGAATAGCGGTTTTCAAGGTACGGATTTGGTTTGATCGAAAGATTCAGATACTCGTGCGCGACGAAGGGTTTCTCGAGTTCCGCGAAGGCTCCGGGTTCCCATGGCAGAATGGAGGAGGAGAGTCCGTAGCCGTTTGGAGAAAAGAAGTCGGAGTTTTCCGCGGTATTTTTCCCTCCGTCCTGGTGCTGAAAAACGCGTTCCGGATCGTTTTTTCTGGCCCAGCGGTAAACTTCAAGGTCGATGCCGTCTCCGAGAAATCCTTCATTTCCGGTGGAATAGGCCGCGAAGGAGACGTGACGCCGGTAGGTCTGGAAAAGTTCCTGAATGTCCCGGAGCGGATCGAAGGTGAATCCTTCGGTCGGTACGTCATGATAGTACGGCAATTCCGGCATCAAAAGCAGTCCAATCTCATCTGCCGCGTCGAAATACTCCGGATGCGGGCAGCGCGTATGGTGACGCGCGAAATTGAATCCAGCCGCCTTGAATCTGGTTAGCGTTTCCCGAAAAAGTTCGCGGCTTGGCGGGTAGACGAGATTCAGTACGTCGCAAAAATGGTCACCGCATCCGCGCAGAAAGTAAGGGATTCCGTTCAGGAAAAAACGGTTTCCGACTACCTTGAATTCCCGAAGGCCAAACCGCTGGGACCATCCGTGAAGGACTTCGCCATCCGCGTTCAGGAGAGTGACTTCGGCAAGGTAAAGATTCGGCTTTTCCGGCGTCCAGAGTTTGGCGTTGGGGATCGGCAGCATCAGAGAGTCCATCGCTTCCAGCGGAATGAGGTGAACGTCATTTTCCGAGTATCTCATTCCCGGGGTTTCTTTTTCCTTCTCCGTGATGATTTTTCCATTGGCGTCGAGGATTCGAACCTGAACACGATACTGACGGAGATTTTCATTCGTTTTTTCCGTCGAACTTTCTTTTGGGGATGGATTTTCGGCGAAACGGACCGCGAAACGAATTTCTGCCGCGCGTTTTTCAAAATTGGAACGGACCCAAACGTCGTCGAGCCAGGCCTCCGCGGTGGCTTCCAGTTCAATGTCGCGGTAAAAGCCGCCGAATGAATGGATCGCGGAAAGTCCTCCTTTTCGGGACGGCGTGTCGTTTCTGACGAAGGCGGTGATTTCGTTGGGGGCGTCAAATCTCACGAGATCCGAAATGTCGAATTTAACGGTTCCGCAGAAATTATTCACGTACGCGGCTTTTTTTCGATTCACCCAAACGTAGGCGTCTGTCCGCACGCCGCCGATTTTCAGCCAGATCCGCTTTCCTGCCCATTCGGAGGGAAGCTCGAATTTTCTCTGATAGTTTGCGGCTCCCATGAACTGGTGACGAAGCTTGACACTGGGACAGTCCCAGGACGGATCCCACGTTTGGTTGGGCCCAGGATGTCCGAATCCCTGCGCTTCCCAGCAGCCGGGAACCTGAATTTTTCGGACCTCGGTTGGTGAGTAGTCCCAGCCCGGTTCGTCTTTGCCCATGCGCCAGCGAAGGAACCAGTTGCCCAGCGCGAAATCCCATTCGCCTGAGAGGGAAATGAATTGCTGATGAGTGGAGCGGACGGCCGGATTCACGACTGCCGGGGATTCCGGTTTTCCCCAGATCGCGCCGATGGCACTCGATACGCGGAATGTTCCTGGGAGGAAAAAACCGCACAGAAAACAAAAAATCAGGAAATGAGTAAATCGTTTCATGGGATACCTCCTGACGCCAGGGGAACGTGAATTAAACGGCGGGAAATCGCGAACGGCTTAAGTGACGTGAAACCGCGGATGGTCAGCGGTTCCAAAATGGAAAAGGCAGGACGCGGGTGGTCCTGCCTTGGATACGGATTCATGAACGAAGGAGTCCCCGCGTTTGAAGCGCGCTGCGGGCGTCGCGGGTGTCCGTGAAGAGAACGGCATCGAAACCGGCATTTTTCGCGCCTTCGATATTTTCCGGCCGATCGTCAAAGAAAAGGATTTTTGAAGGATCGGTACCAGCGCGTTCCGCTGCTCGAAGGTAAACTTCACGGCCTGGTTTTCGAGCTTTCAGTTCGACGCTTGACAGCGGAACGTCAAAAAGCTGAAAGAGTTCGGGAAAGCGTGAGACGCAGAAATCCCAGTGAACCCGGCAAATGTTTGAGAGAATCCCCATCCGAATCCCGGCGGCTTTCAGGTCTTTAATCATTTCCCACGAATCCGTCATGGGGGAGAAAATGTCTCGATGAGCGGCTTCAAATTCCTCCTGGGCGAGAGTCATTCCGAAATTTTCGATAACCCAAAGATAAAGTTCACGTGAACTCATTCTGTCCGTTTCGATGGCTTCGCAAATGGGAGTCGCTTGGGCAAGAGTCGCGTCCATAACGGCTTTTCCGTCCAGACCAGTCAGAGCGTTGAGACGTTTTTCCGCGATTGAAAAATCATATTCGAGAAGTACTTTCCCGAGGTCGAAAAAAATGAATTCCGGCGTTTGGTTCATCGGCTGGGTCCTTTTCAGCTGTTTTCCTCTTTGATTTTCTGTTTGGCCGCCAAAAGAGCTTTGGCGAACTGGTCGGGACATGAAGTGGGCTTTCCGCCGCACTGAATACCTTGAAGACGCGCGATGAGTTCGTCCGCGGGCATCCCTTCCGCCAGACGCGCGATGCCCTGGAGATTGCCGGGGCAGCCGCCGTAAAACTGAACTTCACGAACGATGCCGTCCGTCAAATCAAACGTAATTTGCTGCGAGCAGACGCCTTGAGGCCGATAGGAACATTTCATTGGATTTCCTTTCTGATTTTTGGGGAGAAAAGCAAAGGCGGCTTTCAATGTGCCGCGCGGAATTTTGACCGGACGGGGGAACCGTGAAGGCTCCGCCGTCCGGAGTGTTTTGATTCTGAATGATGAAATAGATTATTTCACGACGGTTTCCAGCGTTTTCACTTCGCCGGAGGCATCTGTCCACGTGACACGGTACTTGCCCTTGAATCCGCGAAATTTCAGCGTCATCTCCGCCGTTTCCGCCTTACGCGTGAAATTGGTTTTCCATTCGTGATTGATCAGCTGATCCAGCGCGTAAAAAGACGGTTTGGGAAGGACATCGCGTGTCATCAGGCCTGACGTGGTCGGTTCTCCCGCCACTCCGCAGCCGTCCACCGTGTTCCACCACGTGATCCCCATCATTTTCGGGATGGAGAACCACATCCGGTAAAGGTTCCGTGCCACGATCGCCTGAATATCCTGACCAATTTCATCATTATTCGGCGCGGTAATCGTGATTTCGCTCAGGTGGATTGGAAGATTGGCCTGACTGAGAATCTCCATCGTGTTCCAAATTTGAGCGGGAGTCATGAGTTCTTTGCCCTGTGCGATGTCAAGCGTTTGCTGCGGATTGAAAAGGTGCATCTGGGAACCCATGATGTCGATTTCGCAGCCCGCCGCGAGAAGCGCTTTCGTCTGATTTGCGTAATTCTGATTATTCGCGTAATCGTTAATATTCAGTTTCGCGTTTTTAGAAAGGTATTTCTGCGCGTACTGGAACGATTTCAGCGGATAATCCGCGGGCATGATGCCGTACGCGCTTTTCATCATCTTTTCGCCCGTGCGTACGTTACCGTGGAAGTCAATAGCGCTCTCATTCACCACGTCCCAGCTGTCGATCCGGTCTCCGTAATGCTCGCCGATGATTCGGATGCGGTCGAACATTCGGCGTTCGTACTCCTCAATGAAATTCGGAATCATTTCATAAATCTGATCCGTAGTATTCGAGTAAAATACTTTCCGATCCACGCGGATTTTAGCAAGTTCTTCAGGAGTGGCCACTTCATCCCAAACCCACTCCGGGTGCTGGTGACGGCGATTTCCCCATACCAGAGTATGACCGTGAATCCGGATGCCTTTCGATTCGCAGAATTCCACGCATTGGTCACTTGATGGACGGCGCCAGTGCGGCTGACGGTACGGATCTTCGCACTGATTCCAAAATTCCGCAGTGTCTCGGTACTCCGTTTTAAAACGCGGTTTATCTTTTTCAAGCTCGAAATGCTTCCAGTAAAACGCGACCGTCGCGGAGTTGAACAGCGTACCGAAAAGCTCCTCGTAGCGCGCGTTCCGCTCATTCGTACCAAGCTGACGATAATTGAAAAGGTGCGCGCCGAAAATGAACTCGTGAGAAATCTGCTCCACTTGAATCTCCGTGCCGGATTTCACGTTTTCGAGCTTAATCTCCGCGTCCGCCTTTCGGTATTTCTCGATACGGGCATCAATCTCTTTCTGGACCTCATCATTCCAGTATTCATAGTACTTCGCGCTCATGACTGACGGATTCGGTGTACGTGCCTCTGCCGTGTTTTCCGCGGCTTTCATGATTGCGCCAGTACTGAAAAACACCGCAGCACTCAAAATTAATGGGAAAATGGAACTGATCTTCATTCAAAAACTCCTTCTGATGGCAGGAAAAAGCGGGCTGAATCAGGACGCTCACTAAAATGGAATCGTCGTGCCCGACGGGATAAAATCTCTTCCAAAACGCTTTCACGACTCGCGCAGGACGTTCCGGATAGCGAACTTTAAACAAAAAGCGTATTGGTTGTCGGAAACACACTCTGGAACAAAATCATGCGATGTTCTCGAGGGATTTCCAGAATCTCAAAACGATCACATTCACAGGATTCTTTCGCGTGAATGTGGATTCAGAGAAAACCTCAACTTCTCAAAGTTTAACAGATTGCCGCGCTATTTCAAGCCCCCCGAAGCAATTTTTGCCTGATTTTTAAATTTTTTTCTCATGCCCTCTTGACAGAATGAAAAAATCTGATATACTACGTTCATGATTTGAGAGAGTTGCTCTTGAAATCTTTTTGGCAGTGTAGCTCAGTTGGTAGAGCAGCGGGGTCATAATCCGCTTGCCGGGGGTTCGAGTCCCTCCGCTGCTATCTTGATTGAATCAAGCCTCGCGTTACGCGGGGCTTTTTTAGTTTAAATCCAAAATTAAAACGCCAAAAACTCTTCATCCCGTAAATTTGTCATATTTTACTGTCTTTTGGCAATATTTTGAGAAAATTTCTAAAATTTCTCATGAAAATCCTTGCTTTATATTAAATTTGAGCTAAAATAAGTAAATTATTGAGAAAGGGTTGAATGTCGAGTTTTTGTTTCAGGTAGTCAGGATTGAAACCATGAAAATTAATACCCGCAAGTCCAAATTTGCTAAAACCAGTTTATCGACGTTTTTGACCGGGGCAGTAATGTGTGCTTCCGCTTCGAATGCTTTCGCGGACGCTTTGGTCGGTGTCTGGAATTTCGACGGCGCGACACATCTTGAAATGGCGGCCGGAAACGCAGCTTCCGGCGACTGGGCGAATTTGACGAACGGCACGATTTTCGGAAGCGGAGTTTCGTTCGTTGAGGACGACATCCTAGGTTCCACCGTTGCGAAATTCACCAACGCCGGCGGGATCAGCATCGGCACGCTCCCGCTCATTTCTGCGGGAAGCCCCGATTTTACGTACACCGCGTATATTCAAAGCGGCGAGAACACGACTGACGTCATCATTGGAAACCGATACCCGTCAGTCGACGGCGGATACAATTTCTTTAAACTCACCCCAAAAGCACTCGAATACAATGTTGCCGGCTCGACCCACACATCCAACTACGAACTCCCTGTCGGCACGGAATGGAATCACGTCGCAGTCAGACATCACGGAAACACGCTGAACTACTACTTTAACGGTTCCCTGGTCGCC